>JAAYPX010000231.1 GCA_012519565.1 Clostridiales bacterium | reverse complement strand
TATATCATTGGTTTTCATGGCATTGGCATTTATTAAACATCGATCTAATATCAAAAGGCTTATAAATGGTACAGAAAATAAATTAGGACAGAAGATTAATATAAAGGATAAAAAATAAACACTTTGATATCATTTACATGGATTTACTCATCTATGTAAATGTGAGGAGGTTGGAATGAAAAAGATTAGTATTTTAGGTGCAGGTACCTGGGGATGTGCACTGGCCATCCTTTTATCAGGCAATGGACATGAAGTAACCATATATACTAAAATTGAGAAGGAAGCCAAGGACCTGGAGGGGAACAGAAAATCATTAAAAAACCTACCTGGTGCAGTGCTTTCTGAGGATATTAAAATCACTTTGAATCTGGAAGAGGCATGTAAAGATAAAGATATTATCGTTATGGCAGTAGCTTCTCCCTATATTCGTGAAATTTCAAAAGCTGCCAGTCCATATATAAAAAAGGGCCAGATTATTGTTAATGTCTCCAAGGGGATTGAGTATGGTACTTTCTACACTTTATCTGACATCATCAATGAAGAGATAGCTCAGGCAGATATAGCAGTCTTATCTGGACCTAGCCATGCAGAAGAAGTGAGCCGGGGGATACCTACCACTATTGTTGTTGGTGCCACTACTAAAGAGACAGCAAAGTTTATCCAGGATGTTTTCATGAATGATGTTTTCCGGGTTTACACCAGTCCAGATATAGTCGGCATTGAGTTAGGTGGATCCATAAAAAATGTTATTGCCCTGGCAGCAGGTATTGTTGATGGTTTAAATCTAGGAGATAATACCAAAGCTGCTCTAATGACCCGTGGAATAGCTGAGATTACCCGTCTGGGTATTAAAATGGGAGCAAAGATGGAGACCTTCTCAGGCTTATCAGGAATCGGAGATTTGTTTGTAACTTGCACCAGTAAGCATAGTCGCAATCGTAATGCTGGTTACCTAATTGGACAAGGCTACTCCTTAGAAGAGACTATTAAGAAAGTCAACCAGGTAGTAGAAGGTGTAAACTGTGCAAAAGCTGCCTTTGAGCTATCTAAGAAATATGATGTGGAGATGCCCATCGTAGAGAAAATCAATGAGGTTTTATTTGAAGGAAAGGCCCCAATAGATGCTGTAAATGACCTGCTTGTTAGGGATAAACGAAAAGAATATAGCACCTTAGATTGGGATTAGTGCAATAAAATATTTAATAAAAACTGTATACTACTAATATCATAGAATTATACTGCCCTGCATATCATTAACTATAACCATAAGGAGGTTGTCATATGTTAGGGCAGTTTGATCTTTATAATGATATTCAGGCTCGGACAGGCGGTGAAATATACATAGGTGTGGTAGGACCGGTTAGAACAGGTAAGTCTACCTTTATAAAGAGGTTTATGGATCTACTGGTTATTCCCAATATCGAGGATATTCATAGCCGGGAAAGAGCTGTCGATGAGTTGCCACAAAGTGCTGCTGGTAAAACAATTATGACCACAGAACCTAAATTCATACCAAAGGAAGCAGCCGAAATCGCTCTGGATGAGGAAACAAAAGTTAAAATTAGGTTAATTGATTGTGTTGGATATATGGTAGAAGGAGCATCAGGACATATAGAAGGAGAAAATGAAAGAATGGTTAAAACCCCATGGTTTGACTATGAAATTCCTTTTACCCAAGCCGCCGAATTAGGTACCAAGAAGGTTATTAATGACCATTCAACCATAGGAGTTGTGATTACTACTGATGGAAGTTTTGGTGAAATCCCTAGAGTAAGTTATAAGGTAGCTGAAGCAAGAACAATAGAGGAGTTAAAGCAACTGGGCAAACCCTTTATTGTTGTGCTAAACACTAACAGGCCATATTCTAGTGAAACTATTAAAATTGCAGAAGAGATAGCTGATCAGTATGATGTTACAGTCCTTCCAGTTAACTGTGATCAGCTAAGGAAAGAGGATATTAATCGCATAATGGAAAGCATCCTTAATGCATTTCCTATATCAGAGCTGGATTTCTATATGCCAAAATGGGCTGAGATGTTACCTCAAGATCATTGGCTTAAGGCTGATTTGATTGCTACGGTTAAAGAAATATTTCAAAATATTACTGAAATCAGAGATGCTAAGACTGGAAGCTTTAATACTAATAGTGATTACGTAAAACGATTCAAAGTAGAACAAGTTAACTTAGATGACGGCAGTGTTAAGGTTAATGTTGAGTTAGATGATATGTACTATTATCAAATACTCAGTGATCTTATAGGGGTGTCTATATCTGGTGAGTATCAATTAATCTCAACTTTAAAAGAGTTAGCAGCTAAAAAGGCGGAATTTGAGAAGGTGGCCTATGCTTGTGACCAGGTAAGGGCAAAAGGTTATGGAGTTGTTACACCCATGCAAGATGAGATAACAATCGAAAGTCCTGAGGTAATGAAACATGGAAACAAATATGGTGTTAAGATTAAGGCGTCTGCACCCTCTATCCATATGATAAAAGCAGACATATTAACAGAAGTAGCACCAATTGTTGGTTCCGAAGCCCAGGCACAGGACCTTAAAAACTACATAATCGCCAATGCACAGGAAAATCCAGATGGCATCTGGGAGACCAATATATTTGGAAAAACTGTAAGTCAATTGGTAAGTGACGGTATTAACACCAAGATTAATAAATTGACTGATGAAAGTCAATTAAAATTACAAGAAACTATGCAGAAGATCATAAATGACAGCAACGGCGGTTTAATCTGTATAATTATATAAGATGTAAATTTATCTACCTCATGCAAAGTATTTGTAATGGGGTAGTTATTTATTGTATAGGAAATTTATAAGAATATCCTATACAATAAATAACTACCCATTTTCTATATATTAACATAATTTTAAAATAAGTTTGACATATAGTTGACAAAATATACTGGTTTTGTTATAATATCCACGTAACAAATTTAACAATTATGTAATATTTGTTAACATTTAAACTATACTTATAATAAAATGAAGTTATAGTATAATGAAAATTCTGGAGGATTATCAAATGAACAGACAATTTATTAAGCTAACCTTAGGATGTGTAGCTGGAACAGTTGTGTTGTTGACTAATCCTAAACCTGCTTATGCAGCATATGAGATATCAATTGCTGGTTATATGTATGACAAAAACAATAATAACCAATATTCCACTGATAGCAATATAACTAATATGTCTCTTAGTGATATACCAATGCCTGGGTTTGATAATGTGGGCATCGCCAATGTAAATAATAATTTGAATATTCGCGAGAAGCCAGGTACTAATGAGAAAATAATTGCCAAACTACCTAAAAATGGTGGTTGTGAGATACTTGAGATAGATCAAGAAAGCGGATGGGCTAAGATAAAATCAGGTAAAATTACTGGCTATGTAGATAGCAGTTATTTAATAACCGGAACTAAAGCTTCTAATTTAGCAAAAGAAGTTGCAGTTTTAGTAGCAACGGTTAATAATGATGCTAAGGTCCTTAACGTTAGAAAAGAGCCTACTGTAAATTCAGAAATGATTGAACAGGTAGCAGTAGGGGAAGAACTTATAGTCCTTGATCCATTGGTTGTAACCTATGGTGAAGATTATAACAAATGGGTTAAAATTAGTCTAGATAGTGATGAGGAAGATGGTACAGTTGGCTATGTATCAAAGGAATTTGTTGATTTATCATATAAATTGACCAGTGCATTTACCTTAGAAGAAGTGCAATATGGTGCTGGTGTATCCTCCAAACGGGTTCTTCTTATTAATACTGCTAAGAAGTATTTAGGCTATCCCTATAGATGGGGTGGCAACAGTTTAACCAAAGGGGTTGACTGTTCAGGATTTACAAAAGAACTCTATAGTAAGGTATTAGGTATTTCTTTATCAAGAACTTCAAGACAACAGGCTAAGGGAGGCAAGACGATTTCTAGAACTCAATTAAAGCCCGGTGATCTTGTATTCTATGGTAATAACACCTCAGGATATATCAATCATGTAGGTATCTATATTGGTGACAATAAAATCATCCATGCTAGTAATAAGAGAGATGGAATTAAGATATCCAGTATGACATACAGACAACCTTTAAAATACGTAAGATATATTAATGACTAATAATAATTGTTAAAAGTAGCTGTCGCAATAATATATAAGGATGCACAGGCGTATCCTTAAACTATTGCGGCAGCTACTTTCTGCTATGCTAAAGCAGTATTTATCCAATTATCATCTAAGTACCTACTTTACATTGACAGAGCAGTCATAAAAACCTATAATGTAGTAATATGGAAACTTCTTGATATGATAATAGGAGAGATACGATGGGAGAAATTATAAATTACATTTTGATTATAATAACAGTAATTAGTGCTTTATTTATCTGGGGAATTATCAATAAAAGATCTAGAGAAAAGAAACTTAAAATTCAGTTGCTTAAGCAGTGGGGGGATGTACCCCAGGATGAATATACTAGTGAGAAGTATAAATCTATTGCTGAATACTATTATTCTATAAAAGACGATACCATGGATGTAGATGATATCACCTGGAATGATGTGGACATGGATGAGATCTATATGATGTTAAATAATACTCAAAGCGCCGCAGGGGAAGAGTATCTTTATGCTATCTTGAGAAAACCTCTGTTTTCCAATGAAGAATTACAAGAGAGAAATAGATTAGTTACCTTTTTTCAGAACAAGGAGGAGCAGAGAGTAGATCTACAAGTACAGCTTAATAATATAGGAAAGCTTCATAAGATATCAGCCTATGAATATATAAATCGACTGGACGAATTAAAATTTAAAAGTAATATACCCCATTATATAATGGCATTTGGTTTGCTTATTTCTATTATACTGATTTTTATTGTGCCTTCTATTGGTGGCCTGGCAACCTTTGCCTTTGCAATTAATAATATTATTCAGTATCTAAACAAAAAGGGAAAGATTGAGCATCACCTGACCTTATTTGCTTTTATCCTACGGATTTTAGACGGTATTAATGGAATTGCAAAACTTGACATACCTGAACTTAAAAGCTATTGTGATGATCTAGTGAAAGCTTCAGTAAAATTTCGTAATTTTAAGAGAGGTTCTATATTTGTCACTGCTAAAAATGTAAGCAACAATATTATTGAAATTGTTTTTGATTATTTTAGAATGTTGTTTCATATAGATCTAATTAAGTTTAACTCCATGCTAAGTTTTCTCAAGAAGAACCAAGAGACCTTGATTAGTATGTATACCAATATAGGCCTCCTAGATAGTATGATTGCTGTTGCCTCTTTTCGTACTTTGCTAGATTATTACTGTGAACCAGAACTGGTGGAAAGTGATAAACCTATATTGAGTGCAACTGATCTATATCATCCTATTTTGGAGGAACCTGTAGTAAATTCCATCTCAGAGGAAGGGTCTGTCTTAGTTACTGGTTCCAATGCTTCGGGAAAATCCACCTTTATCAAGGCTTTGGCGGTAAATGCCATACTGTCACAGACAATATATACATCCCTATGTACTAATTATAGGGCTAGTTTCTTTGTGATCTACTCCTCCATGGCCCTAAGGGATAATATTTTTAAAAATGAAAGTTATTATATAGTTGAGATTAAATCCCTTAAGCGGATTTTGGACCGAGTTAATCCTAAGATACCGGTTCTTTGTTTCATAGATGAAGTCCTAAGGGGAACCAATACCTTGGAGAGAATTGCAGCTTCATCAAGGATTCTTGCATCCTTAGCAGAGAAAAACACTATGGTAATTGCGGCAACCCATGATATAGAATTAACCTATATTCTGGAGAGGTATTATTCCAATTACCATTTCCAGGAGCAGATAATTAATGACCAAATTGAGTTTGATTATAAATTATATCCCGGTAGGGCAGTATCAAGAAATGCCATTAAGTTACTGAGCCTAATAGGATACTCTCAGGAAATTATTAATGCTTCAGAGCAGGCTGCCAATGATTTCCTAGAAAAAGGTGAGTGGGCTATTATTGACTAAATGAAATGAAGTAGATATATTAATGGAAGTGTAGCATAGTCAATATCCTAAAGTCTATGACTTATAGGGACATACATATTTATGGGTATTGACTATATAACAGAGGGTATAAATTACATAAGAAAGACATAAGAAAGGAACTTCATTATGGCAAAAATAACTCCCATGATGCAGCAGTATTTAAACACAAAAAATGAATACAAAGATTGTAATTTGTTTTATAGATTAGGGGATTTCTACGAAATGTTTTTTGAGGACGCTTTAATTTGTTCTAAAGAGCTGGAAATTACCCTAACTGGAAAAGACTATGGTCAGAAGGAACGGGCTCCCATGTGCGGGATTCCCCATCATGCTGTAGATAATTATCTTAGCAAATTAATAGATAAAGGTTATAAGGTAGCGATATGTGAACAGGTTGAGGACCCCAAAACTGCCAAAGGAATTGTTAAAAGGGAGGTGGTCCGGGTAGTTACTCCTGGAACTAATACCAGCTCCCAATCCCTAGATGAGACTAAAAATAACTATTTAATGGCTATTGTACATACTACAACAGCATATGGTATTTCCATAGTGGATGTAACCACAGGGGACTTTTATCTAACTGAACTGGATAACAACAGAAAATTGACAGATGAAATATATAAGTGGTCTCCTTCAGAAATTATCTGCAATGATACCTTTATGGTTAGTGGCATTGATATAGAGGCCTTAAAATTATATAAGAACATTTCAATATCATCATTGGAGCCTTGGTATTTCGATGATGATCTTTGTGTGCGCTCTTTAAAGGAACATTTTAATGTAGGTTCTTTAGATGGTTTAGGATTAAAAGATTATACCATAGGGGTAATAGCCGCTGGCTGTGTTATGCAGTATCTTAGAGAGACACAGAAGATAGCCCTGTCCCACATTACTAGAATTAATCCTTATAATTATGAGAAGTTTATGCTCCTAGATAGCTCAACCATACGTAACTTAGAGCTGACAGAAACAATTAGGGAGAAACAAAAAAGGGGATCCCTGCTCTGGGTATTGGATAAGACAATGACAGCCATGGGTGCCAGATTACTTAGAAAGTTTCTTGAGCAGCCTCTGATTGATTTGGATATGATTAATGAGCGGCTTGAAGCTGTAAGTTCATTTAAGGATAATATGATAGTAAGAGAGGAAATAAGAGAATAACTAGGTCCTATATATGACTTAGAACGATTAATGAGTAAGGTAAGTTATAAAAGTGCCAATCCTAGGGATCTTATAGCCTTTAAGTCTTCTCTATCCATGCTTCCCCATATAAAATACCTACTGGTAAATATGCTAAATTCTGAAAAGAGTCATAATAAGGCAAACCTGCTAGAAACAGTCACAGAGCAATTAGATACGCTAGAAGATATTTTCTCGTTAATTGATAAATCAATCGAAGATGAGCCTCCTATTACCACAAAAGAAGGGGGCATCATTAAAATTGGTTATAATGATGAGGTAGACCGTCTAAGAAGTGCCAAGACTGAAGGTAAGAACTGGCTTATGGAACTGGAGGCAAGGCAGCGGGAAGCCACAGGTATTAAGAATTTGCGAATTAAGTTTAACAAGGTGTTTGGATACTATCTTGAAGTGACTAACTCCTATAAAAACCTAGTTCCTGATTCTTGGACAAGAAAGCAAACCCTAACCAATGCAGAACGTTATACTACAACGGAATTAAAGGAATTAGAAGATATTATCTTGGGAGCAGAAGATAAATTATTCTCCTTAGAGTATGACTTGTTTTGTGAAATCAGAGATAGGATAGCAGCAGAAGTTAGTAGGATTCAAAGTACTGCTAAAGCTGTAGCTAAAATCGATGTGTTTTCATCCTTGGCCCTAGTGGCTGAACAAAATAATTATGTTAGGCCTGAAATGAACACCTCAGGATCAATTACAGTTAAGAATGGTAGGCATCCGGTGGTAGAAAAAATGACCTCCCATGACATGTTTGTTGCTAATGATACTATTCTGGATTGTAAGAAGAATCGTATATCCATTATAACTGGACCCAACATGGCAGGTAAATCTACTTATATGAGGCAAACAGCCCTAATTGTACTGATGGCTCAGATAGGTAGTTTTGTACCAGCAGACAGTGCAGATATCAGCATAGTAGATAGGATTTTTACCAGAGTTGGGGCTTCAGACGATTTGGCTTCAGGTCAAAGTACCTTTATGGTTGAGATGACTGAAGTGGCTAATATCCTTAGAAATGCAACCAAAAACAGTCTGCTGATCTTAGATGAGATAGGTAGGGGTACCAGTACCTTTGACGGCTTAAGTATTGCCTGGGCGGTGGTAGAATATATTGCCTCATCGGTTGGAGCTAAAACTTTATTTGCAACCCATTACCATGAATTAACTGAACTGGAGGGCAAGTTAGATGGAGTTAATAATTACTGTATTGCAATAAAAGAAGTAGGCGATGATATTGTATTCTTGCGTAAAATTGTCAAAGGCGGAGCTGATAAAAGTTATGGTATCCAAGTGGCCAAGCTGGCTGGTGTTCCCGAGAATGTACTTAAAAGGGCAGCAGATATAGCTAAAGAATTATCCCACAACGACTTGGCGCAAAAGGCTAGAAAGATTGAACCTGATATTATATCAAATAATAGTACTAACCAGAATTCTAAGAGAAGAAATAGTAAAGCTGTTAAAGAAAGTGAGGAAGAACAATTATCCTTATTTACTTATACCAGATGTGATGATATAGTTATGGAGCTTCGGGATATAGACTTATCCAGAATCACCCCGATAGATGCTATGAATAAATTATATGAAATACAAAAGAAGTTAGATAATTGTATATAAAAAATTATTAACCTAGGCTAAAGTTAGGAAGGGGATTAGACCTATGATACATCTACTAGATGAATCCACAATTAATCAGATTGCTGCCGGAGAAGTGGTTGAACGCCCCAGCGCTGTGGTAAAGGAATTAATTGAAAATGCCATAGATGCCGGAGCTTCTGCTATTACCGTTGAAATAAAGGATGGCGGCTTAAGTTTAATTAGAATAACGGATAATGGTTCTGGAATAGAGAAGGAAGATATCCCAGTGGCATTTAAAAGACATGCAACCAGTAAAATTCGAACAGCAGAGGATCTTCTTACAGTGACTAGCCTTGGATTTCGAGGGGAGGCATTATCCAGTATAGCTGCAGTGGCACAGGTGGAGTTAATAACTAAAACTCCATCTGCTTTAAGTGGATGTCGCTACATTATCGAAGGGGGAGTAGAAAAGTCCATAGAGGAGATTGGCTGCCCCAGTGGTACTACCATCTTGGTTCGAAACCTATTCTATAACACGCCAGCTAGAAGAAAGTTTCTTAAATCTCCTCAAACAGAAGGAAGTTATATCAGTGATTTAATGGAACGTATTATGATATCCCATCCCCAGACGTCATTTAAGTTCATTATAAATAATCAAGTAAAGCTTCAATCCTCTGGGAATAATAACACTAAGGATATTATTTATAATATCTATGGCCGTGAAGTGGTAAGAGAATTGGTGGATATAGAAGCCGCTACTGAAAATGTTAAAATCCATGGATATATAGCTAAACCTATAATTAACAGGGGTAATAGGAATTTTGAAAATTATTATATCAATGGAAGATACATTAAAAGCACAATTATAACAAAGGCCATTGAGGAGGCATATAGACCTTATTTAATGCAGCATAGATATCCTTTTGTATCCTTATATTACGAGATTGATCCCTTATTTATTGATGTTAATGTTCATCCCCAAAAGAGAGAGATAAGGTTTAAGAACAGTGAGGAAATCTATCAGCTAACAATAGAAACCATACGAACTGCCCTTAGCAGTAGGGAGATGATACCAAAGATCTCATTGGCTAATGAAAAAAACAAAGCAAAAGAGAAAATAGTAAGTTTACCTGAGCCCTTTGAAGAAAATAGAAGAAAAGAAGCCACAATAGCCAATATAGCCAGTGAGATAGAAAATAAAATAGAGGATATTAAAAAATATGAAATCGAACATGTAAGGGAAGCTCCAGTAGGGCATGAGGTAAAGGATGAAATAATTAATGAAAGAGAAGTAGTTATTTTAACTGATACCAAACAATTAACATTGGATATGCCTGATATGGCAGAAAGCAAAGCCTCTCCCTTTTTGTCCAAGGAGGCAATGGCAGAGCACAGAATTATAGGACAAATCTTCTCTACCTACTGGCTAGTGGAATATAATAAAGAATTATTTATTATTGATCAACACGCGGCCCATGAAAAGGTTTTATATGAAAGAATAATGGCAGCAGCTAAGGAGAAAACCTATCAATCCCAAATGCTAATGCCACCGATTATTCTTACCCTAACTTTGAAAGAACAGGAAGCTATAGCAAAATATAAGGATACATTAAAGCAAATAGGATATGAAATTGAAGCCTTTGGAGGAAATGAATATTCTGTTCGCGGGGTTCCTGCCGATCTTTATGGTTTATCTGAGAGGGAGTTATTATTGGAGTTTATAGATGATTTAACTGGTGAAATCCCGACCAATACCCCAGTTTTAATATTGGAGAAGCTAGCCTCCCTTTCATGTAAGGCAGCAGTAAAGGCTAATCACTCTTTCTCTACTGAGGAAGCATCATCTCTAATCCAAGAGTTATTAACCCTAGATAATCCTTATAATTGTCCCCACGGCAGACCAGTTATTATATCAATGAGTCAGTATGAATTGGAGAAGAAATTTAAGAGAATAGTGTAGAAAAGAAGGCCTAGTTAAAGAATAAGTACATGGAGGAGGACATGAATAATAGAGTGCATAATAAACCCCTAATTATATTGGCGGGTCCTACAGCTGTGGGCAAAACAGAACTTTCTATTAAATTGGCTAAGGCTGTTAATGGAGAGATTATATCCTGTGATTCTATGCAGGTGTATAAGTATATGGATATTGGAACTGCCAAAATAAGCCCGCAAGAAATGGAAGGGGTACCCCATTATATGATTGATTTTCTGGAACCTGATGAAGAATTTAATGTGGTCAAATTTCAGCAGTATACTATAAAGTATATCCAGCAGATATATAATAATAATCGAATACCTATCCTAGTAGGTGGAACAGGTTTTTATATCCAGGCAGTGCTTTATGATATAGATTTTACAGAGAATGAAACTGACTCTAGTTATAGAGAAGAACTAGAGCAATTGGCTAAGGAAGAAGGAGGCCATATTCTCCATGATATGCTTCAAAAGGTTGATCCAGAAAGTGCTAAGGCAATACATCCTAACAATGTGAAGCGGGTTATTAGAGCCCTGGAATATGCCAAACTGACAGGCAGTAAAATCTCTGACCATAATAAGGAGCAGAAAGATAAAATCTCACCCTATCAGTTCTGCTATTTTGTTTTAAATAGAGACCGTAAGTATCTCTATGAGAATATTAATAAAAGAGTTGATATTATGGTGAATAAGGGACTGGTGGAAGAGGTAAAATCCTTACTGGATAAGGGATATTCTAAGGATCTGGTATCAATGCAGGGATTAGGCTATAAAGAAATTATTCCATATTTAGAAGGTAAGTGTTCATTAGAGCAAGCAATTGAAATTCTCAAACGGGATACCAGGCATTTTGCAAAACGCCAGATTACCTGGTTTAAAAGAGAAAAAGATGCCATATGGATGGATAAAGATAATTATAAAAGTGAAGAAGATATACTAGCAGATATGTTAAATATACTAAAGGCTAAGCAAATAGGAGGCTAATCATTGTGTTAAATCAAAAATTAAATCAAGTCTATGAAACTATGGGCATTGATGCGAAAATACTAAGTTTTTGTGATACAATAGAAGAGGAGTTAAAAGGACGATTTTCTGAAATAGATGCTAATGCTGAATACAATCAGCTTAAAATATTAAAAGCCATGCAGAAGAATTATTTAAGTGATACACATTTTGCTGCAACTACTGGATATGGTTATAATGATTTAGGTAGAGATACTTTAGAGAGTGTATATGCCGATATCTTTAATACAGAGGATGCCCTGGTAAGACCTCAGCTGGTCAGTGGAACCCATGCTTTAACCATAGCCCTTTCTGGTAATTTAAGACCAGGAGATGAGATCTTATCACCGGTTGGAAAACCCTATGATACCTTAGAAGGAGTTATTGGCATTACCGAAGCTAAGGGTTCTTTAGCTGAGTATGGTATTACTTATTCCCAGGTGGATTTATTACCAGATGGTGGTTTTGACTGGGAGGGTATTAAGGCAGCGGTTAATAGTCGCACTAAACTTGCTACAATCCAGCGGTCCAAGGGTTATGCCAATAGGAAAACCTTATCCGTTGAACAGATTGGCTCACTTATTACATTTTTAAAGACGCTGAAACCAGATATAATCTGTATGGTAGATAATTGCTATGGTGAATTTGTTGAGATAACAGAGCCCTCCGATGTAGGAGCTGATATGTGTGTCGGTTCTTTAATTAAGAATCCCGGCGGCGGCCTAGCTCCCATAGGTGGGTATATTGTTGGTAAGAAAGAGTGTGTAGAGAATGCTGCCTATAGATTAACAGCTCCTGGCTTGGGCAAGGAAGTGGGGGCAACTCTGGGTTTAAATCAAACTTTATTTCAAGGCCTCTTTCTTGCGCCCCAAGTGGTGGCAGGAGCCCTAAAAGGTGCTGTCTATGCCGCCAATATATATGAGCGCCTAGGCTTTTCAGTACTGCCAGATGGTAAGGAAGATAGATATGATATTATTCAGGCTATAACCTTAAATTCTCCCGAGGCAGTTATAGCTTTTTGTCAAGGTATTCAAGCGGCGGCACCTGTTGATAGCTTTGTAACTCCTGAGCCTTGGGCTATGCCTGGATACACCAATGAAGTTATAATGGCAGCAGGGGCCTTTGTCCAGGGGTCATCCATTGAGCTATCTGCCGATGCACCAATTAAACCTCCATACACAGTATTCTTCCAAGGAGGGCTGACCTGGCATCATGCTAAATATGGCATATTAATGTCTTTACAAAAACTTTATGAAAAGGGATTAATAAGACTGTAAAGTGGTAGTTGGGCCTAAATCAATAAGCTTTATTTCATATATACAAATCTACAAATTTATGGTAGAATCAAATAAAAATTTATACATTTTAAGGGAAATAAGGAAAAGGAGCACGCATTTATGCCAAGAACATATGGTAAAAATAATTGGGCCTTATTTTTATTGATATTGGGTGGTATAGTCTTAGGAAGTTTTCTAGGACATATTACTAAAAGTATTGAATTTTTATCCTGGCTAAATTATGGTATGGATTTCTCCATAGGTGATACTAGTTCGGGCTCCCTTACTGTGAACTTGGGTATCTTAGTATTCACTTTCGGTTTGCGCATTAGAATTACCATTGGCAGTATAATCGGTATGATTACTGCTATAATTATTTATAAGAAAATATAAATATTCTATGAGGAAACTGTAAAGTAATAGCCTATGTAATAAAAAATTAATGAAATCTTTATGCAAAATACTTTTGCCAGTGATATAATAGTAATAAATATCTATATATTCATGGTTCAACTGATTTCTTGGAGAGAGGAAATAAGGAGGATATCATGAATAAAAATCATCTTACAGTAAAAGACCTTCCGCCATCTGAAAGGCCTTATGAAAAATGCGAAACATATGGTCCAGAAGCCTTATCAGATGCAGAGTTGTTAGCAGTGATAATTCGAACTGGAACAAGGAAGCAAAAGGCTATTGATTTGGCAATAAATATTCTTAATTATTCCACTGCCTATCCTGGATTAAAGGGCCTTAATTACCTATCTATTAATGAGCTTAAGAAAATTAATGGTATAGGTAGGGTAAAAGCAATTCAAATACTATGTCTTACAGAGCTGACTAAACGTATGGCCAAGGAAGTTCATAGAAACAGTTTGAATATGGTAACACCCAAAAGCGTTGCTGATTATTATATGCAGGATATGCGCCATCTTACCACAGAGCAGGTAATGCTACTGATGATGAATACTAAAAATAAGATAATTAAGGATATGGTAGTATCAACCGGCACTGTGAATAGCTCCATTATGCCCACCAGGGAGATATTTATTAATGCTCTAAAGTATGAAGCTGTGAATATCATACTAATACATAATCACCCTAGCGGTGATCCAACCCCCAGCTCAGAAGATATTCGTGCCACAAAAAGAATAATGGAGGCAGGAAAAATAGTTGGGATTACACTTATGGATCATATTATTATTGGTGATAATAGATATATAAGTTTGAAAGAACAGGGATTGATATAAGAATGAACTGTTTATTTTTACAGAAGTGACAATTTAGGAGGTAATACTAATATGGCTGCTAAAGCGTTTGGAATAGATTTAGGTACAAGCACAATTAAAATATATAAAAAGGGGCATGGCATAGTACTAGATGAACGGAATATGATTGCTATTGCCGATCGAAAAACAGTTATTGCAACAGGGGATGAAGCCTTTGACATGTATGAGAAAGCCCCTGCTAATATAGAAATCACATATCCTGTAAGATATGGGGTGATTGCAGATGTAGCCAATATGTTATCTCTGTTGACCCATTATATGCATCGTCTTGGAGGACAAAATAAGCGTAAAATAGGTAAATTTAATCCTATATCCGGAATCAGCGGTGCTGATTATATAGTAGCTACACCGTTTGATATTACGGAAGTAGAGAGGCGATCATTTTATGAATTGATCGCCAATTCCAATTTAAAAGTTGGTAAAATAAAAATAGTCGAAAAGCCTGTTGCAGATGCAGTGGGTGCAGACTTAGATGTTATGTCAGCCAGGGGAGTAATGGTGGTAAATATAGGAGCTGATACTACAGAGATTTCAGTATTATCCCTGGGAGGTATAGTCTTAAGTAAATTAATTCCCATAGGCGGAAATAAGCTGGATGAGGCAATAAAAAGTATTGTAAAACGAATCCATAATCTATATATAGGTGATAAAACAGCTGAAAATATAAAAAAGAAGTTAGCCTGCGCCCTTCCTACTGTTGAAGCTTCAGTTACAGTATATGGTAGGGATGTGGTTACAGGTTTGCCCGTGGAGATGGAAATTGGCTCAAGTATAGTATATGAGGCGATTTCCGAATATTTATATTCTATTATTGATGCGGTTAAGATGATACTGGAGAGGACCCCACCAGAAATTGTATCAGATATAATTGACAGTGGTATATATGTTACAGGTGGTTCCGCCAATATTTTTGGCCTAGATGAATTAATCAAGAAAGAAACTGATCTTAAAATAAATATCTGTCAAGATCCTACTAATACTGTAGTGAATGGATTGGGAAGAATTATGGAAGACCCTAAGCTTTCATCCCTGGCAGATTCCTTAAGACCAAAAAATCTAATATAAATTAGGTGGTATAGTAAAATGAGACGAAGAACAAATTTAAATATTAATCCGAAATATGTACTAATTACCTGTACGGTGATATGCACTATATTAATCTTTGTCTCTTTCCGTTTTCCTGATAAACTTTCACCTGTACGGGAAGCAGTTGGTGTAGCCGTAACTCCCATGCAAAAAGGCATTAATAGGGTAGGAACTTATATATCAGACCTATTAGACCGCTTCAGAAGCATTAATGATCTACTGGAAGAGAACGCCCAGTTAAAAGAAAAGGTCAATGTCTTATCTTATGAAAACAAAATGCTGTTACAGGATAAATATGAACTGGACGGTTTAAGGGAACTTTATGAGCTGGATCAGAAATATTTTGATTATCCTAAGGTGGCTGCCCGTGTAATAAGCAAAGACACCAATAATTGGTACAGTGTATTTAAAATAGATAAAGGTAGCAAGGATGGTATAGAAAAGGATATGAATGTTCTTGCTGGTAATGGACTGGCAGGCATTATAATCGAGGCTCACTATAATTATTCTATTGTAAGAGCTATAATTGATGATAAAAGTGCCGTTAGTGGTATGTTTATAAAAACTTCTGATACCTGTATGGTTCAAGGTGATTTACAGTTGATGGATGAAGGAAAAATAAGAGTAGAGTTTATTAGTAAAGATGCAGAAATACAAGACGGATATGAAGTAGTAACATCCCATATCAGTGATAAATTTTTACAAGGTATTCTTATTGGTTATATTAGTGATATAAAACTTGACGCCAGTAATATGACAAAGACAGCACTACTTACACCGGTAGTAGATTTTGAAAGACTGGAAGAGGTCTTAATTATAACAGAATTAAAAGAACCATTAATAGATATAGAAGAACCATTAAAAGATTGATAGAAGGTAATCATAGTGAAACGATTGATTGTTTATTTTTTAGAAATAATAATATGTTATATCATACAAAGCTCCATGTTTCATTATATGGCATTAGCCAATGTAATGCCTAATTTGCTACTTATTCTTGTTGTATCCACAGCTTATATGCGGGGAAGGATGACAGGACTGCTTATAGGACTTTTCAGTGGTTTGCTGGTGGATTTAACCTTTGGTAGTATTATTGGACTCTATGGATTTATTTACATGATAATAGGGTATTTTATGGGATTTGCCAATAAGATATATTCCGATGATGATTATACATTACCTATTCTGTTTGTTGCAATTAGTGATTTAGTCTATGGATTTCTTTATTATGGCTTTGAATTTTTATTAAGGGGAAAGCTAAACTTTCCATACTACCTGGTAAGAATAATATTGCCGGAAATTGTCTACACTGTTGTAGCATCTATTTTATTGTATAAGTTATTACATATAGTGAATAACCGGTTAATCAGTGTAGTAACTGAGGAGGAATAGGATTGTTTGATATATTTTTAGAAAAGATAAAAAAACTCTTAAACTCCAGATTGATTCCAATTGTATGTATATACCTTGGGCTTTTTGCTGTTCTGGTTCACCGCCTCTTTGTTCTTCAGATTGTTGAGGGACAGGAGCATGCAGAAGTTTCGGAATATCTGCAAACCAATAAAAGAGAAATCAAAAGTACCAGGGGAAATATATATGACCGTAATGGAGAACTCTTAGCTTACAACGAATTATCCTATTCTGTAATGTTGGAGGATAGTTCTGCCATAACATCTAATGATCAACGTAATAAAATTATACATCAATTAATTACTATTATTGAAAATAATGGCGACACCTTAGATAATGAGTTTTTTATAGTGCAAAACTCTGATGGTTCTTTTGAATTCACCATATCTGGTACTGCCCTAACAAGATTTAAAAAAACAGCCTTCACCTATGTATTAGAGGATAATCAATTAACGGAAGAGCAAGTAAATGCGACGGCTGAAGATGTCTATAAATTTCTTAAAAATGGCAATGGCAGTAAAATAACTAAAATGTTTAACATATCCGATGAATATTCCGTAGAAGAAACCCTTAAAATCATGGGTATACGGTATGCCCTATTAAGCAATTATCCAAAATACTTACAAATAACAGTAGCCTCCAATGTAAGTGATAAAACCGTTGCGGCTGTTATGGAGAGTAGTGGAGATATGCCAGGGGTTTCAATTGCGCAACATACCCATCGTGTATATGAGGACAGTAAATATTTTGCCCATATTTTAGGCTATACAGGACTTATAAGTGCTAGTGAACTGGAAAGTTTTGAGAAAGAAAAAGCTGACTATTATAATGCTACTGATATCATAGGTAAAACTGGAATTGAAAAGGAATATGAAAGCTACCTGGGAGGTAAAAAGGGACAAGAAATAATTGCAGTTAATAATTTTGGTAAGATTATAGATGTGGTTGAGAGAGAAGAGCCAATTGCTGGCAATGATGTATACTTAACCATTGACAAGGAGCTTCAGATTGCAGCCTATAATATTTTGGAGAAGCAAATTGCAGGTATTCTTGTATCTAAGCTGCAACCAGACATGAATTATGGCACCAAAGGCGAAAGTGCCAGTGATATTTTAACTCCAATATACGAGGTCTATTATGCATTAATTGATAATAATATTATTGATATTAATAGTTTAGATGATGAAGATGCAACAGACTTGGAGAAAAGGGTTTATGAAAAATTTAATAATAACATGGAAGACATCTTAAAGCAATTAGATGACTATCTAGATTATGATAACACTGTTACCAATGACAAAGCAGGGCATATGAAGGAATTCCTTGACTATTTTTATGAAGTCTTGATAAGTAACAATATTCTTATGCAAAATAGCATCCCTTCTGATGATGCACAGTATAAAGCTTATAAAAATGGTCGATTAAGCTTAAGTGCTTTCCTAAAATATGCCTTATCTAAGAACTGGATTGATCTGGGTAAGCTAAATGTTGGAGACAAGTATTATACAGCCAAGGAACATTATGATAGGCTTACGGCTTATGGTAAGAATATCTTAAGAAATGACAGCAAATTCAATAAAATGATATATCGAAATTTAGTGTTTTCCTACAAATTATCAGGAACTGAAATTTGTCTTTTATTATTCGATCAAGGTGTGTTAAAATATAAAGAAGACGATGTAAATAGGCTAAAAGCTGGAGCAATCTCCCCCTATCAGTTTATGATAAATAAACTAAAGAGTCTGGAGATTACCCCTGCTATGTTAGCACTGGATCCTTACAGTGGTTCCTTAGTGATAACAGACGTTAATAGTGGTGATGTATTGGCCATGGTCACTTATCCCAGTTATGATAATAATAAGTTTGCTGATAAGATAGATTCTGCTTATTTTTCGCAGCTGCTTAATGATAAGTCCCTGCCAATGTATAGTCGTCCAACTCAGGAGATTATTGCACCAGGTTCTGTATTTAAGATGGTTACAGCGGCCGCGGCCCTAGAAGAAGGTGTTGTAACTCCCTATGAAGAAATTAGAGATTTAGGTATCTTTGAGAAGATTTCCCATCCTGCCAAATGTCATAGATATCCTGGTACCCACGGTTCTGTGAATGTCACAGAAGCCCTCAAGGTTTCATGTAACTATTATTTCTATGAGGTCGCTTACCGACTAGGTACCGATACCACTGGTAGATTTAGAGACCAGATTGGTTTAAGTAAATTAGCCAAGTATGCTGAAATGTTTGGTCTAGGTACCAAATCAGGTGTAGAATTATATGAAACCAATGCATCCAATATCTCCAATGAAGATGCAATCAGATCTTCTATTGGACAAGGTAACCATGTATATACACCTGTCCAGCTTTCCAGATATATAACCACTATAGCTAACAGGGGTACAGTTTATGATCTAACAATTTTGGATAAAATAGTAGATAAGGATGGTCAAATTGTATTAAAAAATAAAGCTACTGTTATAAATAATTTATCTAATTTTAAATCTTCCACTTGGGATAGTATTCAAAATGGCTTATATTCTGTTGCCAATACTTCAGGGGGATCAGTATATAGACTTTATAATGATTTAGGTATTACAGTTGCTGGTAAGACTGGTACTTCCCAGGTAGGTAAATCCAGGCCTAATAATGCACTATTTGTCTCATATGCTCCCTTCGAAAATCCTGAAATATCTGTAACAGCAGTTATTCCTAATGGTCATACATCAGGTAATGCGGCAGAATTAACTAAATACATTTATACCTACTATTACAATTTGGGAGATAAGGATGAGTTGGTGGAGGGTGAAGTAAGTACACCAATTAATGATGGGGTAGCATTTTCTGATTAAATTTACTATTAATATCTTTAAGGAGTATTTATGAATAATTCGGTTGTTATAAAAGGAAATAAATATGGGATAGTAGTTGTCTTAAATCCTGATGCAGATTTTGAAGATTTAAAAGTTCAAATTGCAGATAAATTTCAAGAGTCCAGTAAGTTTTTTGGGGACGCCAAGATGGCAATTAGTTTTGAAGGTCGTAATCTTAATGATGATGAAATTAGAGAGATTATTGACACTATCCATGCCAATTCAGATATGAAGATTGTTTGTGTTATTGATAATGATGCTGAAAGGGAGAAGACTTTTAAGAAGAGCCTGGAACAGAAATTAATGGAATTGTCCAATAACACTGGGCAATTCTATAAGGGCATTTTAAGATCAGGGGCATCTGTGGAATTTGAAAACAGTGTTGTTATCATTGGTGATGTTAATGTGGGTGCAAGGGTAGTTTCGAAAGGAAATATTGTAGTATTAGGTGCCCTAAAAGGTACTGCCTTTGCAGGGGCAGCCGGTAATTCCAATTCATTTGTTGTTGCCTTAGACATGCAACCTACACAAATTCGGATAGCTGATACCATAGCAAGGTCTCCAGATAAGCCAGTTAAAGAAAAATCTGCTGAAGCAAAGATTGCTTTTCTAGAAGATGGCAATATTTATATTGAGCCACTTAATAAAAAAGTATTAAATGATATTAATTTATAAGAATAATATTAAAAAATTTAATAGAGATATTTCCTAAAGAATGGAGGAATAGTATGGGTGAAGTAATAGTAGTGACATCAGGTAAAGGTGGGGTTGGAAAAACAACTTCCACAGCAAATATTGGCACAGGATTAGCTATGTTAGAAAAGAAGGTAGTATTAATCGATACAGATATAGGCTTAAGAAATTTAGATGTGGTAATGGGCTTGGAAAATCGTATCGTATACAATCTGGTTGATGTAATAGAAGGAACCTGCAGAATACGCAATGCATTAATTAAAGATAAACGATATCCTAATTTGTACTTATTGCCATCAGCACAAACCAGGGATAAATCTGCAGTAACACCGGAGCAAATGCAAAAATTAGCTGATGAGTTAAGAGAAGAATTTGATTACATATTAATGGACTGTCCAGCCGGTATAGAACAAGGTTTTATGAATGCTATTGCAGGGGCTGACAGGGCATTAGTTGTTACTACCCCAGAAGTTTCAGCAGTAAGAGATGCAGACAGAATCATTGGCTTATTAGAAGCTAATGAGATGGATCAAACCCATTTAATTGTAAATCGTCTTAGAATGGATATGGTAAAACGGGGAGATATGATGTCCAGTGAAGATGTTAGTGAAATATTAGCAGTTGATGTCATTGGCATTGTTCCTGATGATGAAAACATCGTTATATCCACCAATCAAGGTGAACCCTTAGTGGGATCTGATTCTGTAGCCGGACGGGCTTATATGAATATTGCTAGAAGAATTATCGGTGAAGATGTTCCTTTTCTAGACTTAAATGAAAGAAATGGGTTTTTGGGCAAGTTGTTTGGTAAACGAAGGAAGAACTAGGAGGTAGTATAATGAGTTTGATTGATTTTTTTCGCAGAAAAGGAACTGGCAGTATAGCAAAAGACAGACTGAAATTGGTTCTGGTATCTGACCGAGCTGGATGTTCTCCAGAGATTATGGAGCAGATAAAAAATGATATTATCGCTGTAATATCTAAATATATCGAGATCGATATGGAAGGTCTTGATATTAAGATTGCCCAAACAGATTCGGAGACCAATAATGGGACTGTTCCAGCCTTATATGCCAATATCCCAATAAAGGATATGAAGTCTCAAAAAAAGTAAGGATGTTTGATAATGTTCAAATTCAAGGAATATGACATAAAACGCTATAATTTTTCACTAATAATAGTCGTATTAATATTAGGTTCTATAGGGGCATTTTTAATAAAGCAGGTTCAGCAAGAAGGCGAAAGGTTGTTTGAAGAACAACTTATAGGCTTAGTAGGCGGAATTTTATTAGTATTATTCGTCTCTTTAGTTGATTACCACTTTATTGGAAAGTTCTATATAGTATTATATATTATCAATCTAGGACTTTTAGTTTGGGTTAAGGTGGACGGTATCGTTGTAAACTATGCCAGACGCTGGATTAATATATTCGATTTATTTACCTTACAGCCTTCTGAACTTAGTAAAATAATCATGATTATATTCATGGCAAAGATTTTTACTATCTTTAAACATAGGCTGAATAACCTTCTTTTTATCATTGCTTCAGCAATTTTAATGGCAATACCAACCTACCTTATACTTACTCAGACTGATTTATCTACTAGTCTAGTTCTTATATTTATTTTTGTAATGCTGTTTTTTGCAGCCGGACTTAGTTGGAAAATTATACTACCTATTTTAGCTATTGGTGTTCCTTCATTTATTGTGTTGTTTTGGTATATTCAGCAAGATTATCAGGTATTACTTACTAAAACTCAGCAACAAAGAGTATTGTCAATTCTTAATCCTGAACTTTATCCTGCTGTTATGTATCAGCAGGATAATGCCAGAAAAGCTATTGGATCAGGACAGTTATATGGTAAGATATTATTCGGTGATCCATCTGGCATAAGGGGATATGATTCTGTTCCAATCTCCGAAAGTGACTTTATATTTTCGGTAGCTGGAGAGGAATTTGGTTTTATAGGATGCTGTTTATTACTAATCTTATATGGTATTATTATATTTAAATGCTTGATGACAGCTAAAAAGGCATCAGATCGATTTGGAATGTTGATAGCTGTAGGAATTGCTTCTATGTTCATGTTCCAAGTTTTTGTTAATATTGGCGTGGTAACCGGTATATTACCTAATACAGGGATACCACTTCCATTTCTTAGTAAGGGACTTAGTTCCCTCATGAGTAGTATGATTGGAATTGGTATAATATTAAATATAAGATTGCAGCAAAAGAAATAAATCTATCATATATATTGATATGCAAAAATATTAAGTTATAATCTATGTAATAATATAGAGTCGCGCTTAGCGGCGGAATGGAGGTAATTATGAATATTGGTATGATTGCCCATGATGCAAAAAAGAAGCTTATGCAAAATTTTTGCATCGCATATCGGGGTATTATAAGTAAACATACATTATATGCAACTGGAACTACCGGTCGCCTAATAGAAGAAGTAACAAATTTAAATGTTCATAAATTTTTAGCAGGTCATTTGGGTGGAGCACAGCAATTATGCACTCAAATAGAACATAACCAGATTGATTTGGTGATCTTCCTAAGAGATCCCTTATCTCCAAAATCCCACGAACCTGATATAAATAATATTTTCACCTTATGTGATAAACATAACATTCCCTTTGCTACGAATCTAGCAACAGCTGAACTTTTGATAAAAGCAATGGATCGTGGTGATCTAGATTGGCGTGAAATATTTAAGAAATAATTATAGGGGTTTATGCATAAAAGGGGTTATTGTGAAAGGTATATTAGTTAAATAAACTAGTAGGAGTGGATTAATGCAAATGAAAAAGAAGGTATTAAGTAGCATTATCATAGTTACTTTCCTTTTAGGTGGATGTAGCCAATCATCAGATGAAGTTTTATCCTTTCAAGAACTAGAATTAGCAGATTATAATCAAGGAAGCAATTTGGCGGTGGGTGTAAATGATTTTTTTGCGACTGATTTAACTGTGATAAGCCAGGAGGAGAATCAGGGGGATGATCCTTTATTGGATTCTGCAGCAATTTTACTGCTAAATAAGACCAAGCAAATTCCACTCTATTCTGATAATATTTATGATAAACTTTATCCCGCAAGCCTTACTAAGCTTATGACTGCATTGGTTGCATTGCGCTATGGGGAATTAACTGATTCAGTGACAATTAGTTATAATGCCTCCCATCTTCCTTATACAGGGGTTAAGCTATGCGGACTACAAGAAGGGGATGTAATATCCTTAGATACCCTCTTACATGGTCTTCTTATATACTCAGGCAATGACGCAGGGATAGCCATTGCTGAGCATATAAGTGGGAGCGAAGAAGAATTTGTAAAACTTATGAATGAAGAAGCCAGAAGGCTAGGGGCAGTACATTCTAATTTTATCAATTCCCATGGTCTCCATGATGACAACCATTATTCAACTGCATACGACATTTACCTTATTATCAATGAATTGATGAAATATGATCACTTCCTGACAATTATTGGCAAAAGGGATTATAATGCCAGTTATACTGATAAACATGGTTATATTAAGGAAAAATCATATACAACCAGTAATCTTTATCTTAAGGGGAATATGGAACATCCTGAAGGCATAAATATTTTAGGGGGGATGACTGGGAGTACTTCTAAAGCGGGAAGCTGTTCCTTTTTATTGGTAAAGACCCATGATGGAAATGAATATATAATGGTTATATTAAAGGCTACAAATGGTGATGAATTGTATTCTCAAATGCATCATTTGTTTACTTATATTGTGACAGATTAGGTGAAACGGTTTAATAATATAAATTTGTAGATAATATATAATAATTTATCTAATTAATTTACACATTTATAGTTGTTTTTAATTATTGATTATACTATAATTAGTATATAGAAATAAATTATTAACAATAAAATATTGGTACCGCACAGCCATTCGTTGCGTCCATCATAAGGAGGAGATTACAATGATACAGATAATTGTAGGCGAAAAGGGTAAAGGCAAGTCAAAAATACTTATCGAAAAAGCCAATTCAGAAATAATATCTGCTAAAGGAAACATTGTTTATCTTGACAAAAGCAACAAACATATGTATGAATTAAGCAATAGGATACGCTTAATTAATGTTCGAAAGCATTTAGTAGAAAATCAAAGTGAGTTTCTTGGTTTTATCTGTGGTATTTTCTCTCGTGACAACGATATACAATCTGTTTATCTGGACAGTTTCTTAACAATTGCATTTGTTACAGAAGATAATCTTAAATATGTACTGGAAAAAATGGAGAAAATCTCCGAACAATATAAAGTAGATCTTATTCTCAGTATGTCAATGAATTATAATCAACTCCCTGATGACGCAAAGAAGTATGTAATTGAAGCATTATAAAGATATAATGCTGAATTTAATGTTGAAAAATATGATTAATGTATAATTATAAGATTTAATATATAGATTATAATTAAAATGTTATACTATATATTCTAATTATACTTTATAATTGTTGATATACTATTGGTATAGCTCTTATAAATTTGAAATTATTTAAATTAATATAAAACCCCACCTTTAAGCATAATGCCTAGGTGGGGTTTCTTAAATTAAGTATAATAGTATTAGTCATTTCTAATTCTTCCAAAAAAGCTTAGGGAGTATAAACCTGCTATACCTACTAAAGAGTAAATTATTCTGGAAATCATGGTCATATCGCCAAATATTACGGCTACTAAATCAAATCTAAAAAATCCGATTAAAGCCCAATTAATAGCACCTATAACCACTAGTATAAGCGCAATATAATCTAAAGTTTTCAATAGAATCCCTCCTTTAACTTAGGTTGCATTAGAAGCTCTCAAAATATACAATTACCTTTATTTATATAATTTTAAGAGATGTTTCTGTTAATAGAATTACCTTTTTTTTCGTTATTATACATAAGGTGAGGACAAATAAATGTGTTGATCTTTAAATTAATTAATTAGGGGTTTAAAAATTCATTAAAAGTAAGTATAATATATAGGAATACCGAATAGGGGGCGAAGATTTGAGCAATAATAAAGTTGTTAAATTCAGAAGGCGTAGGAATATTAATATCGGTATTATTATTTTTATAATTATATTAGTTTATATAGCTATCAACGTTTATATTTATCTTACCAAAGAACATATTACTATTTATGAAGTACAAGCAGGAACCAATGCCATAGATAACAATTTAACAGGATTGATTTTAAGAGAAGAGGAAGTTGCATACACCAATAAGGCAGGGTACATATCCTATCATCAAAAAGACGGATCCAGGGTTGCAAAGAATGCTGCCATATATTCAATTGATGATAACAGAGAGATTTTTGATATATTAAAGGCATCGGATAATTCTCTTGATATTACTGATGCAGATATTGATGAAGTTAAGCATGAGATAAGAGGATTTATAAAATCATTTTCCAATGATAATTATACTAAGGTATATTCTTTTAAAGAGAATATAGAAAGTACTGCTATAGATATAGTAAGCAAATCTATGATGCGCTACGGTCAAGCAATACAGGATGAGACTGGCCTATCTTATGCTTATCAATTGGTATCCACTAATAAAAGTGGAATAGTTACATATTATATTGATTCCTTTGAAGATGTTAAACCTGATCATGTAACGATTGATATGTTTAACCAGGAAAATTATCAAAGGACAAGCCTGAGAATATCAGATATGGTCACTGCTCAAAGTCCAGTTTATAAAATAATAACATCGGAATTATGGTCCATAGTAGTTCCTTTGACTGATGAATTATATGAGATGATTCATGATAAAGATAGAATTAGTTTTACTGTATTGAAAGATGATTTTACAATTACAGCAGACCTAAGCTTCCTTAAAAAAGGCTCCGATTATTTTGCCAGATTAGATATGGATAAAAATATGGCAAAGTATATCAATGAACGGTATTTAGATATAGAGTTAAATATACAGAAAGAAGAAGGATTAAAGATCCCCAAAAGTGCCATTGTAGAAAAAGACTTTTATCTTGTACCTTTAGAATTTTTTACTGAAGGTGGCGATAGTAATAATATTGGTTTGTCCTTAGGAACCTTCGATGATAGAACTGGTGAAGTTAGCTATATCTTTGTTCCGACCGATATATATTATAAGGACGATACATATGCTTATGTAGATGCTAGGCTTTTTAATCCCGGGGATTGGATTTTCTCTACCCAGGATGATAAACGATTTGAAATCCGTAATAAAAGTAGTCTGCTAGGCGTCTATAATGTCAATACTGGTTATGCAGTCTTTAAGAGAATAGAGATACTATATGAAGGCTTAGATTATTATATTGTTAAGAAAAACACCTCCAATGGCTTGGCTCAATATGATCATATAGCACTGGATGGAAGTAAGGCAGTAGAACAGGCTATTATATACTAAAGTTTGTATAAATCCTAGTTTTGTTTTAGAGGATATTGTATAATTAAGGAGTGATGCTTTTATGCTGAAAGATAATATTTTAGAAGTAGAGAAAAGAATACAGATGGCTTGTGATAAAGCTGGGCGGGATAGATCTGAGGTTACTTTAATAGCTGTAAGTAAGACTAAGCCAAGCTCAATGATAAGGGAAGCTTATGATTTAGGTATTAAACACTTTGGAGAAAACAGGGTTCAGGAGTTATCTGTCAAGTATGATGAGTTAAATAATGAAATAAATGATGTGCATTGGCATATGATAGGCCATCTTCAAAGAAATAAGGTTAAACATGTGGTAGATAAGGCTGTTTTGATACATTCCGTTGATTCCCTACGTTTAGCCCAAATGATAGATCAGGAAGCTGCTAAAAAAGATATAATATGTGATGTTTTAATTGAAGTAAATATGGCTAAAGAGGATACTAAGTTTGGGGTTTTTGAAGAGGATTTATGGCCTTTATTCCAAGAGATTATAAATCTCCCCAATATTAGAATAAGAGGCCTTATGACAATTGCTCCATTTGTTACAGATCCTGAGAAAAATAGGGATATTTTCAAAAAAATGCGTGAATTATATGTTGACATAAAAACCAAAACCATTGATAATGTTAATAAAGAAAAAACTGGTGTTGGAAGGAACTTCAACTTTGACCCCGGATTATTTAACATTCTGTCAATGGGAATGACCGGTGATTTCGAAGTTGCTATTGAAGAGGGCGCCACAATGGTTAGAATAGGAACAGGCATCTTCGGTGGACGTAATTAATATAAAGGATAGGAGAATGAGTCTATGTCTAATTTTTTTAAAAATTTTCTTGATTCTATGAAATTAACTGAAGATGATGATTTTACCGATGATTTCCTTGAAACGGAGAAGAAAGATAGAAAAACAAAACGATTAGAAAAGAAAGCTGCTAAAGAAGAATTGGAATATGGAGATTTCCAGAATAATCAAGCCCCTGTAACACCAATTGCCAATAATCCAAGAAAAGAGAGGTCTTCTAGAGGGGATAAGGGGTCTGTCAATAAGGTAATTCCAATTAGAACAACAGCCCGTGGTCTTGAAGTTTGTATTATGAAGCCCACTTCATTTGAAGACTCTCAGGAAATATGTGATATTTTATTGACTGGTAGGGCGGTTGTAATTAATTTGGAAGGTTTTGATGAGAAACTGGCACAAAGAACCATGGATTTTGTTTCAGGCTCTGTTTACGCTATCAATGGTAGATTACATCGTATATCCAATTGTATCTTTATAATATCTCCAGATACAATTGATATATCTGGAGATTATCTTGATATCGTACAGGAGACTGGCTTTGAACCTCCGACATTTCATAATGAATTTTAGTAGCTTAGAATTATATAATAATAATTTTGCATTATGTATATGACTAGAAAGAATTTAAGGATGTAATATGGATAAAGATGATTTGATTTTACGCAGACACTTGATAGACAGGGCCAAAATCGCTGACCAAAGGGGCATTATATTATTTTCTGATTTTTTAAATATTAATGAACAAAATATTTTTAGTCAGATAAAAGGTGAATTACCTGATATAAGGTATTTCTTATTTGGAGGTTTTTCGGACGCTGAGAGAAAAGTTATTTGCTTTTGTGGTGATTATGGCTACCGAGAAGAAGATATAGAATTTCCCATAGAATGTCTTAAAATTGTAGCTCAAAATAAGAAATTCAGCGATGATTTGACCCATAGAGATTTTCTAGGTGCCATTCTTAATCTTGGCATTGACCGAAGTGTAATTGGAGATATAATTATCATGGAAAATGAGGGCTTTTTATTTTGCACCTCTGGTATAAGTACTTTTATCTTAGACAATCTATTTAAAATTAAACATACCATGGTAGATGTATCGATAATACCAAATAGTGATTTTAACTATACTCCTAAATTAAAAGAGATAAGCGGTACAGTATCATCAGTTCGATTAGATAGTATATTGTCAGTTGCCTTACGTAAATCTAGAAGTAGTTTAACCGGACTTATAGCCGGTGGCAAAGTTTTTGTGAATAGTAGGGAAGTGCTTTCTAATAGTTATGCTCTTAAAGAAAATGATATCGTATCTGTACGAGGTCATGGTAAGTTTATATATAAGGGTACAACAAATGTTACTAAAAAAGGTAGATATTCTGTAAGAATACTATTATATATATGATGAGATAAGGAGGAAAGCATAACTTCATCTTGAATGAAATGATGTGGTTATGCAATTTTTATGAATCATAAGTTAACAGTACATTATAATCAAATACCAATATATGATATTTTAATTAACAGTAATTTTGAAGGCTTACAGGATGCTTTAACAGGTCTAGATATGACAGGAAGGCGATTTATGATTATATCAGATAGTAATGTTAGTAAATACTATCTTGATAACTGTTTGGAAGCTCTAAAACCTATAGCCAAAGAAGCCATTAGCCATGTAATTACCGCTGGTGAGCACAGTAAAAACCTAGATACCGTATATGATTGCTATGAACTCCTTATAAGGTCTGGTTTTGACAGAAATGATGTTCTAGTGGCATTAGGTGGTGGTGTAGTAGGAGATCTAACAGGTTTTATAGCTGCTACTTATCTTAGGGGCATTCGTTTTATACAGATACCTACTTCACTTCTGGCCATGGTTGATTCTAGCATTGGGGGTAAAACCGGTGTAGACTTTAATGGGTATAAAAATATGATAGGGGCCTTTCATCAACCTAAATTAGTATATATTAACCTAGAAACCTTAAATACACTACCTGACGCTGAATTTTATTCTGGAATGAGTGAAATCATAAAACATGGTTTGATAAAAAATAAGAGTTACTATAAGTGGCTTAAGGATAATAAATCTGGGATTAAAGAGAAGGATCTCACTATATTAGCCGAAATGATAATGGAGAGTTGTAAGATTAAAAGAGCTGTTGTTGAAGCAGATCCCAAGGAAGAGGGGGAGAGAGCACTGCTTAACTTTGGTCATACCATTGGTCATGCTGTAGAAAAATTAATGAACTTAAATTATCTCCATGGAGAATGTGTTGCAATTGGTATAGCAGCCGCCTCTCATATATCTCTAAGAAGAGGATGGCAGTCCCAGGAGGAGTATGAAGATATTCTGGATACCTTAGTTAATTTTCATCAGCCAATATCAATTTCAGGCCTGAAGGCTGAAGATATCTTAGATGTAACAAGGCATGATAAAAAGATGGATGCCGATAAAATAAAATTTATACTATTAGAAGGAATTGGCCAAGCTGTTATAGATACTTCCGTAACCCAGGAAGAGATGCTGAATGCAATTGAAGCAATAATAAGGCCTAGTTCTAATTAAGAGAATTAACGTAGCTTTGGCAGAAAGGCATGGTTTTTATGAAACAGCGAATAAGACATCTTATATATTTTCTATTATTAGTTATAGTGGATCAGTTTTCGAAAATTTGGGCCATTTCAGCCCTTAAAAACAAAGAACCGATATCTATTATACCTAAAGTACTAAAACTGCAATATCACGAAAATACAGGTGCTGTATGGGGGATTATGAGTGATAAGACACTGGTATTAATAATTATTACAATAATAATCTTAGCCCTATTAATGTTTATTTACACTAAGATACCAATGGAAGCCAAACATAATATCCTTAAAGTAATATTTGTATTTATTAGGGCTGGTGCCATTGGAAACTTTATAGATAGGGTATTTCGTAGATATGTAGTAGATTTTATTTATTTTGAATTAATAAACTTTCCTATTTTTAATATAGCAGATAGTTATATTACTGTATCGTCAGTTTTACTATTAATACTTGCAATATTTTATTATAAGGATGAGGATTTAGCATTCTTGGATCAGATATTCACAAAAAAGAAAAATGATCAAGAAGGAATGTGAAATCATTTCATATATATATAGAAAGGACTCAGTGGAATGAGGGATATGCTTAACAATGAAATCATAGATGATGACATTGATGAGGATGATGATGATATAAGTACCCCCTTACAGTGGGATGGTTCTCAAGAGGTAACTTTGGAATATATGGTCGATGATAATGACAATGGTTGTAGAATAGATAAATTTCTTTCACAAAAGCAAAATGAATTATCCAGGTCATATATTCAGAAATTAATAGGTGATGGGAGAGTTCTTATTGACAATAGTCTTGTTAAGGCTAACGCCAAGGTGAAGCCAGGCCAGAAGGTTATAATAACCATTCCAGAGGCTAAGGAACTGGATGTTGTTGCTGAGAATATTCCATTAGATCTTATTTATGAAGATCAGGATATCATAATAGTAAACAAACCAAAAGGTATGGTAGTCCACCCAGCAGCCGGTCATTCCAGTGGTACCTTAGTTAATGCCCTACTGTATCATTGTAGAGGTGAATTATCGGGAATTAATGGTGTACTCCGCCCTGGTATTGTTCACCGTATTGACCGGGATACAACTGGGATTCTAGTTGTTTGTAAAAATGACAAGGCCCATCAACATATAGCCCAGCAGCTTAAGGAGCATAGTATAACTAGACGATATAAAGCCCTTGTATATCATACTTTTAAAGAGGAAAGCGGTAGGGTAGATGCTCCAATAGGCAGACACCCCAAGGATCGTAAAAAGATGGCTATTAATTATAAAAACGGTAAAAATGCCGTAACTAACTATAAAGTAATAGAAAATATTAATAATAAGTATGCATATGTTGAATGTGCATTAGAGACCGGTCGTACCCATCAGATTAGGGTTCATATGTCCAGTATACATCATCCACTGCTGGGAGATACGGTATACGGTCCCTCTAAAGATCCTTTTAAGCTTGTTGGACAGGCTCTTCATGCCGGTCTTCTAGGTTTCATTCATCCAAGTACCAAAGAATATGTTGAATTTCATGCTCCATTACCTCAATATTTTACCGAGCTATTAGATAAATTAAAAAGATCTTAACAAATACTAATATGCTCAAGGGCCCACATTATGACATCAAGAAATGGCAATTGGTTTTAGATTGTGATGAAAGGGTATGATAGTTAATTGAAACGAAATGCGATTGATAATCTAATATTATGGAAAGATAAGATAGGTAACAATTGGAACAAACCGGTATTGATAACTGGCGCAAAAGGAGTTGGTAAAACATATCTAGCATATGATTTTGCCAATAGTTTTTTTAGCCAGACTTTTTATATTAATTTAGAGAAAGACCAAAGAATAAGAGGCCTACTAAGTTCTGGTGACCCTGATAGTATCTGTAAGCTATTATCTGATTATAGGCCAATAAATAAAGAAAATATTGATATTACTGATACTCTCAATAAGGATAATATAGTATTTATATTAGATGAGATTAGCTATTTGCCGGATATTGAAGGAGTTATAGAGATTTTATTAGAATTACAGGGTAAGTCAATGTTAACACCCTATATTTTGCTGACTTCAAGCAAGCCATTATCTGCAGAAGTTATGGCTAAAACTTATCCTGTTAAATTATTTCCTTTAACCTTTGATGAATTTTTATTGGCCACTGGCAATGATTGGTATATAGAGGCAATTAGGACCCACTATGATAATTGCAAGCCTTTGCCAGAGATAGTACATAATGAACTTATATCACTATATCAGCTATACCTGGAAATCGGAGGCATGCCCAGTGCTGTTAATGAATACTTACACATGAACTCCACCATAAATATTATGGAACATCATGATGTAATAATGGGGGCATATAAATATGATATTACTAATAGTAATTCGGACAATAATACCTTAAAAATTCTACAGGTTTTTGATAGTATATCTTATCAATTAAAGAAGGTAAACAAGAAATTTCAATATAGATTAATACGGAAGGGTACAACTTATGGTCATTATAAAGAAGCTATTGATTATCTGATTAATAATAATTTAGTAATACAATCCAATAAAATACCCAATGATCAGCTTACTAATAGCTCCTCAGTTAAGGATTTCCAACCTTTAGATGCAAATTTTAAGTTATATATGCCTGATACAGGTTTATTGTTTACTCAATTTTTACAACAACTTCCCTTAAATTTGAAGTTTACTGCTGAGCCTGTTACTCATAATATGTATACCGATTCTAAAATATATAAAACCCTGATAGAAAACAATGTTGCCCAAACTTTAAATGCAAATCATTATAGCCTATGGTATTGGGAATCAAATTCATCGGCTAAGATTAATTTTATAATTGAAAAGGATACGAGACTTATACCTGTAGAAATATTTCATGGGACAAATACCCGTTCAAAAAGTGTTAGTATATTTAAGAAGCATTGTGATATCCCCTATGGAATAAAAATTTCTTCTAACAATTTTGCTTTTGTAAATCAAGTGAAATATTTACCAATTTATGCCACATTTTGTTTATAAGATATTCTTGACAAATAAATTCTATTACTATAGTATATAAACAGATGCTTGTCTACTGATGTAGATGGTTTTGATTTAACATTTCGATTTTATTCTACAAGTGTAAGACCTTGATTTTATTGGATATCTAAACAATCCCCTCCAAACGCCTACATAAGATCTTAGATATCAATTGTATTTTAGGACAAGCAAAATTAAGATTTTATTTTGCTATATTTTAATCCTATAGGATGAAATACATGGCAAATAATATATATAATTTTGTTACTACTACAGTAGAACTATTTTATTTTTTAAAAGGGGTGTAGCTATGTCAGAAATTCGTCTACATGAGGGGGAGCTCAATGTGATGGAACTACTATGGTCAAATAAGGTATTAGCCGCTAAAGATATATCAAAGATTATTAAAGAGTATATTGGTTGGGAGAAGAATACCACTTATACAGTAATCAAAAGATTGATTGATAAAGGGGCTATTAAAAGAGAAGATCCAGGTTTTCTATGTAGGGCAACAATTTCAAAACGTACTGTTCAAAATATTGAAACAAAAGCTCTATTAAACAAATTATATAATGGATCCTTATCAACTTTTCTGACCGACTATCTTAAAAATCAAGATCTATCACAGGCAGAGATTATGGAACTAGAGAGAATAATATCAGAACAGAGATTTTAATTAGCGATTTAAAATATAGCAATATAGAAAATAGCAGTATAGATAATAGTAGTATAGATAATAGTA
>JAAYPX010000230.1 GCA_012519565.1 Clostridiales bacterium | reverse complement strand
TTCCATACCATATTTTCTTTCATTTTCTTCAACTATATTCTTTTTAAATCCTTCAAACTTTTCTTTATCTCCCATAACAATTCTCCCTTCTAAAGCTTCAATAGTCTTTTCGACATTGGTGATTAGCAATTCTATTTGTTCTTTTTTCTCCATCAGCTTTACCCAATGTTCTTTTAAAGCCTTCTTACTGTCAAAATCACTGGATGTTATTATCTGCCTAATTGTTTCTAAATCCATATCCAGTTCTCTGTAAAACATTATTTGCTGTAGTAAATCCACTTCTTTAGGCCCATAAATACGATATCCTGACGAATTAATTCTTGCCGGCTTTAGAATTCCTATTTCATCATAATATCGAAGGGTTCTAGTACTGATTCCTGCTAAATTAGCTAATTTTCGAACGGTATATTCCAACTTAATCACCATGCCCTTTATAATACTTTTTATCAGATAGAAACATAGTAAAATCAATATCTGTCTACAGATAAGATGACTATGCCTCTCATCTAACACCCTTAGTATAAACCTTTACGTAAGGTAAAGGTCAATACCTTTTATAAATATAATTAAATTTTGTTATAAGAAATAATAATTCTTATTTAATTGACTTAAATCCGTAAATACTTTATATTACAGTTAATAAGTTCAGCTTAGTATATAACCTAAAATAGGAGGATTAAACATGAGTAAAAAAGTTGGAATATTAATGGGTAGCGATAGTGATTTGCCCATAGTTAAAGGTACTATCAATACGTTAAAGGATTTTGGCATCCCCTATGAAGTGCATATCATGAGCGCCCATAGATCTCCTGAGCTAGCTAGTAAATTTGCATCAGATGCAGAAGGAAACGGTTTCGGTGTCATAATCTGTGCAGCAGGTAAAGCAGCCCATCTGGCAGGTGTTGTAGCTGCCCATACCACTTTACCTGTAATTGGACTACCTATCAAATCCTCCACCTTGGATGGTTTAGACGCTCTCCTTTCTACAGTCCAGATGCCTAAGGGTATTCCTGTGGCGACAGTTGCTATTGATGGGGCTGAAAATGCCGCAATTTTAGCAGCTCAAATCTTAGGAGTATCCAATAATGATATATCAATTAGATTAAAAAAGATGAGAAGCCATATGTTGGATGAAATTATCAGAAAGGATCAACAACTGCAAGCAGAGTTATCAATATAATATTAAACCTTTACTTAAACACAAATCACCTACTCTGTTTTGTCTTGTCTCAAGCGGGCATTCCATGCCCGCTATATGACAAGACAAATCATAGTAGGTGATTTTTTTATCTTACATACTAATCTCAACCCCTGTATTGGTCCCAGTTCCACTATATATCACACGCCCCTGCTTATCCATTATTTTAAGCCTAAGCCTAGCATTAATACTTTCTTTCACTACCCTAGTCATTGCACCCTTGCCTGGGGCCTTCAGATATCCTCCAATATTGTTATCAGCCTGAAATTTCACCCTATAATGTTTATCTTCTATTACTGCAGAAATTCGAGCATCATTATATTTAAGCAATTTAATTCGTGCATTGGTATAGGTGGCAAAAACATGGACATGGCCATTTATTTGGATTAATGCAAGAAAGCCTCTAAAATGAAATCCAAACCATGGAATCTTAGCTACAGAAAACATGAAAGTAACATTGTCATTACCAAAATGATTAGATTGTATCCATATCCATTTTTCTGGAAAGGACCTACCCCAGTCTTTCTCAATATAACCATATCCCTGGGTAAAATCCACCTTGTTACCATTGATATTCAAATATCCTATATTCTTATGATGAATATTAACAATCCCATGGAAGCATTCCATAAAGGGAACATAGCTAAAGGGCCCCATTATCCCAGGTTTAAGAAAACTCTTTGGCAAATCCACTATATTAGTAAAATATACTTTGCCATATATTCGGGTTCCCTCCCTATCAATATTTAACTTCATATAGTTTTTGGAAAAATAATTACCGCCTATGCTAATAATAAACTGGCCTTCATCGAATTGAAATTCACTAAGGTTATAGCTAATATAATGGGTATAACCATTATTATCTAGAAGCTGGATAAAGGCGTGGCCATCCTTATAATTCTCTCCTATTGAGATCCCAGGGATTATAGCTAATGCATAATCCATTTCTTTATTAATAATTTTGAAATACCATCCTTCAAAATAAGACTTCTTTTTATATCTACCTTGAAAAATCTCTGGATGATATATTTTATACAAATCATACTTAAGCTTGTCTAATAAATTCATCATAATTTCTCAGCCGCATCTATTAACTCCATTGACGGGGTCTCCTTACCTATTCCTGTGAAATCACCTCTTATAATCTTTAAGACGTATTTTTCAGAGTTGATCTCATCTGCTGTCCTGACACCCCATTTTCTAAGAAATGGGACCAAAGGACACCATCCCTGTAGAGCATGCTGGAACATAAATATCCCTGTTATACCCGTTATAATGAACCATAAGCGGCTCCTTTTTATACCTAAAAATGAACTAATTACTATCAGGGCTGCTGCATTCACTTCTAGATATCGTTCTGTATCCCATTCACAATTGAGATTGCGGATTCTATCGGTAAGTTCTGGTTCATTACAGCATTTTAAGATTTCAATATTTCTAGCCGTTTGTTTCTTAATCTCATCATTAATCAATGGATCTGTACGAAGGAATACCCTTTGAGCAGTTGGAGGTAGAATTTTTACTTTCATACAAATATCACCACTTTTCTATATAATATATAAATATTATCTCTTAGAAGTGGTGATTTATACAGTAGACTTCATACCATTCAATTCTTTCCTAATATTTCTCCAGCGGGGAATAAACTGATCCATGTAATTCTTAAATATTTTATTATGACTCTTCTCTAAAAGATGAACCAGTTCATGGACTATAACATATTCTAAGCAATGTTGTGGTCTTTTAATAAGTTGAAGGTTTAAAGTAATTCGCTTATCCCTAGTATTACAGGTTCCCCAACAACTTTTCATATCTCTAATAGCAAAGGAATTACAAGCCACACCTATAATACTCTCCCATTTAGCAACATAATCAGGTATCACCTTTCTTAACTCTTCCCTATACCACCGATTAATTGCCCTGGCCCTCTGCTCTACTGTACTTCCCTCCTTGATCTCCAGAACAAGGTAATTATCCTGGACAGATACTCTACTTCTTCCCTTGGCATTTCGAACCAAAAGTTTATAATCTATTCCCCAATAAAGTATAGTTTCTCCTGTAGAATAATTAAGGTTATGGACCACTGGCCTATCTTGATATTTAGCCAGTTGCCTCCTTATCCAATCTTCCTTCATAAGAACAAAATCACGGATAGTCTCCTCATTCATACTTAAGGGGGCAGTTATATACAATCTACCATCCGGTGGAAGTACTTTTAAATACATATTTTTTATTTTCTTCTTTTCTAATTCAATTACAAAGTCTTTAACTACTATTTGTTTCATAAGAAGCTTCCTTCTATCACAACTTAACTTTTTATAACTGGTATAAGCTAATTATACTTTTATATAGCTAAAAAGAGCAATTGTGATTCTTAACTGACAATAATTATCTCTTCTTTTGATTACCTTTGGAATATACTTTTTTTGTACCTTTTTTATTATAATTTTTCTTTTTCTGTGTCTTAGGCTTATGTTCAACTGTAGGTTGACTAAATTCTTTTTTTAGATAAACCCACATGGCAGTCCCATCCCTACCCTTGGCCTTTATATCAAAAGCGTCAAACTTCTTAAGAAAATTAGTTAGCTTAGTATATCCATAGTTTCTAACGTCAAAATCAGGGTATCGTTTTACCAAACGGTTGCCTAACTCACCCATGGTCATTCCTTGCTCGTCGGAATCTATTTCATCTAGCATTTTTATTATAGTATTTTCAATTTCATCAATGCTGGTCATGTATTTTACCACATCACCATTATCTTGAGTATTACCTACTGCTGCTTTATCATTCCCATGGATATGTCTTTCCACTGATTTACTTGTTTCATTTTCTCTTTTATCTTTTATATCCTCAGCTGTTGAGTTTACTTCTATACTTAATTTCTCAGTATCCGCAATTACATCAAGATACTTAAATTGATTACAGGCTGCAATAAATGGTTTGGGAGTCTTTTTCTCCCCCATACCCAGAACCATCATACCTGATTCCCGTAAACGGGATGACAATTTAGTAAAGTCACTATCACTGGAAACTATACAAAAGCCTTCCACATTACCGGAATACAGAATGTCCATGGCATCTATTATCATAGCAGAATCTGTAGCATTTTTACCGAAAGTATAGCTATACTGCTGTATAGGCGTCACTGAGTTTTCTAACAAAACATCCTTCCAAGACCCAGAATTCGGTTTGGTCCAATCCCCATAAATTCTTTTATAGGTAGCAATACCGTAGTTTGATATTTCTTCCAAAATATATTTAATATATTTGGCTGAAATATTATCGGCATCAATTAATACAGCAAATCGTTTTTCACCCTGCATTTTAATCCTCCGGTTTTATTATATATAGATCCTTATTATTCTTATAGTAACAAAAGATAAGGTTTTTATCAAACAGTTATTTTCAAAAAGGTAATACTTTATTCTAAAGGCAAAATAAGTTTATAGTATTGATAGAAATGAACATACTATATTTTATATTAGAAACCATTATGATTAGAGGGTGTTAGCATGTTTACCGATAGAAAACTTACCAATGCTTATAAAGATGGACTAGTTATCAACTTTGATTCCAGCGCAAAATTTATATTCTTCAGCGACTGTCATAGAGGAGATGACAGTGTGTCTGACGAATTCTCAAGAAATCAAATAATATTCCTAGGGGCTTTGGAATATTACTATAGCCATGGTTATACCTATGTTGAAGTTGGAGACGGGGATGATTTGTGGGAGCATAAACATTTTAAACATATAAGGTTGGCCCATTATGATGTGTTTTCGGTTTTAAAAAAGTTATACGAAGATGGCCGTTTTATTTTACTTTATGGCAATCACAATATTTTTTTAAAAAATCCCAAGTATGTCTGCAGCAATTATTATCACTATTATGATGAATATTATCAAGAAAAAGTCGAATTATTTAAGGATATTAAACCTATTGAAGCTCTGGTTTTAAGATATAAGAAAACCGATCAGGAGATTTTTGTAATCCATGGCCATCAAGGAGACTTTATGAATGATCAATTTTGGCTGGTATCAAAGTTTCTATTACGGTACTTTTGGCGTTTCATGCATTTAGTAGGTTTCCAAAATCCCTCTAGCCCTGCTAGAAACTATTATAAGAGACATAAGGTTGAGAGAAATTATAAAAAATGGATATTAAGGCATAAAAAAATGTTAATCTGCGGTCATACCCACAGGCCTAAATTCCCCAAATTAGACGAATTGCCCTATTTTAATACCGGCAGTTGTATCAATACTAGAGGTATTAGCGGGATAGAGATAGTAGATGGACACATTCTAATGGTAGAATGGAGAATTAGGCCTGATAAGCATGGTACTCTTCATTTGGATAGGCATGTCAAAAGAGGCCCAGAACCAATTGAAACATTTGATTGTAACAATAAGGATTTTAAGTATAATGTCAATCTTAATGGAGATCCTGATGAGGACTGCTAATTAGTCATATTATTTAAATAAGCTACCACCCTATCAGCATATTCCTCCAATAAGCCCAGGTCCCAGAGTAATTGCAGGATGGTATAACGATCTCTCAACTCTTTAGCATAAAGAATGGCATCTTTAACTGCCCCTATATCAATACCTATGGTTTCCGGGTTGATAGGAGCTCCGAGAAATTTCAACAGGCTCTCCATCTTCTGGGCAGAAAAGGTATCTTGAAGAAGGACTTTTATCTCCTGCTGCTTATCCTTTATTACACTTAATCGCTTAAGCCTACTTTCCTCTGAATTTCTCTTGGTACGCTCTTCTAATTTAATAATATCTTCCGCTGCCGATGGATAAACTCTTTTAATCTCCCTCTCCCAGTCCACAACTTTATCCTGGGTATTCTTCAGCTCTATATTATGTAAATCCCTGTCTTCATTACGCAAATACTCATAGAGTTTTAAGGATATAATGGAACCAATACCTACCTTAGTTCCATGTAATACTGGTTTTCTTCCTTCATATTGAAATTTCATCTCCCAAAAATGGGAAAGATGATGCTCACTGCCGGAGGCAGGCCGTGAATTACCTACAAAACTCATGGCTATTCCAGATAGCAAAAGGCCTTCCGTTAACAAGGCTATAGCATCCTTATCCCTATTTAATAGCTTCTTCCCACTTTCATAAGTTTTCTTTACTGCTATGGCCATAATATTACTAACTGTTTCGCAATGGTATTCATTATTAACGATGTGGGAAAGTCTCCAATCCTGCAGGCTTATGAATTTACCCATAACATCTGCAAAACCAGCTGCTATCATAGGCATAGGAGCATCTACAAGGATATCCAAATCTCCAATAAATACCTCCGGCACCTGGGTTTCATAAGTTGTCTTTAAATGATTTGTTGTCATGGCTGCCGCTGTAGAGATATAACCGTCCATAGAGGGTGCAGTTCCAACTACCCAATAAGGCATATCCATCTTATAACTAATAAACTTAACTATATCATTAATTGTACCTGAGCCTATGGCAATGACTAAATCGCAGGATTTATCATAGGCCATTAAAACACTACCAACAGCCCTTTCATCTGGAATTAGATCATCATCTTTAAAAATATGTACTTTATATGGAATAGATGATTTACTAAGTAAATCTGTTACCATCTCTCCTGCAACTTTGTATGTATTGGTGTCGGCTACTATAAGCCCTTTATGATAATTATACTTTTTAATTAAATCTGGCAATAAGTCAATTGCTCCATCCTTAATAATAGCTTCCTTTAGAGCTATTTTATGGGATTTACCACATCGGCATTGTATATTATTCTTAATATAATCATTCAGTCTCCATTGTTTATAATCCATCCCTGTAAACCCTCTTCCTATAATTTATCGAGATTTTAGTAATTAAATTATATCATGATAATATATTATTTTTCCCTCATTGTAAATAATGTATGTTATATAGCAATAGTAAGACCACCTAATAAAAAGGTGGTCTTGTCTTCTATCTATATATTATTCCTCTGCCTGGTTCTCCTCAGTTTCTTCCTCTGCTACTTGAACTTTAATTTCGCTTATAGATGCAAGCATCTGTTCTCCTTCAACATCTGGGGTAATACCATCAGGGAATTGTATATCTCTGATATATATAGAATCGCCTGCACTAACATTAGTTAGATCGACTTCAATTTCATCGGGAATATTCTGAGGTAACCCTGATACTGGTATAGCATCCATTAGACGGTTCAATAAGAGACGTTTGGATTCTAGGAATTCTTGACCTATAAACTTAATCGCAACATCTAACTTAATCTCTTCTGTTAGTGATATCTGTTGAAAATCTATATGTAGAAACTGAAAATCCTTAAAGGCTACCTGTGAATCTTTTACCACAACATTATAATTGTCATTATCTTGAGTTTGCAACTTAAGGACTGCATTTTTACCATATTGCTTGATAGCCTTTCTAAATTGATCAGCCTTTACTGCAATTGCTACAGAATCTAAACCTTTGCGAGATATATTTCCTAAAAGGTATCCCTCTTTCCTTAATTTTTTATTATTTGATTTACTTACATTATCTCTAACCACTACTTGTAAAATCCCTTGTGACATTCAAGTAACCTCCTAATTTTTTAGATTATTATACATTACTCTTGGTAAGTCTATAGTCTATTATAAGTGTTTAGTGACAAAAGTCAAGTTTTTAGAGTTTTTATCTCACTATTTTTAAGCCTAATTTGTATTTTAAAATTTATTTTAGCTAATTTTATTTTATTTTTTCTCTATAATTAATTCTGTTTTTATATTGCTTTTATTTATTATAAGGTTAATATTATTATTCGACAATTTATGCATTATTCTCATATTT
>JAAYPX010000229.1 GCA_012519565.1 Clostridiales bacterium | reverse complement strand
ATTTATAAGAACTATTTTGAATTTCATTAGTGTTTTAGGAGATAGCTCTAAGCGTAGAGAGGCTAAGGTGATTGCTACAGCTTTGGTAGGTTTTACAGGGCTGCCTATTCTGGTCAATATCACACAAACCATAATGATGCTTTTACTTGCTTTTATAGAGGCACTGGTAGATAGCTGCGGAATGCTTACAGGTAAGTCTGTACCAATATTAAAAAATGGTAGCGAAATCCTTATGGATTATGAGGATGTATTTCTGCTTAATTATAATTATGTTAAAGGCAAGGCTTCTTTGATAAAAGAAAGGGCCAACATGGCTATGAATTACAAAGACTTTATTCATATCTTATTATTTATGAAGGATAAAGAGGAGCTTACATTTCGAGCAATGGATTTAATTCAGGAAAACCTTCATATTCGCTATGAAGATAATTTTAACTTCTTAAATTGCTATTATGGGTTAAAAGTTTCTTTAACCTATATAGTCCATTCTAAATTTACTAGATTATCATTTCTTAAAAAACTCAGTAATGATTATGATATTTCCGGTTATCTATATGAAACAAAGGCATCCTATAGCTATTAGTAAAGTATTCTGGTGGATCAGGATGTCCGCTCTTCAAATCTATAAATTCATATCTAATAATCTAATAAATCAAAAAAAATCTCTCTCTCCAAGAAATCATTTGCTTTTTTTAATATTTCAATTCTATTGTTGAAGAACGGACATCCTGGTCCATCGGATCAATATAGGCTCCAATAATAAGAGTATAAGTAACAATTTTATGTTAAATAGTCAAGTATGGGCAAAAGACCGCAGGAATGGGTATTGAGATGAAAGCACAGAGAAAAATATCAAAGAGAACAGGATCTCTGACAGTAGAGGCTGCTCTTATTCTACCTATATTTATATATTTTATAATATCATTTTTATATTTTATTCAGATATTTTTATTACAGGAAATGATACAAAAATCCATAACCCAGGTAGGTTTGGATACTGCTAAAGTTTCCTATATCTTATCAGATTATATAGATGATAACTTACTGAAGTTGCAGGCAGCAGGCCATGTAGATATGGATACTATTAATAATTCATGTATTCTACATGGTTGGGATGGAGTGAGTTTCAAAGGTTCATCGGTAATGGATCAGGATAATTGTGTAGATATTCATGTAAGTTATCATATCAGAATCCCGATAGGTTTCTTCCACTTAAAGGATATACCTATGGTCCAAAGGGTTAGGCTTAAGTGCTGGACAGGAATCAGAATAGATCCCAGCTACCTTACAGACGAGACTGGTACTGAAGAAGATAGCCAAGATGTTAAGGTTTTTATAACAGAAACAGGAACTGTATACCATAAAAGAAGGGATTGCTCCCATATTAATATTAAAATTATGTCAGTTCATGGTATACCAAGAGAGCAAAGAAATGATTATGGGGCAAAATATTACCCCTGTGAGCGTTGTGGCAGGCAAGAAGCTACACATGATATCTATTATATTACCAGTGATGGCAACAGATATCATAGCTCAATTAATTGTAGTGGATTAAAAAGGACTGTTATAGAGGTATATTTATCGGAGGTATCTGATAGAAGACCCTGCAAACGGTGTACATATTAGGAGGTTATGTATGGTTGCATCAATAGAAAAGATGGCTATATTTATTATGCTTTTTATTTGTTCTATACAGGATATAAAAACTAAAAGAATTAGTCTTTGGATTGTAATATTAGGATCGGTGATTGCACTGGTTTTAATTCCCTTTAGGACTTTTAATTGGATTGACAGATTAGGGGGTATTATGGTTGGTGGCATAATATTATTTGTTAGTAAAATAACCGGTGGAAAGATAGGTATGGGAGACGGTTTTATTTTGTGTGCAACTGGCATTTCACTGGGATTATGGGCTAATCTAGAGCTATTATCCCTGGCTTTATTTTTGGCATCTCTTATATCAATTATATTATTGGCTTTAAAATTAGTAGATCGCAAGAAAAGCATTCCTTTTGTACCCTTTATCTGCCTAGGTTATATAGGGATTATTATGATGGATTTTTTAGAGTTGGTGTAATTATATGAAGAAGTTTGTAGCTAATATTACAGTGGAGGCAGCCTTTGTTCTACCAGTAATTATATATACTATATTTGCACTAATATATTTTGCTTTCTATCTACATGATATTAGCAGAATAGAGAGCACAGTAAATGAGTGGGTTTATAAGGCTGCTTTAAGTATAAAACATCCAGTTGATTTGGGCAATGCTGAGATAAGGTATGAAGATATTAATTCCCGGGGTATATTTTATTATCTGAAAGGCCAATTAGATATAGAAACTGAAGCTTTAAGTACATTACTTCAAGAAGAATTAAGTGGGGGTTTATTTATAGTTGAAGTAAAAGAAATAAATACAGAAATAAGCCCATTTACAGTAAGTGCTAAGGTAAAAACCATATTAAAGATATCACTAAATCCTGTAGATAATCTATTGGGAAAATATTCGGTAAAGTCAATAGGAACTACACAAAGTGTACATAACCCATCGGAATTTATTAGAATATGTAATCTTATTACAGAAAATACGGATATAGCTAATAGTATCAATAAGTTAACTGAAAGGCTAAATAGTTTGCTAGGAAGATTGGCTCAATAGTATTTTATTAGAACTCCCTATGGAGGTGTTTATTACTGTGGAGATAGAGTATAGAAGAGATATAAATAATAATTATATGGTAATTAGGGGTTGTGATGGACTTAGGGATAAAGGTTATTGGATTAAGATGTTAAGTTGTCAACCAATAGAAGGGATCCTAGCCATAGAACGAAGGGTAATAGATAATCAGACCTATTATTATTATGATATTACGTCAAAACAGTCTATGAGTAATATATTAAGTAAAGCTACCCTATCTTGTAGTCAGGTAAAGCAGTTGCTCTATAGTATAATAGCAACTATAGAAGAAGCCTATGATTATTTGCTTTCAGAAGATGATTTTGTATTGAAAGCAGATCTAATTTATATGGATATAAATTTTAGTAAAGCATATCTTTGTTATTACTCTGGTTATGGGAAACATATTAAGGATCAAATGGCAGATTTGATTGAGTTTATTATGAACAAAGTAGACTATAGGGACAAGGAGGCGGTTTATTTAGTTTATAGTATGTATTCAGCTAGTAAGCAGGATACCTTTGCCTTCTGTCACCTTAAGGAAGCTCTGATTAATATAAAGAATGACATGAATGAATTTAAGCAGTCCATAGAGATAAGCCATGATGATGCAAGTAATAATAGATTAGACCAGAAGCCACATAAGTCCCATAATGAACTATATCAAGATTCTAATCCTCCTAAAAATGAAAAACATAAATGTATGGAGACAGCCAAACAGAATTTGCAGGAGAAGATGAAATTAAGTATACCTATAATGATGGAGAAGGTGGTTAGCGATGAGGAACTACTATGCTATCCCTATAAGACATATGTCTATACAGGCTTAGTAATATTAACTGGAATAATTATTTTGCTTTTCTGTATAAAAGGGAGGCTCATACATAATTCAATTGGAACTAAAATTGATTATACAAAACTATTACTTTTATTATTACTTCTGGCTTCCTTGGAAACATATCTGCTAAGGATAATATGGAAGAATGACAATAAGATTACAAAGATTATTCCTAAAAGTGAATATATAGATCCTCGGGAAGATGAGGAGGATATAAATAGTGATATCATAGCAGATAGTATAAGCATAGACTTTATAAATCAAACCGAAGATAAGCTAGATAATTATTATACGGAAAAAAGCAAATTTAGTGTTAAAAATGATTATGAATATCAGGATATCAATAAGGGCGCTGATAATATTAATAATATAGCTTCCAATGGTAAAGAGATATATTCTGAGGAAGATTATAATCCTACAATTCTATTAAACGAGTCAAGTATATCCACCAGCTCCTTCGCCACAATCTATAGATTAAAATCTGTTGATGATTCCACATATGAAGATATTATAATAAAAGAATTTCCCCTTTTTATCGGTAAACTTAAAAAAAATGTGGATTACTGCTTGGATAATGAGGCAGTCAGTAGATATCATGCCAAAATTACAGTGGAAGATGGAATTTTTTATTTGTATGACTTAAATTCTAAGAATGGGACCTATCTAAATGGTGTAAGATTGAATATTTATGAAAGACAAATATTAAACATAGGGGACTTAGTAAGCTTTGCCAATATTAAATATTATTTTGATAAAATGTAAAATAGTAATAATGTATTATCATATTGTAAATTGTAGGGAAACAATGATACAATAGGTGTAATATAATTGTCTTATTACATTTGGAGGTATCATCAAATGAGTAAATATGTTATGGCATTGGATCAAGGGACAACCAGTTCCAGATGTATAATATTTGATAAAAAAGGTAGCATTAAAAGTATTGCTCAAAAGGAGTTTACTCAAATCTATCCCAGGCCAGGGTGGGTGGAGCATGATCCCAAGGAGATATGGTCATCTCAGATTTCAGTGGCAACTGAAGCCATGGCAAAGCAGGGGATTGAAGCAAGGGAGATTGCATCTATTGGTATCACCAATCAGAGGGAGACCACTATTATATGGGATAAGCGTACAGGAAAGCCTATATATAATGCTATAGTATGGCAATGCCGTAGAACAGCAGATATGGTTGAGGATCTTAAATCAAAAGGATTGGACCAGTACATTCGGCAAACAACGGGATTAATTCCTGATGCCTATTTTTCAGCAACTAAGGTTAAGTGGATTCTAGATAATGTTCCTGGAGCTAGGGAAGAAGCTAAGGCTGGTAATTTACTCTTTGGCACAGTTGATACATGGCTAATATGGAATTTAACCAAAGGAAAAATTTTTGTAACTGATTACACCAATGCATCAAGAACTATGCTTTTTGATATTCATAACTTGGTATGGGATGAGAAGATTATCAAAGCTTTAGACATACCCTATCAGATGTTACCAGAGGTTAAGCCTTCCAGTTGTGTATATGGTAGCACCGATAGGAGTTTGCTAGGAGATGAAATACCCATTGCTGGAGCAGCAGGAGATCAGCAGGCGGCCCTTTTTGGTCAATGCTGCTTTACCCAAGGGGAAGTTAAGAATACCTATGGTACAGGTTGCTTTTTGCTTATGAATACAGGCCATAAGGCTATAGAGTCCAAGAATGGTTTAATTACCACTATCGCTGCCAGCCATAATGACAAGGTAGAATATGCTCTGGAAGGTAGTGTATTTGTTGCTGGGGCAGCCATTCAATGGCTTAGGGATGAACTGATGATAATAAGACATGCAGCAGACAGTGAAAAATATGCAAAGGAAGTAGATGATACCAATGGAGTGTATGTTGTTCCAGCTTTTACAGGTCTTGGTGCCCCTTACTGGGATCAATATGCTAGAGGAGCTATTGTAGGTTTAACTAGAGGATTTAATAAAAATCATCTAATTCGTGCTACATTAGAATCCATTGCATATCAAACCTATGATGTTATTAAGGCTATGGAACAGGATGCTGCTTGCCCTTTAAAAAGTCTTAAAGTGGATGGGGGTGCCTGTGCCAATGGTTTTTTAATGCAGTTTCAGGCAGATGTTTTGGATACTATAGTTATAAAACCTAAATGTATTGAGACTACGGCCTTGGGAGCGGCATATTTAGCAGGGTTGGCAGTAGGTTTCTGGAAGGATAGAGAGGAAATCAAAAAAAACTGGGCTCTGGCAGAGGTTTTTAGGCCATCTATGACAGAAGAAAGAAGGAAGGAACTTATTAGAGGCTGGAATAAGGCAGTTAAGAGAGCCTTAAAGTGGGAAGATTAATTCTGAAGGAAAAAGGATAACACTATGATAAATAGATTTATAGAAGCCTTAATTGAAGATGGTTTTTATAATATTAAAATCAATACTGAGGGGATACATATATTTTATCGTCTACAGGATAATAAAATGTATATCGTGGCGGCCCTTGAAATGTGGAATGGAGATGAATTTACCAAGGAGCAATATGAGCATATTTTAGAGCAGGTGAGAGACAGTTTTATTAAAAGAGGATTTAATAGCCCTAATATACTAGGAATACTCTATACTTGTAATCCAGAAAAGGTAAAGCAATTATGCGCTGATGAAGATACCCATTGGGTAGTTGATTTATCCACTAGATCACTGATTGTATATGAGAATCAATCTTCAAATTTTATGGGATTAAAAAGCTTGATAGAGTTTACTCTTGATGGGTTTATGGATAATCCATCTATTCATAACACTGGTGATAAAAAAACGAAAGCTAATCTTCATAAAATAATTACACCAGTTAATTCTATTATTATAGGAATTAACATATTGATTTTTTTGTATGTAGTACTTAATGATATGTTTTTAAATAGGAGTGATATTTTGCGGCAAGGGGCCCTTTCATGGAAACTTGTTTACCAGGATAAGCAGTACTACAGAGTTGTAAGTTCCATGTTTCTTCATTCTGGATTTGAACACCTATTTAATAATATGTTAGTCCTCGTTTTTGTAGGAGATAATTGTGAGAGAGCCCTGGGTAAATTAAAATATTTAACGGTCTATTTAGGGTCTGGAATTATTGCAGGTATTTGCTCTATAAGTTATAATATGCTTAAAAATAATCGCATATATTCAGTTGGTGCTTCTGGAGCTATATTTGGAATTGTGGGAGCTATGATTTATATTTTAATAGTAAACAAGGGGCATCTAGAAGACATAAGCAGTAGACAGATAATCTTATTTGCAGTATTTAGTCTCTATGGTGGAATTACCAATGCAGGTATCGATAATGTAGCCCACATAGGTGGCTTTATTGCAGGATTGATACTTTCTATTATTATTTACCGTAAACCCTTAAGAAAACAGGAATATAAGATTCATGGACATTAAGGCATATAAAACTGTATACAAATTTGTATATACACTTAAGAGGAGATAATGGGAGATGAATATTAACATTTATTATGGTGGTAGGGGATTGATTGAGGATCCTACTATATATGTAATTAACAGGCTAACAACTGTATTTAATGAGTTAAGAGTTAATGTTACAAGATATAATCTCTATGAGGAGAAGGATACCATTGCTATGTTGCCAAAAACATTAAAAGATGCAGATGGAATTATCCTAGCTACTACAGTGGAGTGGTTGGGCATTGGAGGCTATATGCAGCAATTTCTGGATGCCTGCTGGCTCTATGGGGACAAGGAGAAAATAGAAAAATTGTATATGCTTCCAGTGGTTATGGCAACATCCTATGGTGAAAGGGAAGCAGAGCTTACCTTAATTAAATCATGGGAGATGCTTGGAGGAATTTCATGTAGTGGTTTATGCGCTTACGTTGATAACTACTTGGACTTTGAGACCAATTCAGATTATGGTAATATTATTGAGAAGCAAGGAGAAAACTTTTACCGTATTATAAATCAGAAGATGAAAGTGATGCCCACCAGTAATATTGCTATAAAGCAGAGTATATTAAAGACTAATACTATTGAGCTGACACCACAAGAAAGTGAGCAACTATCTGTGTATGTCTCAGATGAGACTTATGTTAAAAAGCAGAAGGAAGATATAGAGGAGCTTACTCAATTATTTAAAAACATGCTTGATAGTAACGGTCAAGATAATGAAACTCAGGAGTTTATAAAAAATCTAAGGGATAATTTTCACCCCCTGGAGGATTTTAAGGCATCCTATTCAATCACCTTAACTGATGTTAAAAAAACATTAGTTGTTGAGATTGATGGTAAAAACTTAAAATGTTACTATGGTGAAAAACCTGATGCAGATGTTATAGCTAAAACCAATAGAGATGTTATAAACAAGTTAATATTAGGGCGTATAACCTTTCAGGGAGCTTTTATGTCTGGAGTTTTATCTGCTAAAGGTAATTTTAAGATTTTACGGACCTTTGACCAGGTCTTCCAGTTTAATATTTTATAAATTGATAGAATAAGGTGACTATTTATTACTTTTGCAAAGGCAATAATATAATAAATTTAGTAAGTTTATTACTGGATTCCACCTGGATACTGCCATAATGCAGCTCTACTATTTTTTTAACCAGAGCTAAACCAATTCCAGTGCCACCCTTCTTAAAGGTCATGAAGGGCAGAAAGATTTTGTCTAACGCATCTTCTGGTATTGGAGCACCATTATTACTTACTTCAATTGAAAGCCTAGACTGGAAGGTATCATCTTCTTCAAGATATGCAATTGTAATATGTATGAAATCACCTGGGCTGGTTGCTTCTATTGCATTTTTTATAAGGTTTGATATAGCGTGCCTTATTTTATCAGGATCACAATTATATGAGGAAAAATAGGTTTCGCAACCAGGCATTATTATTAGTTTTAGATCCAGCTTATGCTGAAGGGCTTTTGGCTTATAACATTCTACCATATCATTTAATAAGGTTAGAAGATTAGTATCTTTATTATTTAAATGGTAACATTTATTAAGTATGGATGCATCAGAGGTCATAGTAACCATATCATTTATAAGATCATGTAATTGGTCCCAATATTTAAAATTTTTAGCTTCAGGATGTACTGTTTCAATATATTGAATGGTACTATCAATTAAGGCCAAAGGGTTCCTTAGTTCATGAATAAAGATGGAGAAGAATTTACTATTTTCTTCTCTTATTTTTTCAATAATAGCCTTGCAATCTATATCAGTATGATGTAGTGTGTCTGCTTTATTAATTTTAGATGTCATATCTTATCCCCCCATAATTACAAATTTTTAAAATTGTACTCATGGGAAATTATATCATTTATGGGAATAAATACAATATAAAATAAAATTAAAGATTCGACAAAGGAGGTACTAAATGATAAGTAATTGTGTTTTTTGTAAGATAATTAATGGAGATATCCCCTCTACAGTAATATATGAGGATGATTATTTTAAGGGGATTCTAGATATTTCCCCAGCAAACAAGGGCCATGTTGTAATACTTACTAAGAAGCATTTTGCAGATTTTTTTGAGATGGATGAAGAATTTGCTACTAAGGCTTTGCTGGTGGCCCAGAAGGTGGCAAAGGCTTTAAAGATGGGCTTAAATTGCGATGGAGTTAACATCTTACAAAATAATGGTGAAGCCGCTGGCCAAACAGTATTCCATTATCATATCCATGTAATTCCAAGATATAAGGATGATAAGGTTAATATAACTTGGTCCTCTGGTAAATATGATGAAGGTGAGGCAGCAGAGCTGGCTGTTTTAATTAAAAAATATATTTAAGAATTTATTGTTTTTATATTATTAAATTAAACAAACCCCATCTAATCTAATGGGAAATCCATTCAATTAAAGGATGGGGTTTTAATTTTCTATCTGAATTATATTATGACAACTTATTACAACTGGGATTTTTCAATGAGTTGTATAATAGTGTCAATTGAATTATTTAATTCACTCTTATTCATAGCTTCAACATAGACATTTCTTTTGTTCATAACAGTTTGAATTGCATCCAGAAGACTGGCAATACTAAGATCTTCCTCCTTAAGAACATAGGAATAGCCCTGTCTCTCAAAGGATTCTGCATTTAATATCTGGTCCCCTCTGCTGGACGATTTAGGAAGAGGGATTAAGATATGAGGTTTACGAAGTGCCAATATCTCACATATAGCATTAGCACCTGCCCTAGAGATTACAAGGTCTGCAGCTGCAAAAAGATCACTAAGTTCCTTTTTACTGTATTCAAACTGAGCATAGCCTGGTGTATTATTTAATTTTTTATCCAAATTACCTTTCCCACAGAGGTGGATAATCTGGTAGTCCCTTAACAAGGTTGGGAGCATTCCTCTGATTACTTCATTAATGACTCGAGATCCCGAACTACCGCCTATAATCATGATAACAGGTTTATTGGCAGAGAAACCACAATAATCAAGTCCCCGTAATTTGTTTCCTGCAAATAATTCTTTTCTAATGGGAGTTCCCGTTAGAATAGCTTTATCTGCTGGTAGATAGGAAAGGGTTTCTGGAAAATTAGCACACACTTTTGTGGCAGAGGGGATTGCTATTTTATTGGCTAGGCCTGGTGTCATGTCAGATTCATGAATTATAACTGGTATCTTATGCTTTTTAGCTGCCAGGACAACTGGAACTGTTACAAAGCCTCCTTTTGAGAAAACAATATTTGGTTTTAACTCTTTTAAAAGTTTTTTAGCTTCGTAATAGCCTTTTATGACCCGAAATGGATCTGTGAAATTCTTAATATCAAAGTATCTTCTTAATTTTCCGGATGAAATACCATGGTATGGAAGGTGGTATTCCTCTATAAGTTTTCGTTCAATTCCATCATAGGAGCCAATATAATGAATGTCGTAACCGTTTTCCTTAAGCCTTGGTAATAACGCAATACATGGCGTTACATGGCCTGCTGTACCACCACCGGTTAAAACGATGCGTTTCATTCTTGGGACCTCCATTCTTTTAAAGCTTTTGCCAATTGATCTGGACAGGAGGTGGATCTAACACCACAGGTTACTCCATCTAATCTCTTAATAACTTCATCAACTTTCATTCCCACTAAGAGATTAGAGAGGCCACTGGTATTGCCAGAGCATCCACCTGTGAAATGAACGGCTTTAATGGTCTCATCATCTGGGTTTATTTCAAATTTAATTTCCTTACTGCATACTCCTGAAGTCTTATATATCATAAAAAATCACATCCCTTGTTCCATTTGTTTATGTATAACATTTATAATCGAGTACATTGTATATCACAATACATTTTTTTGCAAATACTTTTGAAAATTAAATAATTAATTTGTATTTACCAAGGAAACAGGCTACAATAATACTACAATCTGGCAAAAGCAGTATTATTATTAAGATAGGTGGAGGGATTTCTATTGAAGAGAATTGGAATTATTGGAGCAATGGAAGAAGAGGTAGCTGCCCTAAAAAAGATGCTGACGGATGTTGAAACAAGGGAAATTGCATCAATGGAATTTGCCCAGGGTAAACTGGGTAATAAATCAGTAGTAGTTGTACGCTGCGGAATTGGCAAGGTTAATGCTGCTATTTGTACTCAGATATTAGCTCTACATTACAAGGTAGATGTGGTTATTAATACCGGAGTTGCAGGTTCCTTAAGAAATGATATAAATATAGCTGATATAGTACTTTCACAGGATACCTTACAACATGATGTAGATGCTACTGGATTTGGATATGATCTGGGGGTTATACCAAGGATGGAACAGTCAATATTTCCAGGGGATATGGACCTTATTGAGAAAGCTAAAAAGATATGCAAAGAAAAGCTTCCTAGTGTAGGAGTACATGTGGGTAGGATAGTGAGCGGAGATCAATTTATATCCGATTCCAGTAAGAAGGAATGGCTTGTGGAGAATTTTAATGGTTATTGTACCGAGATGGAGGGGGCCGCTATTGCCCAGGCAGCTTACCTTAATAAAATTCCATTTCTTATAATAAGAGCCATCTCAGATAAGGCTGACCAAAGTGCTGAGATGGATTATTCAGAGTTTGAAAATCTGGCTATTGAGCGGTCTGTAATTCTGTTGACAGGGCTAATCGACACAATATAGGCAATGGCATAATTAAGTTAGTTTTTACCATCAAGGTCCGTTAATTGAGTACCACTGTAATAATAGGTTAGAATTTCTTTGTAGGAGGAGCCTTCTTCAGCCATGGCATTGGCACCATATTGGCTTAAGCCTACTCCATGACCTACACCGGTACAGATTATACGGACTTTATTTTCGTATTCTTCAATATAGAAATGATTAGAGCTAAGGCTCAATGCCTTGGCAAACATTTCTCCTGAAATTGTAGTACTACTATCTAATTTTATTTTAATTACATAGTTTGTACTATCCCTTTCAGTAACAACTACATTTTCAAAGAAATTAATCTCTGAGATATTAATATTGGAAAAATATTGTTGTAATTTTGAAATGACATCCTCTATATCATATTCTGCAATCTTAAGGTAATTTATTGAGGTAATATCCTGTTTACTGGGTACACTGATTAAATAAGGTAGATCTATACCCCATGCCTCAGAAGCATTTCTAGTATATCCGCTCCCTGTTTCGAAAAACACTGGTAAAATCAGCGTATTATTATAGAGTAGTACCTGGTTATTGGTACCATAGACAGCATTCTCTATTTTAGCCAGATAGGTAAGATAATCATCATTACCCCAATAATATTCCATATCCTCTGTATTAATATAGGCAAGCCCTAGCTCAGAGGTGGTATATTGGGTCTTATTTGGACTTTCTTGAGATAAAAGATTGATATTATAAAGTGCATAAGTTCTAGCGATTACTGCTTGGGCTTTTAGGGCTTCTATATGATATCCTGCTGGCATATTAGCAGCTACAACCCCAGCTATATACTGATCAAATTCCAGTTTTGTTTTGTTGCCATTTTGTTCAAAGTAGATAGTGTATTCCATATCTATTACATTGGAATTATTATTACTAGAAAACATAAAGGTAAAAACAAATGGTAGTAATAATATTATGATTATAATTACTATGGAATTAATTAAAATTTTTTTCATAAGGCCTCCCATGTAAATTATGTCTATATATTATATTAGGGGCTGGGAAATTTATATCCCAAATTATGCAAAATTCATAATAATATCTTAATGTTTTATTAAACATATTTTATTCGTCTATTGTATGGAGTATAATTCAGGATGAGCGGATATAATGCTTGGTTTTAGGACAGAAATATGGTTAACGCTGTTATTTTTGGGTATGGGCAAAAGCATAAATACAAAACTATATGCAATAAAGGAGCAGACTAGGATGAAAAAAATTAAGGCAATAATTTTATGTACTATAATAAGCTTAATGATGACAGGATGTAAAAATGTTACTGAAGATGATCAGCAAATAGGTCCAATCCCATCTATAGGTATAGATAATTCTAATGAAGATATAACTACTGAGGATATATCCACTGATAATATGTCTAAGATAGATGATATGAATATGGAAGATGATAATAGGCAGTTGCTAGCAGGACTGGAAAATGGGGCTGATAAGGAAGGAGCAGAGGAAATTAGGACAGGTTACATAGGTGAAAAGTTGTTTCATGTAAACTTTAAAGCAATTACTAAACCAGTGAGCGAGGCACTTGCCAGTTATTATTCTGATATGGAAAGTCAAAGGACATTTTCCTATAGCAGTAGGATACCGCAAGAATTAGTTGATTTTATAGTTGAAGCAATGGAAGCAGGTAAAGAGGAAGAAACTTTTGCATCTATTGAGGTTGGCACCATATTAGGTCAGGAGGAATACTGTAATCTAACTGGGTTGACTTTATATGGTATGGAGACTGTATCTCCAGTTAAAGTGGATGCTGATAACGATGGAACTGATGATTTAATTGGATTATTTTATGGCGGCGGTACTGGCGGATTTAGCACCATGGAGTTGTATAAATTTTCTGATAAAGAAGGTTATACAAAAACCAGTAGCTTTGAATGTTTCCTTCAAGATTTTAAACTTATTTCATATCAAGGTAAAAACTATTTGCTAATGAAGGAATTTGATTACAATACCAAATATTATTCTGGCTATACCTTGTATTTATATGAGGGTGGGGTTCTTGCTGATGGTATAAATTTCTCATTTGATATCCAGGATTATGAGATAGATATAACTTATGAAGATTCATCCTTTAGTGGAATGGCACTGATCAAAAGCACTCTTATTAATAAAAACTTACCTAATATTCTAAACAATAATGATGGGGTTATTTATGGTAATGGTGAGAGTATATACGAGGCCGATGATGTAGCCTATCGTTATTCCTCTGATATTGATAACGATGGTAAGCTGGAATATTATAATAAATCCATGTGGTTTCCATCTAATATGGGAACTGTAATGCAATGCATTTATGATTTTGAAGAGTCTAATGTGCTACAGGATTTATGTGAAAGCCTAGATGACGAGGTGGGTAAGGCTAGGTTATACACTTTTTGGCTAGATAAGGTTAATGATAAAAATATTCTATATCTATACTATGGTGAGAACCTAGATTTTAGCCTATATGCATATATGCTCAGAGGAAGTAAGTAAGGTATAGACAATTATATAAATAATTTAGAGGAGGTTTATAATGGAAGAAAGGGATTTGCAAAAACTATTATCAGAAATGTCCTTGGATGAAAAGATTGACCAGATGCTACAGCTAAATGGGCAATTTTATAGTGAGGATTCAGAGGTTGTAACAGGGCCGATGAAGCAGTTTGGTATTAATGAAAAGCAGATTAATCAAGCAGGATCAGTCCTTAATGTTACAGGAGCCAGAAATGTTAAGAGGATACAGGATAATTACATGAAAAAAAACCCACATAAGATTCCTCTTATGTTTATGGCTGATATTATCAATGGATATCGTACCATTTTCCCTATGCCTCTGGCCCAGGGATGTACTTTTGATACGGATTTGGCGAAGGAAATTGCAGCGGTTTCTGCCAGGGAAGCGGCCAGGGCAGGTATTCATGTGACCTTTTCACCTATGGTAGATTTGGTTAGGGATGCCAGATGGGGAAGGGTTATGGAATCAACCGGTGAAGATACATATCTAAATTGCTGCTTTGCCCAGGCTATGGTGGAAGGATACCAAGGAGAAGATGTAGGAAGTAAGGATACTTTAGCAGCCTGTGTAAAACATTTTGCTGCTTATGGCCTACCAACTGCAGGTAGAGAATATAATAATGTTGAGCTTTCTGAAAGAACCCTTAGGGACAATTATCTTCCAGCTTATGAAGCAGCTGTTAAAGCAGGCTGTGAGATGGCCATGACTTCTTTTAATACCATAAATCTTATTCCCGTAACTGGTCATTCCTATCTTACTCGAGACATATTAAGAGGGGAGATGGGATTTGAAGGAGTGCTAATTTCTGATTGGGCCTCTATTGCCGAGATGGTAAACCATGGTTACGCCCATGATAAAAAAGATGCGGCCTATAAAGCAATAGTAGCTGGGGTAGATATTGATATGATGACTGATTGTTATACCAATAATCTAAAGAAATTGGTAGAGGAAGGGCAGATCAGTGAAGAGCTTATAGATGAAGCAGTAATGCGTATTTTAAAACTAAAAAATAAGTTAGGTTTATTTGAGAATCCATATAAGGGTGCAGATGAAATTGAGGATGAAAGGGCTGAGATACCAGAGGAACATAGAAAACTGGCCCGTAGGGCAGCGGCAGAAAGTTTTGTGTTACTTAAAAATGATGGGCTTTTACCTATTTCTAAGGATAGCCTAGAGAAAGGTCATAGGAAGATTGCCTTTATCGGCCCCTATATCTTTGAAAAGAATATGAACAGTACATGGTCGTTTTTCGTAAATACAGAGGATAATGTTACTATTGAGGAAGCTTTAAAGGCGAATGGGTATAATCATAACATAAGTCTAGCAAAGGGGAGTACAATCCTATCACCAGGTGATTATGTTCCAGGTTTTGCCTATAATTCATACTGCGATGCTACAGAAGATGAGCTAAATCAAATGAGGCTAGAAGCAGTAAGAAAAGCTAAAGAGGCTGATCTTGTAGTTATGGCCCTGGGAGAGCATAGGGAACAGTCAGGAGAAGGGGCATCTCGAGCTGATATAACTATTCCTAAGGTGCAGATGGAATTATTTAATGCCGTATATGAAGTCAATAAAAATATTGCAGTGATATTATTTAGTGGCAGACCTTTAGATATCCGTGATATAAATGATAAAGCCAGAGCTATCCTAGAGGTGTGGATGCCAGGAACTGAGGGAGGCAATGCTATAGTGGATGTCATATTTGGTCACACTCCTCCTGGTGGGCGGCTAGCAATGAGCTTCCCATACTCTGTTGGTCAGGTGCCCATATTCTATAATGAATTCAATACAGGCAGAAGATTGACCCAGGATAATGAAAGGACCAGATGTATTTCCAAGTATCTAGATATACCCAATACCCCTCTATATCCTTTTGGATACGGATTAACTTATACTGATTTTCAGTATTCAAATATTACGTTAAGTAGTAATGTTTTAAAATCCGATACAGCAATTGAAGCTAGGGTAGCAGTTACCAATATAGGTAATCTAGCTGCTAAAGAAGTAGTGCAGATGTATATTCAGGATCTTGTAGGATCTGTAGTACGGCCAATAAGAGAGCTGAAAGGTTTCAAGAAAATCCTTCTACAACCGGGAGAAACACAGGTAGTTTCATTTGAAATAAATTGTGAAATGCTGAAATTTACAGATATAAATATGAATTTTGTTGCAGAACATGGACAGTTTAAAGTATATATAGGCCAGGATAGCACAACGGAAAATGAGGCAGAATTTGAATTTATAAAATAAAATACCTTAAAATGGTAAAAAAATTTAAAAATTATCACTTCCTAATATCTTACTTAGGTATAAATAAATTATTATCTGAGAAGAATATTATCAGAGGTGATAACATTGAAAACAAATAAATTTACTGAATTTTTCAAAGGTAAAGGTTATTATGTGTTATTATTTGTCGGTGTTCTAGCTATCGCTGCAGTAGCTGTTGTAGGATCCAGATTATCTACCGATAAAGACAATAAGGGAGAAATCGATCTTAACGAACCAGATAATAACATAGCTTCTGAGGAATATGATGATCAGTTGGCAGATAATGACCCCTCGTCTAATGTAATTGTTAATAAAGGGCAAAGCGACAATTCACAAACAGACGATGCAACTAATGATTTAGCAAGTAATGATACCACAATACCTAACGATGATTTAATTGAATTTGCCGAATATCCGGTAGATGAAGACGATGGTATTGGAGAAGCTAATAATGCAGCAAATGATCAAGTGGCGCAGAATGATACAAGCAAAGATGTTGAGGTACCCACTGCTGTTGAGACTACAGGTAAGACGGTTCAAGCGCAGAATACCCCAGTTAAACTTTCATTTAATATTAATGAAGGTCTTATGTGGCCTGTTCAAGGCAATGTTATAATGAAATACAGTACGGATCATACAATCTATCATCCTACACTAAAGCAGTTTAAAATCAACCCGGCAATTATTATAGATGCTGAGTTAGGTACAGAAGTAAAAGCTGCAACTAAAAGTATTGTCACAGATATTACTAACAATGAAGTTACAGGTCTTACAGTTACAACTGATATAGGTGATGGATATAACTTAGTTTATGGTCAGCTAGAGAATGTAAATTTACAAGTAGGAGATAGGTTGGATGAAGGTGAAGTAATTGGAACTATTGCGGCTCCTAGCAAATATTATTCTGTTGAAGGAAGTAATCTTTATTTCCAAGTACTACAAGATGGAAAAACTGTAAATCCTATGTTATTT
>JAAYPX010000002.1 GCA_012519565.1 Clostridiales bacterium | reverse complement strand
TCTTTTGCCCATACACTAAGTGCAGTGCGGCTTACTCCCAATTTCTCTGCACACCCTTTGAGGCCTAAATCTTTATGTTCAAAGTAATACCAGACGGCATCCTCTTTAAACTTTTTGTCAAACTGTTTACTCATGATAATTCCTCCATCTCTCTGAGGCAAGTGCTGCAGTGTATAGCATAATTGAAACAGCCAAAGCAAACGGATTAAACGTCTATACTTATCTTGAATACTTGTTAATGTACATGCCTGACACTGACTATCATAATTATCCAGAAGATCTGGAACTTTTGATGCCTTGGTCAGAAACTGTACAAGCCGGGTGCGGCAAATAAATTTATGAGACTGGCTAATTATATTATAGTCAGTCTCTTTTCCATATACAAAGCACCCTGTTGGAGACCGCTTACGAAAAATCAGGTATACCCGAATTTGAAGACTGTGCAAAAACCTATAGAAACTGGTCAAAAGGCATACTAAACGCATTTAAATACAAGTATACTAACGGACCTACAGAAGGCTACAATAATAAAATCAAGGTATTGAAGAGAATATCATTTGGAGTGCAAAACCTCAGAAGATTTCATACAAGAATTATACAGTGCTCTATCTAATTAAAAATGCTGATTTGGCAAGAGGCTTATTTTGCATGCCCAAAAACATGAATTATAGACCTAAACATTAAAATAGCTCTAAATACAGTAGTGGAGCGGAATTCAACGAATCCCACCCCAACTATTGACATAGAGCCTAAAAAAGAGACCGAATATAATAACCAGTTTCAATATCCCCCCTCTTGACCCTATTTCTCATTATTTTACTAATGTAATAATCCAATTAAGCCAACCTCTAACAGAGCTTGAACGCCTATCTATTAATCTCTCACCACATACATCTAATTCTCTCATCTTTCCTTTTATATATCTTTTGTCTGGAAGTTCTCCTGTTTTTAATACAATTTCAAATAGATCATAAAATATCTGATGTTCTAATATTAATCTCACATACTCTAGTTGACGTTCTTTATATTTCATCCTAAGAAGTCGTTTTCCAAGACCAGTAATATATACCTTAACACCTTCTTCGTTTGTTTTCTTTTCTGCTAATCCTAAATACCTACATGCATTATAATAGTAATCTGCTTGCCTTTCCCTGAAACCAAATAATTCTGCTATCTCCGCTGTTAACATTGGACTTTCATTTAAATTCTCTACTAAAGAAATAACCTTATTAAAGCTATCTGCTTGTATAAATGTAACTTCTGGCTCTGGCTTTATAATTGTATTTTTCCATGTAGCGTATAAATCATCCAAAGTAATTTCTGTATCCTCTAAACTATAATTTCGTTCTTGAACTAGTTTTATTGAATTATAATAATCTATCTCTGTAAATTCATATTCCAATAATCGAAAGATGCTATTTGAATATACCATAAATACAGGGCGAATAGGCTTGCTAATCTTAGCTTCCCACAATCTGGTTGGGTAATAAAGCTGCCTTATCAAAAAATCACTATAAACCACATTTTTTCCTTCAATAATCGAAAAAATATTTAGATTTTCGAAGCCTCCATCTATTTCAACTTGCGAATTATTAACAATTATATATGGCTTATCATTTTTTTTAGTTCTCTTAAAATCATGTATATAAAATCCAAAATTGCCAGAACTCATACGACCTGATACAGTTTGTACCATATCTTCTTCTCCTAAAAAGTCATCTAATATTCCTGCTATACTCATGATATTAATAGCGTTGGCTTCCGATCTAATATCACTTATATCTATAGTTTCATAATAATCTGGTATCTTAGCACTGGTCAATTGCTTGATATCTGAAGTCTTATCAGGAATGTCCTGATATAGTTCAAACTCTCCAAGAACATATTTTCCTCTTGTAACCGGTAAAATCGATATTTTCTTTCTAAACACACTAGGTAAAGATTCTCTTGTGTCAAACTTTGTCATTAATCTTGGCTCTTTAACTTCTCTAATCTGATCAGCTGTAATGTAAAATAAACCCTTGCTCTTAATTTCATTTTCAATATTGTATTTATCAAATAGGATTTCCCATTTGTCATCAATCAAGCTCATAATTTCTTATTAAAACCTCCTTTACCGCACCACGCTTCTCGGGATTAGAATTTATCGCTCTAGTAGCACTAACATGCTCTATGATGTAATCACTATATAAATCTTCAATGAAAGAACATGATGAGTTTGATAATAAAAATTTAATTCCTTTGGCATTTAATGCATCACATTGTTCTTTTAACGCTATTTGCTCCTGTTCACTAAATCCTCCTGCTGTATATCCCGTAAAAGACGATGATGAACTAATTGGCATATATGGAGGATCAAAATAAACAAAAGCCCCCTTTCTTATCCCCTTTAACGCGTCTCTGTAATCTCCACATTTTATGGTTATATTTGCTTTATTAAAGTATGTATGCATAGCAAATATGGTAGTTTCATTTATTATATTCGGATTTTTATATCTGCCCCAAGGAGTATTAAATTCGCCTGCACTATTCACCCTAAACAAACCATTATAACATGTTTTATTTAAATATATTATTCTTGCTGCTCTCTCAACATCAGTCAACGCTTGAAATGCATATCTATCACGATCTAGAGCTCTAATTTCATAAAAATAATCTTCACAGTTGTTTTCTTTGTGTTCCTTCAGTATCTTTATTAACTCTTCTGGATTATCTCGGATTGTTACATATACATTTATTAATTCAGCATTGGAATCATTTATTACAGCTTTATTTGGTTGTTTGCAAAAAAGCACTGCTCCTCCTCCAACAAATGGTTCATAGTATGTTGAACATTTCGGTATAAGCGGCTCGATGCTATCCAGTAGCTGTCTTTTACCTCCTACCCATTTTAATATTGGCGAAACTAATGGATTTTTTCTTGCCATCTTTGTACCTCCTATTTTTTGAAAATCAATAAATACTCGTGTTTGATTAATAAAAAGCATTGCTTTTTTATAATGCCTTCCCACTTCTCTGTAGATCGGCAATTATGTTGTTCTTTTATCACTATCTCTTTTAATGTAAAACCTATACTTTGAAAAATCTTCATTACGTTAAATCCTAGAGGAATAATATTTCCATTACGTCTCATATCTGCAATCAATACTGCTAGGTATTTTTGTTTTTTTAATACCCTATAACTCTCACTAGCAACAATACACATTTTTTTATAATACTCTTCTTCATTAAGTAATGACAAATCATCTTCAATATCTTTACTATATTTAATAATATTACAGTAAGGCGGATGCAAGCATATGAGATCTATGCTATTATTTTTTATAAAATTCATGTTACATGCATTTCCATGCTTAATAATAATATGGCAACTTGTTTCAATTGCCTCCATATTCTTTTTCGCAATCTGTATAGTTTTCGGATTAATATCTACTCCTATACAATTTCTATTTAACAATGCTGATTCAACAGCTGTTGTTCCACTTCCTAAAAACGGATCCAAAATCCAATCATTTTCTTTCGTATATCTTAATATAAGGTTTTTTGGAATATAAGGTGACCAATTTCCTCTAAATGAACCAGAATGTGTTGCCCAATTTCCTCTATTTGGGAATGACCAAATTGATGTTGTTTCTAATTTGAAATTATTAAAATATTCCTGCAATTAAACCCTCCCTTATAACATACTCAATATTTGTGGATAATTTTATATTCTATGTAATGTTAATATAATACATTATTGTAGTGATATTCCAATATTAATTAAGGATATTAATAATCCTCTTAATATTCATATATTTATCGCTTACTTAAATTCATTAATAAAAAAACACCTCTAATGTACTTGATTTAACAATAGGGGCGCCTTTTCTTGTATCCATGAATTATAGCAGCTTTAAATTCGTAAAGCAGACTATACTGTTTTCAACC
>JAAYPX010000228.1 GCA_012519565.1 Clostridiales bacterium | reverse complement strand
ATATTTTTATATATATTTACATGATTTTATTTACTGTTTTACTATTTAATCAAATAATATGTTCTTTCATTAACAATCAATTGACTTTATAATTAATAGTAATTATAATGTTTATAATTATGATTTTATGGCTACAACCCTAGTATCATAATTTATATACTATATTAAGTTATGTAAGGAGAGCTATAATCAATGTTATATTTTAAATCGTTACAAGAAGCTGAAGATGTCCTAAAAGCATTAAGTACGCCGATGCGTTTAAAGATAATGGAAATAATCTATGGTGACAAGCAAATGAGCATGAACGACCTAGCAGAAGCCCTTAATCTTACCAACAGTGCTATTTCCATGCATGTAAAGAAGTTAGAGGGGGCTGGTTTGGTAAACATTTGTACCACTTCAGGTAAGAGGGGAACAATGAAGATCGTCTACCCCAAACACGATCGACTAATGATTGATCTAGTCCCATTGAAAGAGAACAAAAAATGTTATCAAGACGATATTCGGATAGGTTATTTTACATCTTGCAAGGTGACTCCCACATGTGGCCTAGCTTCAGTAAAATCAATAATTGGAGAATTTGATGACCCTAGATATTTTAATTTTCCAGAGCGGTTTGAAGCCGGTATCTTATGGTTTGGGAGCGGTTATATAGAATACAATATACCTAATCATTTAAAACCGGGACAGCGTTTAACAGAGTTGCAGATTTCCTTTGAGATTTGTTCCGAATACCCTGATTACAAGGAAGATTATCCTTCGGATATATATTTTTCTATTAATGGTAAATCTTTAGGTTACTGGGTCAGCCCTGGTGATTTTGGCGACCGTAAAGGTTACATAACACCACTTTGGTGGCCAGATGTTCTAAACCAATACGGATTACTTAAAACATTAATTATCAGCTCCGAAGGAACCTTTATTGATGGAGGAAGTCAAATTTCGGAGACCACTATAGAAGACTTAGAGATTGACTATTCCAGCACCATTACATTTCGTTTTGAAGTTCCAAAGGATACTACAAACTGTGGCGGATTAACCCTATTTGGAGAAGATTTCGGAGATTATAATCAAGCAATCCGTGTTAAAACCTTTTTTGCTGAAGACTAAGTATGAGGGTACACAGGTTATGCGGTAATGGACCTGTGTACCCTAAAATATTATTTACCTACTATGGAGTCTTTATTGGTGTTCCTTACTCCTTTGCTTCATATCCACTTCCCCAAAGTGCCACTCCTTCTTCCGAAAGCACTGAAAAAGTCATAACATTCTTTAAGCCAAATTCATCCCACTGTTTAAGAAATACCCCTTTATATGTAACATTCTCAATTGTCAATATGCAGGTGTTATCCCCTTTTAATTCCCACCTTCCTTGGACATCTCCAATTATAGTGTTATCCTCCATTAAAAATATATCAGTAGATTTTTTAACTTCATGAGTAATTTCTCTTCCATGATTGATCATCTTGTAGACTCCAACCACGTCCTCCTTAGTATATGTACCGATAGTTTCCCCTACATATCGATAAGGAGCCACAACAAACCAATCATCCTCATTTAAGAACATTTGATGAACCCGTACCTGATGCATTTCACCTTTTCCTTCAAATCTAGTATGGAATATTAAGAAATACTTACCTGTTTCCTCCTGATAAAGAGTAGAATTATGCCCAGGAGATATATAACCCACTCTGGCTCCTTCTTCTTCCCCCTCTATGCTGTTCCAATGGAAATTCCCCATTAGTTTGACACCATATTTCTCCGCCGCCCTATCATTAAAGAAGGTACCGGCTGGTCCCTGGCATTCAATCATATCGTTACCAGCAGAATCATAATATGGTCCATCAGGATTCTTAGACCGAGCAATACGGATATTATATCCACCATCTGCTGCTAAACCGCCAAAGGATAAGAACATGTAATAATAGTCTGTTTCTTCACTATATTGAATAAAAGCCCCCTCAATTCTTAAATGATTCTTACCTAATAATTTCTTACCATAACCTTCTTCCAGAGGAAAACCTGTCTTGGGATCCATCTCTAAGATAAAGATACCTCCTGAATAGGAGCCATATATCATCCATAGACGATTATCCTTATCGTAGAATAAGCAGGGATCTATTGCATTGGGATCTACATTGGCATCATAGACATTGCCGTCCTCATCGGGAACATTCCTTGGATATCCAGATTTCAATATAATACCCAGATCCTTATATGGCCCTTCTACCTTGTCTGCTACTGCCACTCCCAAGGCCGCTAGGGGAGAACTGCCTTCACAGTTGCAATAATACATGTAAAATCTACCATCTTCCAATTGTATAACATCAGGAGCCCAAAAGGTATTGGTCTTTGCCCAAGTGAAGGCCTCTTCCATCTCTGTCATAGCATCTGGAATAACTGGATTCCCCTTGGTAACCCCATTGGCAATGGCAGTCCAATTCATTAGATCTGTGGTTTTTGCCACGGCTAAATGGGAGCCAAATATGTAATAAGTATCATCTACTTGAATTATAGATGGATCATGGACACTGGTATTAAAAAATCTATATTCCACCGGCTTTGTAGCTTTTAAGGGGATTTTACTAAGGAACTCTTTTATAATCTCCTCTTCCCTTTCACTATTGGTTTCATTCTCCAAATCTTTCTTGGATGCTAGCTCATCATCCTTGGCCTTTTCATCTTCTTTTACTTCCTTATCCTCATCAGATTTTAATTCTTCATCTTCTATCGATACCGTTGGGGTAGGAGTTACTTCATTACCCCCTCCATTATCACCGCTTATACTACTAACATCTTCTTTTTCGCATGCAACTAATAGACTAGTAACTATTAGTATACAGGCTAACAGATAACCTGACTTTTTCATGATAGCTCCTACTCTTCATCTTCCATGTAGCCTAATTTTCGTTATTTATTACCCTTCATTATTCCCTTTAAAACATTACTATCAAGTTAAGTAATAACTGCTTTTTTGTTGATTTTGTTGGGTTTGTAGCTATTATACATAATATTTTTGTGAAAATCAATAGGGCTATTGCATTTTGTTTCATTATATTGTAAAATACTTAATGATTTACTTAAATATAGTTTCAATCATTTATATCACAATCTGTCTACTATATTACTTATATTGGGAGGGAGTATTTTTTATGAAAAAAGCATCAAAATTATTACTTATATGCATTATACTCACTTTTATTACATTACTAACAGGATGCAAGAAAGGAGCTACTATGGACACTAGAAAAGATATTAATAATAATCAAGAAACCAATAAGACGACCAAACAGGATGATAACTTAAGAAACGATATCTCAGTCTCGCCTACTCCCACATTTGATCAGTTACAAGTTGACAGCTTTGATTACAATTACACCCTACATATCAGCAATTCAAATCCAGTAAAAATCAGCGATAATCTCTACGGCTTATTCTTTGAGGACATTAATTTTGCAGTCGATGGAGGAATATATGCAGAAATGATTAAAAACCGCTCCTTCGAATACGGCAAAATGGCAACTGGAGGCAATAAACATGGTTGGAACACCTTAGGTGATATTTCTTTTGACATAATTGATGGCAGTTCTGATGGAACATTTTTAAATCAACATAACCCTAATTATGCCAGATTAACTAATAGCTCTGGTTCCTTGGCTGGTATCGGCAATATAGGTTTCCTAGATGGCTTGTCTATTACTGAAAATGCAGTCTACGATTTTAGCGCATATTTTAGGAGTAAGGATTATTCCGGCCCCATTGTAGTTCGTCTACAAGACAGGGACGGTAATATCCATGGAGAGACTTCTATCTCTGGTATCAAAGATCAGTGGTGGAAATATGAAGCTGAAATTACCGCATCATCTACTATTGCCCAAGGTCTAAAGCTCTACGTCCTTATAGAAGATGGTTGTGTAGATATGGATATGATTTCTCTTTTCCCAAGGGATACCTATAAAAACAGAAAGAATGGTTTAAGAAAAGACATTGCCCAGACCCTAGAAGCCCTCTCACCTGCCTTTATTCGCTTCCCTGGTGGCTGCGTGGTAGAGGGTAAGACCTTAGATAGTGCCTATGACTGGAAGAGCTCTATTGGCAATGGCTTAGAATTTGAGATTAATGGTGAGGTAACTTACGGAGATGTAGCCACAAGGCCATTAGGGGTAAATATATGGGGTAACCTAAATGCTGCATCTAATCACCCTTACTACATGTCTTATGGCTTAGGTTTTTATGAATACTTTTTACTTTGTGAGGATCTAGGCGCAGAGCCTATCCCCATTGTCAATGCAGGTCTCTCCTGTCAGATTCAAGGGGTAAAATCAACTGGTACCCCAGCCCAGTTACATGCTATAGGTACTGAGGAATTTAACCAATATATTCAAGATGCTCTGGATTTAGTTGAATTTTGCCGCGGGGGAGCCGATAGCAAATGGGGAGCTGTCCGCATCTCCTTGGGCCATGAAGAACCCTTTACTCTAAACTATATTGGCATTGGAAACGAGCAATGGGGTGAAGTGTATTTCTCCAGATATGAAGCCTTCAAAGAGGCATTCCAGAAAGCTGCTGAGGAAAATCCTGAAATGTATGGAGGCATAGAGTTAATAGTAGCTAATGGACCTGTGGCTTCTGATCGCTATGCCTGGAATAAGATTAGACTCCACGGATCAGATTACGCAGGATTAGTAGATGAACATTATTATATGATGCCATCTTGGTTCTTAAGTAATACCCACCGCTATGACTCCTATGATAGAAACAGTACTCCAGTATTTCTCGGTGAATATGCAGCAAAATCCAACACTGCCCAGGCTGCCCTAGCAGAAGCTGCATTTATGACAGGTTTAGAACGGAATGGAGATATTGTTCAATTAGCCTCCTATGCCCCACTCTTTGGTAACAGCACTGCCGTTCAGTGGACACCGGATTTAATATGGTTTAATAATAATTCCGTGTGGGGATCGGTTAATTACTATGTGCAGAAAATATTTGCCAATAATAAAAGCGATTATGTTTTAAGCACCACCCTTGAGGGAAGAAAAGAAAGCTCCGGCAGTACAATCTCAGGAAAAATAGGACTGGGTACCTGGATGACTGCTGCCACCTTTGATAACATTAAGGTTGTTGATAATGATACGGGGGAAATACTTTTTAGTGATGATTTTGAAACTAATACTTTAGATACTTATACCCAAATAGGCGGTAAATGGACTATTGATGATGGCAAACTAAAACAATCCCAAGCCTCTCACCCGGTTAATAGTGTTACTGGTGATGTAATATATATCGGTAATGAAAATTGGAGCAATTATACTCTGACCTTAAGTGCAATAAAATTCGGAGGTAATGAAGGTTTTCTAATACCCTTCGCAGTAAAGGACAAGGATAATTTCTTCCATTTTAATATCGGTGGCTGGGATAACACAGTAGCCTGTCTAGAGCAGACCATTGGAGGAAGTAAAAGCGGACAAATTCCTGAAACAGTTACTAATTTCTCTGTAAAAAACAATACTGTATATGAGATTAAGATTGTTGTGACCGATAACAATATTAAGTGTTTTATTAATGACAGGCAACTTGTTAACTATAATATCCCTCAGCCAGAAGCTCTATATCAGGTAACAGGCTTGGATGAGAAGGGTGATTTAATAATAAAACTTGTCAATGTATCGGATACAGCTCAAAATATTCTTATCAAATCCGAGGATATTAAAATAGAAAAAGGCACAGCCTCCCTCTCCTTATTGGCTGCCGAAACCCTAGGAGATCTCAATAACGAGAATAATCCTGAAAAAGTAACTATCAAAGATTCTACTATAGAAGTAGATGAAGCCTTTATTTATACTGCTCCTAAATATTCTGTATCAGTACTTCGCATTCCAGTGCAGTAGGATAACTTTTCTTGAATAATTTATAGCAAAAATACTAAAAATAAATTCCGAGGCCATGCCTCCTAAATTGCTATAAAGAAAAGCAAACCTGCCCATTGTAACTTGTTGTGTCTAAAACGGAGAGGAGCCTGGATATGAATAGTATACAGTACAATGTTACCGGATTACAAAATTCACAGATTAAGACACAGGTTAAAAATGTCTTAAAGGACATCGATGGTGTAAGAAAGGTAAATGTAGATCTAGGAAGAGGCTCTATTGAAGTAAATTACAATGATACTGCAGACGAAAGGCGAATTAGGCGAGGAGTAGAACAGGTGGGTTGCAGAATTATCTAAGCAAGATAATTCTATCTCCTATTATAGCAATAAACGCCGGTTACTGATTATGCTTCATAGTATTCATAATCAAACCGGCGTTCTATTATTTAATAAAGTCTTTTATTCCTCATACTCTACGTTAAAATCTTCCTTAGGAGGGTCTAATGGATAGTTTCCAGTAAAGCAAGCATCGCAGTATCCAGTATCCCCTTCCATCAAATCACTTAATCTATCAATTGATAGATAACCTAAGGTATCTGCATCAATCATTTTTCTTATCTGTTCTACCGTATTATTACGGGCAATCAGTTGATCTCCCCTGGGTACATCTGTTCCAAAATAACAGGGATACAGAAATGGGGGTGAACTTATTCTAACATGAACCTCTGTTGCCCCAGCTTTTTTTAGCATCTTAACTATATTGGCACAGGTGGTCCCCCTAACGATAGAATCATCTATCATTACAACTTTCTTCCCCTTAACTACTTCTGGAAGTACATTTAATTTTATGCGAACAGCTGAAATCCGAAGATTTTGCTTGGGCTTTATAAACGTTCGTCCTACATAGCTATTCTTCACAAAGGCCATTCCAAAGGGTATCCCCGATTCTAAAGCATATCCCATAGCAGCAGCATTACCAGAATCCGGAACACCTACTATAACATCCGCTTCTACTGGGTGGGTTTGGGCCAAGATACGTCCTGCCATAACCCGGGAATTATATACACTGATACCATCAAAATGGGTGTCTGGCCTTGCAAAATAAATATATTCAAAAATACATCTAGCTTTATTAGAACCACAGAGGGATTTATCAGAATGGAGACCATTCTCATCAATCATAACCACTTCCCCTGGTTCTACATCTCTTACAAACTCTGCATCCACTGCATTTAAGGCTGCCGTTTCTGATGCTAGAATATAAGCATTTTTCTTTTTTCCGATACATAATGGGTGGAAACCTAAGGGGTCTCTGGCCCCTATCAGCTTTCTAGGGCTCATTATAATCATTGAATATGCTCCCTTAAGCTTCTTCATTGCTCTAACAACTGCTTCTTCTATAGTCACCGCATGCAGCCTTTCTCTGGCAATATGATAGGCAATTACCTCTGTATCTATTGTAGTCTGAAAAATAGCTCCCGTATATTCTAATTCCTTTCTTAGTTCATTAGCATTAACCAAATTACCGTTATGAGCCAAACAGAGGGTACCTTTTATATAATTCAATACCAAGGGCTGGGTATTATGGATACCACTTTCCCCTGCTGTAGAATAACGGACGTGACCAATTCCAATATCCCCACTTAGCTTGTCTAAGTTCTCTTGATTAAATACCTCGCTAACTAATCCCATATCCTTAACAGACTTCACTTTACCCTTAGGGCCTTTAGTATCACTAACAGCCATACCACAACTCTCTTGGCCCCTATGTTGCAAAGCAAATAGGCCATAGTACATTGTAGAAACTATATCCTTGCCACTAAGGTCATAGACCCCAAAGACACCGCACTCTTCATGTAAACGATCATGGATAAATTCATTATTCTCTATATTCATTAGCGATTCCACCTAACCTTATCTAGTATCGAAATAAGCCATTTACTACTATTTAATTATACCTTTTAGATTTTTATAATCAACTGTTTTTTCTTGGTTTTCTGACTATTTCAAATATTTTGTCTTGTTGCACAAATTTAAGGGCTAGCCTGGGAATCGCCCATACAACTCTAACAAATCTGCCAAATCTTCTATTATTTTTTCTAATAAGTAAGATTTGGCAGTATAATATAGTT
>JAAYPX010000028.1 GCA_012519565.1 Clostridiales bacterium | reverse complement strand
ATAACACAAAGTGATATTCTCTACATTTATTTTTTTGCTTTTAACTTAAAGTAATTTTACGCTATTTATGATTCTAGTATATATTCATTCTGTCAACTCTCCTACGCTAAAGTCATCCTATCAACTCAACCCTACTGTTAACTAAAATTCCACTTCGCTTTCATTCAAATAAAAATAAGATTTTCCAGGATTGGTAACTCCCCAAAACACTGGAAAACCTTATTTTATCAACACTTCAATTACACTTATTCATCTACCCTAGACATCAATGCTACGCACTCCACATGAACACTGTGACTAAACTGATCTACAGCTCTCACTCTCTTAAGCTCATATCCATTTTCACATAAATACTTCAAATCCCTAGCTAAAGTTGCCGGATCACAGGATACATATACCACTTTCTTTGGCGCCATTGCTGTAATAGTCTCCAATAAACTTTGATCACAGCCTTTCCTAGGGGGATCAACTACTATAACATCACAGTGGAGATTTTCATCTCTATGTTTATTAGGCAGTACCTCTTCTGCTGCACCCACAAAGAATTCAGTATTCTTAATGCTGTTCAACTCAGCATTGGCCCTAGCATCTTCAATTGCCGCAGGGACAATTTCAACACCGTATACCTGCTTTGCCTTTTGCGCCAGGAATAAAGATATAGTTCCTATACCACAGTAAAGATCCCATACGATTTCATCTCCCTTTAAGCCAGCATACTCTAGGGCAAGATCATATAATTTCTTTGTTTGGATAGGATTTACCTGATAAAAGGATAATGGTGATATCCTATATTTAATCGATCCTATATAGTCAGTAATATATGGTTCTCCCCATAGGGGGATAATCTTCTCACCCAATATTACATTGGTCTTTTCCTTATTAATGTTTATACAAATAGATTTCATGCCTGGTATCTTTTTAAGTCCTTGGATTAACTCCTGGCTATGGGGCAATTTATTTCCATTGATGACTAGACATACCATAACATCACCAGTATGAAATCCAACCCTAATCAGTATATGTCTTAGCAGGCCTTTATGGGCCTCCTCCTGATAAGGCTCGATCTTATATTCCTCAATAAAGGAACGGATAAACTTAATTATATCATCGTTGACCTTGGCACCAATATAGCAATGCTCTGTATCTATAATTGTATGGGTTCTCCCCGCATAAAAGCCTATGGCAGCCTTTCCATCTTTTCTAAGACCTACGGGAAACTGAGATTTATTACGATAATAGTAAGGCTGATCCATTCCTATAATAGGCTCCATAGGTATATCCTTAAAGCCCCCAATTCTAGTTAAACAGTTAAGAACTTTATTTTCTTTATATTCCAGCTGTTTTTGATAATCCATATGCTGTAGCTGACAACCCCCGCATTTATCAGCAATGGGGCATCTAGGTGTAACACGATACTCAGAAGGCTGTAATATCTCAACTAATTTCGCATATCCATAGGTTTTACCAGCCTTCATCACCTTAACCTGTACCCTGTCACCTACCACAGTATCCTTGACGAATAGGGTGTAACCATTATACTTACCTATTCCTTGCCCATCATTTCCTATGTCTTCTATCGTAATCTCTAGTAAATCATTTTTTCTAACTGCTATCTGCAATGATGTCACCAACCATTCTAATTCTTATCTATTTAGAACTACGTCTTATATTAGATTCAAATAATCTCTGATAGCCCAACCAATCCGCTTTAGGATCTCCATTATTTAATATTTCTGTCATTGTCTGTATCTTTGCATCTGTATTATCCGCAAGATGAAGGGCTAAGGCTTCCATTGTTGCCGGTTTCTTTGGAGAGCCATATTCCAGTTCTCCGTGATGGGCCAAGATACAATGTAACAATTCATTGGCCAGCTTTACTGGAAATTTATCAATACTCTTAATACATTCTTGTATTTTACTAGCTCCTATGAAAATGTGTCCTAACAGCTGTCCTTCATCAGTATAATCATTGTGTGGAAATGAAGAAAGCTCATCCATTTTACCGATATCATGAAATAGGGCTGCTGTAATCAATAAATCTCTATTAATGATAGGATAATTACTGGCATAATAATCGCACATCTTAGTAACGCCCAAGGTGTGTTCCAATAAACCACCAACAAATCCATGATGAACACTTTTAGCTGCAGAGTGATTTGAAAATCTCTTTACAAATTCAGCATCCTCGATAAAAAACCGCTCCAATAATGTCCTTAAATAATTATCCTTAACTGATTGTACAAAATTTCTAATTTCCTGATACATTGAGTCAATATCCTTAGTTGTCATAGGGAAATAATCCTCAGGATAATATTCTCCCTCACTAGCTTTATATATCCTTGTTATATTGAGTTGAGGCGCATCTTGATAGGTTCTAACAACACCATCAATATGTACAAAATCCATTGTATCATACTGGCCTATCTCTCTATTTAAATCCCATATCTTTCCATCAATTGTTCCTGTCTTATCTTGTAGAATTAAAGAATCATAACTCCGATTATTCTTGCCTGTTAATGTTTGCTTTAATTTACATAAATAAATCTCATTAGTTACCTTGTCTCCATCTCTCAAATCTTGAATATACTTCATTTTAAAAGCCTTTCTAATTAAATCATTGCATGTCATCTACTTTATACCATTTATTATACCCTACCCTTTCAGATATATAAAGCTATTAAAGTAGGTTTTTATTAAAATAACCATTAAAGTAGAGATTTTTATAAATTTAATGAGGGTATACTCCTTACGGTTTTATTGGATTATACCCTCATCAGTAAAGCTGTTGCCTATTTCTTATTATTGCCCTTTTCCTCTAGTATTACCTTAATATCCAGTTCTTTATCCGTGGACTGGGATGTTCTCTTAACATTAACTGTTATCTCATCACCTGGTTCACAGTTAGAAACCATATTGTAAAAGCTATTTAAGCTTGATACAATATTATCATTGACCTTTGTTATAATATCACCAATTTTTATTCCAGCCTTATACGCAGGTGAATTGGCTTCAACTTCATTTACATAGATACCTAAGGCAAGGTCATGTTGCGCCTTGGCATCATCAGTTAATTCCTGAGCTATGATTCCAAAATATATTCTCGGTTTGCCATTGACCATTCTTTCTATAATATTTTTTAATTTGCTAATACCAATATTGGTATTGATATCATTATTTACCCCCTCTTTAAAAGCTCTGGTAATGATACCAATAACTTCTCCTTTCATGTTAACAATGACCCCATCGCTATATTCGTTATCCATAATATTAGTATTAAATAGATCCAGCTTATTATCTGTAATAATTGCAGAGCTACCTTTACTGGTTATTACACCTACTTCCATGGAAATAGGATATCCATTGGGATTTCCTAGGGCAAGTATTGGAGATCCTAATGCCAGTGTGTAGGATTCACCTAAGCTTGCAACTTTAAGATTATTCATATATACAGAAGGGATGTCCTCTAAATCAATAGCAATAACTGCCAAATTAATATCATTCTCATAATCCTGCATCTTAGCTTCTAAGTAATGGGTATCCGATATTACCACATGAATACTGCTAGCCCCCTTTATCCTATCCAGGCTGACAAGTATCAGTAGTTCCTTGCCATTATTGGCTATTATAATCCCCGTAGTTTCTACCTTCTTATTGACTGGGTTCCCAAACCAATCTTTCCTATTGATTGTACTGGATACTCTTACTATAGATTGGTTGGCAGAGTTAGCCACTCTCCTAATCTCATCATACATACTGGTGTAATCTTCCATGTCCGCTCTTATCTTTTGCTCCACAATAACTTGTTCTGGTGGCGTATAAGGTTCTATATCATCTATATCTTTATCTTCACTATTATTACTTACATTCACCCCATTATTCTCTCCCATATGGTCGTTTCCTAAGTTGGTATTATCATCTTCATCATCAATATCATCTTCATTATCAGCATCATCAGGATAATTTGTAGGGAAAGTAATGGGCAGCCTGTCATCTTTTTCCTTATGTAATATAGCATAAAGCCTTGGTTCTGCTATGCAAAATGTTACAGCTGCAATTAAACCAAACATTATTGCCATGGAAATATTAAAAAGCAAGGGCAATAAATATCTCTTAATTTTTTTATGTTTTTTAACTATTACTTGTTCTTTAATAAATTCAAATTTCTTATCTTGGTCATTGATCTTATTATCTTGATCATTTTTAGACATATTAATAACCATGCCTTTCTTTGCAACTTGCAAAAGTCTTCCCTTAATTAAGGGCTTAAACTATTTTACTATGAATACACAAAAAAACACAAGATCAATTGGCAGTATTGTATAGTCAACCTAATAAAAATTTCAAAACATCATACATTAGTCCTATATTATCATCTACTTATGAACATATTATGAATTAACTGTAAACAAAACATAATCACCTTTGTTTTTATATAAATCTTATTTTTATAGTTTGATTTTATTATAACATAAGGTAGAATAGAATTAGAATGGTATGAACAATTAAAATGGAAAGAAGGTTTGTTACCAAGATGAACGAAAAAACTTTACGTACTTTAGAATATAATAAAATAATAAATAAATTAGAAACACTGGCTGCCACCAGATATGGCAAAGAGCTCTGTAACAATTTGACACCCCAAACCGATATAGGCACTATTAAGAAATTGCAAAGGGAAACATCAGATGCTCTGTCAAGGCTTATAAGAAAAGGAAGCGTATCCTTTGGTGGTATCCATGATATCAGGCCATCAATGAAGAGACTAAAAATCGGCTCCTCTTTAAATGCCATAGAACTACTAAGTATAAGCTCTAATCTTGATGCAACATTACGCATTAAAGCCTATGGCGGTTACAGTGGCAAGGATAATGATGAGCAACCAGAGGATTCTCTAACAGAGTTTTTTGCAGATCTAGAACCTTTAACGCCTTTAAACAATGAGATTAAGCGCTGCATAGTTTCAGAAGATGAGATTGCTGACGATGCCAGTCCTGGATTAAAAAACATAAGACGTTCTATTCGAGTAGCCAATGATAAAATCCATAGCCAACTGTCATCTATCCTTAATTCATCCAGATCAATGTTGCAAGAAAACATTATAACCATGCGCAATAATCGTTATTGTCTTCCAGTTCGTAGCGAATATAAGAATCAATTTCCTGGTATGGTCCATGATCAATCTGCTACTGGTTCAACTTTCTTTATTGAACCTATGTCAATTGTAAAACTTAATAACGAATTAATGGAATTAGCTATTAAAGAACAAGAAGAGATTGAGAAGATTTTAGCTAGTCTTAGTAACATGGCCGCTGAATATATTGAAGAGCTGGAATATAATTTTCTTACCCTGGCTAAACTTGATTTTATATTTGCCAGAGCTAATCTTTCTAAGCTAATGAAGGCTTCTGAACCTGTATTTAATGAAGATGGATATATAAATCTTAAGAAAGCCCGTCACCCCCTTATAGTTCCAGATAAGGTAGTTCCTATTGATATCCTACTGGGCAAAGATTTTACTATGCTGATAATCACAGGACCTAATACTGGCGGTAAAACAGTTACCCTTAAAACTGTTGGACTTTTAACTCTAATGGGCCAAGCTGGTCTTCATATTCCTGCCTTTGATGGATCTGAACTGACTATATTTACTGAAGTTTTTGCCGATATTGGTGATGAACAGAGTATAGAGCAAAGTCTCAGTACTTTTTCCTCCCATATGACCAATATTGTAAATATTCTTGAGAATGTTGGCTCTAACTCCTTAGTGCTCTTTGATGAATTAGGGGCGGGAACAGATCCAACTGAAGGTGCGGCCTTAGCTATGTCTATTTTATCCCACCTTCATAAGAGAAAGATACGTACAATAGCTACTACTCATTATAGTGAACTTAAGGTATATGCCCTTTCTAATGAGGGGATATCCAATGCTTCATGCGAATTTGATGTGGAAACCCTTCGCCCCACTTACAGGCTACTTATTGGTATACCAGGAAAAAGTAATGCCTTCGCCATATCATCTAAGTTAGGGCTTCCAGATTATATTATTAAGGATGCCCAAGAGCTTATAGGAAAGCAAGACAGAAGCTTGGAGAAACTAATTAGCGATTTAGATGAAAGCCGAGTTATCATTGAAAAAGAGCGAGATGAGATAGCTAAATACAAGGCAGAGATTGAGAAACTGAAAAAGAATCTCGCTAAAAAGAACGAGAGTATTGACAAAAGCCGTGAAAGAATATTGAAAGAGGCCAAAGAAGAGGCTGCAGATATCTTACGTAAAGCTAAAGAAGTTGCCGATGATAGTATTAAAAAATATAACAAATGGCTCCAAGAGGGTGGAGACATTAAAGAAATGGAGAAGGAACGTGGCCTACTAAGGGAACATCTTAAAGACAAGGAGACTTCCTTTACTAAAAACCAAGCTAAGAAGAGAGCAAAGGTTGACGTAAAGAGCCTTAGACAGGGGGATATGGTTTTTGTTATTCCCATGGGGCTAAAGGGTACAGTCAGCACCCTACCCAATGCTAAAGGGGATTTCTTTGTTCAGATGGGAATACTTCGTTCCCAGGTAAATATTAAAGATATAGAATTGGTAGATGAAGAGGTTATTAAAGCCCCTGATCTAATCAGAACACAAAGTGGTAAGATCAAGATGTCTAAAACTGCCACCATTCATCCTGAGATAAATCTGATTGGTAAAACTGTGGATGAAGCCATATCATTATTGGATAAATATTTAGATGATGCGTATCTAGCTCATCTACCTAAGGTTACTGTGATTCATGGCCGAGGTACTGGTGCCTTAAAAAATGCTGTTCATAATTATCTAAAGAGATGTAAACATGTTAAATCCTATAGAAGCGGGGAATTCAGTGAAGGTGGAATGGGTGTAACTATCGCTGAATTCAAGTAGGCAAATATCATTAAAAGAAAGGAGGCAGGGATGTTCCACCATCCCATCTTTAGCCATGACTAAACAAAAAATCTTAATTGTTGATGATGATGAAAATATTGCAGAGTTAATATCTCTATACCTAACAAAAGAATGCTTCGATACTATAATAGTTCACGATGGAGAAGCTGCCATAGATAAATTTAAATCAGAGAACCCCAACCTTATACTTTTAGATCTTATGCTTCCTGGGATTGATGGATATGATGTATGTAGAGAAATACGCAAGACTTCTACTGTTCCTATAATTATGCTTTCCGCCAAAGGCGAGATTTTTGATAAGGTTCTTGGACTAGAACTGGGCGCAGATGATTATATGATAAAACCCTTTGATTCCAAGGAGCTGGTTGCAAGGGTGAGAGCTGTCCTAAGACGCTTTAACCATGTCCAAACAGTCAAGGAGACCACTCCTGAGATTACTGGAGATTATGTTGCCTATCCTGATATAATAATTAACATAAGTAATTATTCTGTTATATATAAGGGGTCTATCATTGATATGCCCCCTAAAGAATTGGAACTTCTATATTTTATAGCTTCTAACCCTAATCAAGTATTTACTAGGGAACAACTACTGGATCATATATGGGGATATGAATATTATGGGGATACTAGAACAGTTGATGTCCATATTAAGAGATTGAGAGAAAAAATCAAGGATCATAAAGATTGGAGCATAAGTACAGTCTGGGGTATTGGTTACAAGTTTGAAGTAAAAAATGTCAGAAGGTAACGGTGTTATTATGAAGAAAAGTTTACTATCTAGATTTATCTTTTGTTATCTTGCCTTAATCCTAGCCATATTTATACTAATGAATACTTTGGGAATGAGGATACTGGAAAATCGTTTAAAAGATGATGCCTTTGATCAGCTATATAAGGAAGCAGACCTTATAAGATCAGAATATATTACAAATTTTTATGATAATAGGCTGACCTTAGAAGATTTCACCAAGCAATTAAGATCCATAGATACATATCTAGATATTCGTGTATGGATAGTTAATTCATATGGCACCATAATATCTGATTCAGCTTATATCAGTAATGCCATCTCATTGAATTTAAATGAACTTAACCCTGCTTTTCTTGAAAAACAGTATTCGGAATATACGGTATTTACTGGAATTCTTAATGGACCAGTGCTTAGTGTTATCCAGCCTATATCCTATGATTATCAGATTCGAGGATATATAGTACTGCACCGCTCCCTGGAGACCATTAAAAATGATGCTATATATTATATGGATATAATTAACATCTGCTTACTAATCTTCTCCCCCTTGCTTCTAGTAATTTTTTTGTATATATTTTTTATAACATCCAGGCCTATGAAACAGCTAATGAAGGCGGCTATTGAATATAGTTTAGGTAATTATAAATATAATTTATCAATCAAAGGCCCCAGAGAATATCAAGATTTAGGGGCCGCTCTCTCATATATGGCCAGCGAGATCAATAAACTAGATGACTACCAAAAAAGGTTTATAGCTAATATTTCCCATGATTTTCGCTCTCCTCTTACTTCTATTAAAGGATATGCGGAGGCTATTTTAGATGGCACCATCCCCTATGAAATGCAGGATAAATACCTAAATATTATCCGCTTTGAAACCGAACGTCTAAATAAGCTTACCTCCAGTTTACTGGAATTAAACAGCTTTGAAAATAGCGGAGCATTTCTTGATATTGTAACCTTTGATATTAACTATATTATTAAAAAGACAGCTGAAAGTTTTGATGGTATCTGTATGGACAAGAAAATTACCCTTAATCTTTTATTTTCAGAAAAAGAAACCCTTGTTGATGCTGATATGGGAAAAATTCAGCAAGTTCTATATAATTTAATTGATAATGCTATAAAATTTAGCCAGGCCAATTCTGAAATTAAGGTTACATCAGAAGAGAAGGGGGATAAAGTATTCATTTCAGTTAAAGACAACGGAATAGGTATACCCAGAGAAGCCATCAAAAAGATATGGGATCGATTTTACAAGACAGATAGTTCCAGAGGTAAGGATAAGATTGGAACAGGGCTTGGCTTATCCATAGCTAAAGAAATAATCCAAGCCCACAATGAGAATATTAATGTTATTAGTACAGAAGGGGTGGGCACTGAATTCACCTTCACTCTAACAAAATCATCTTAACATAAGCTTACTATCGGCATATTAACTTATGAATTCAAATCTATTTATCATTACTTATTATTTAAATTTATATATTATTCCAATGATGGTGATGTAACTTGCCCTCCAGCTTCATCCCTTCAAAATTATTCTGCCTTAATGCTTCATATAGTATAATGCATACTGAATTACTCAGATTCAAAGACCGTATATCCCCTACCATAGGAATTCTTATGGTATTTTCTTGATTTTGAAGTAAGATTTCTTCTGGTATACCTGCGCTTTCTTTTCCAAACATGATAAAGCAATCCGGCTCATACGAGACATGGGTATAAGCATGCTCTGCTTTTGTTGTGGCCATATATATTTTAGCTCCAGGATTTCGACTTAGGAAATCTTCATAACTACTGTATATAGTAATATCGAGATCTTTCCAATAGTCTAATCCTGCTCTTTTTAACTGCTTATCATTTATTTTAAAACCTAATGGTTCTATTAGATGAAGTTTTGTTCCCGTTGCTACGCAGGTCCTACCAATATTCCCTGTGTTAGCAGGAATCTCGGGTTCTAATAATACCACATTCATCCTTTTACTCCTTCCTTATGGGGTCCAAATAATAAAAAGGTGATATTAATCACCTCTTATTGCTATATTAATTTCAATTTTTTTATCTTCGTATTCTAAAGGAACACATATATTCTGGGCATAAGTATTAGAAAAAGACATTGTACCATTGCCTATGGTAGGTGGAGTAATGTCTATATTTATCCCCTTTGTCGAAAAAATTGTTGCTGTATTTCCCATAATCATATTACCCAACTCTGCTATAGCACTTCGTGACATATCGTCCATTTCAGTTACCGGCATCATCATCATTTTTGACGCAATATCACAGGCAACATTATTATCAAATGCTATCATAACCTGACCCTTCATAGCTCCTGTTACCCCAATAAGAATTACTAAGGTATCTTTTATAAATACAGGGCTTTGAACATAAGGCTTTCCAAGTTTAGCTTGCACAGAACACATATCATTAAGTATCTTAGTAGCCGCTATAAGAAATGGGTTAATATAATCGACATTAATTGTAGTCATTGTATTTCCTCCTAGGTAGACTCTTAAATTTTGATATGCCACACCCTATTAAATGCTTATAATGATTTATATTAACTTTGTCTATGGCGTTTAACGAAATTGTCTATTCTATCTATGGCCATCTTTAGGTTTTCAATTGAATAAGCATAGGATATTCTAAGATAACCTTCCCCACAATCCCCAAAAGCAGTCCCAGGTACTACTGCTACTTTTTCTTCTTGAAGTAATTTTGTAGCAAATTCCTCAGAGGTCATATTTAAACTTTTAATACAGGGAAAAACATAGAATGCACCATATGGTTCAAAGCATTCTAGTCCCATATTTCTTAGGGAATGGATTAGGAATCTCCGGCGCTGATCATATGCTTCCCGCATCATAGCCACATCATCATCACCATTTTTTAATGCTGCAATGCCAGCATATTGGCTTGTAGTTGGGGCACACATTATAGCAAACTGATGTATCTTAAGCATTTGCTCAATTATATTTGCTGGACCTGTCGCAAAGCCCAAACGCCAACCTGTCATGGCATAGGATTTAGAAAAACCATTGATAACAATTGTTCTCTCCTTTAATCCAGGAAATGATGCAATAGAAACATGATCTTTTCCATAGGTAAGTTCTGAATATATCTCATCGGAGATTACATATAAATCTTTGTCTATAATAACATCTACTATGTCCTTCAAATCATTATAATCCATTATCGAACCAGTCGGATTATTGGGGTATGGCAGGATAAGAATTTTAGTTTTCTCAGTAATAGCTGATAAAAGTTCTTCTTTAGTTAATTTAAATTCATTCTCTCCCTTAAGCTCAATTACGACAGGAGTACCTCCAGCCAAAACTGTACAAGGGTGATATGAAACATAGGAAGGCTGAGGTATTAGAACCTCATCTCCTGGATTTAACATTGCCCGCAGGGCTAGATCAATTGCTTCACTACCTCCTACGGTTACCATGGTCTCATTATCAGCGTCATAATCCAAGTTGAATCTTCTTTTTAAGTATTTGCATATTTCTATTTTTAAATCTTTTAAACCAGCATTGGAAGTATAGAAGGTCTTTCCTTTTTCCAGGGAATATATTCCCTCTTCCCGTACATGCCATGGTGTGTCAAAATCAGGCTCACCAACGCCTAATGAGATTGCGTCCTTCATCTCACTAACTATATCAAAGAATTTTCGTATACCTGAAGGTTGAATCTCTACTACTCTTTGCGATAATGGATTTCTCAAGGGGTAATCAACATCCTTTCATCTCGTTTATCCTGTTGTAGGGGTAAACCATGTTCCTTATATTTCTTTAATACAAAATGAGTTGCAGTACTTAATATTGCATCCATAGGAGCTAGTTTTTCTGAAACAAACATTGCAACTTCCCGCATGGTTTTACCAGATATTATAACAGTTAAATCAAAACCACCAGACATAAGATAAACTGATTGTACTTCATCAAATTTATATATTCTCTCAGCTATTTTATCAAAGCCCATTCCTCTTTGAGGAGTAACCTTAACCTCAATTAAAGCAGTAACTCTTTCACATTGAACTTTATCCCAATTTATCAAGGTAGGATATCCACATATAATATTGTTATCCTCCATCTCCTTAATCAAGGACACAATTTCCTCCTCTGTAGAACCTAACATAATAGCTAAATCAGCTGGAGATATCTTGCTGTTTTTATCCAGCATAGCCAAGAGTTTTTCTTTCATCCCTTATCCCTCTCTCTTTATATTTTAATAATATTTACGCCAAGACTTTATATAGCTCGTCACTCTTTGGCGGCTCTAGATAACGAATTTCATCGCCATTGCAAATAATACGGTCAGACCCTTCTGTAATCCTACCTATAACCGCAGCTGGTATTCCTTCAGCTAATAAGCTTTCTACCAGAAGATTGGCCTTATCTGTAACCATTAACATACATCCACTAGATATTAGCTTATAAGGATTGATATTAAAGAATTCACATATCTCAACGGTTTCCTGCTTTATAAGAATCTTCTTTAGATCTACTTCTAATCCAACTCCTGCTGCATAGCCAATCTCCCAAAGAGCCCCAAATATCCCACCTTCAGTAACATCATGCATTGAGGTTACACCTACCTTACGGGCTATTCGAGAATCTGGTAAAACAGAAATAAAATCAATCATTCTTTTTGCGCCATCTATAAAGGAAGCTGAATATCTGCTAAGCAGTTCTTCTTCCTTAGCCTTAGCTATAATTGCCGTTCCTTCCAGACCTGCCCATTTTGACATAACTATTTCCTGTCCTGGCTTAGCCCCTGCTGTCTTAATCAGCTCAGAACGTTTCATCTTACCTATTCCAGTGACTGTGATAATAGGTTGATTAACGGCCTTAGTCACCTCAGTATGACCACCCATTACCTCAATATTTAATAAAGAACATACAGTCTCTATATCCTTCATAATAGTTTTAAGTTTATTTTCTTAAGTGTGCTCTGGCAGTAATACGGATAGCATTATACCTATAACTTCCGCTCCATTGGAGGCAATATCATTGGCTGTTATATGAACAGCCAATGTACCTATATCATGTTCAGTTCCTGTAATGGGGTCTGTGGAGATAACCAGAACTTCATCTTCTTTCAGACTTAGAACACTACAATCTTCACCAATGGCAGGTCCTACCAGAACCTCGTCTCTTCTATGCTTTATTTGATCAAGAACCGACCTTTTTAAGATACTTTCCGGTACTTTCCCTAACTTCATGCTATTTCTCCCTATCTTATGTTCCTTCTTATTCGTCTTCAAATCCCTCGTCATCCCAAGCATCTTCCCAATAAAGATCAATAGAAGGAGCTGTATCTAAAGGTTCATCAATATTGGTAGTTTCCTGGCTATCATCTTTTTTTGATTTTCCATTCTTAGTTGAGCTATCATTTGCCTTGTCTTCTACTGGTTTAGTACCAATGGTAACATAACGGGGTGCAGGATTATATACACTTTTATTAACTAAGGTTCTGCTTTCTTCTTTACCGTTTTCATAGACTACCTTATAAAGTTCGGTCTTATACCCTGTATGTGGAGATTGGGTAACCTTTCTGTAGGTGACAGGCTTAGTTGGATCTTCTGTCACTACATCAGCTGGTGGTGGAGTTTCTGAAAGCACAACTGTTACATATTCAATTCTTCTATTAGAACTCCTTGTTTCATTCCCCCATATGTTAAAGGTTATTTTTCTTCCCTTGGTAAAAGCCTCAATCAGTATAGGGGAATCTGTATTATTTCTAAATTTTAAATCCTTGTAAGTTCCAGCAATTGCAGCATCTCTAGACAAATCTGTATAACTAATGGTCATAGAATGGGCTGCCCTTTCCACTACCTCAAGTTCTGAATAAAGTACAGCATTATATAAAGTAGTAGTTACCTGACACGCTCCTCCCCCAACACTATCAATAACTTTACCATTCAAATAGGCACCAGCAGTATAATATCCATTGCTGGCAGTAAAAGGAGCCATATATTGATAAGCTGAGAAGGTATCACCAGGATAAAGCACAGTATTGTTAATTAATCTGGCACCATTGGCTAAGTTCTCAGCCCTTCCCTCAGCTGAACTGGTATAATCTGTAGTAAATGTTCCCAGGATATCATCTACTTTCTTGACATCTTCTATTGTATAAAGAGGCATATCATCAACAACAACAGCATTGATTGATATATCTTCCCTATTCCAATTATTAAGGATGGTATCCTTGATCAACTGAACAGTGGAATCAATCTCCACCTTTCTCCCAACTTTATGGTCGGTATAGATAAACTTTCCACCTGTCCTTGATAAAGTTGCATTTTGCGGAGCTATATTATATTCACTGACATCATTACTAACGAAACTATTAAGCTTTGTCTCATCCAATGAAAAGGTTAGATCATATCTTACCCCTTCATGTTCTATATCCTTCAAGTTCTTATATCTAACAATCAAATTGCCAGACTTACCAAGATTTAAAGCCTGATCAACAAAGTCATTTTCCTCATATTTATATCCCAGTTCATCTAAAGTTGTACTTACTTCATCATTTCCTACTATAATTTTAAGATTTTTATTTTTTAATTCTTGGACAAAACTATCTATTGCTGATTCTGCTTCCTCTTTTGTTAGTCCACTGACATCGACCTGGTCTATAAAAACTCCTTTAGGAATGATTTTCCCATCTTCCTTGGCAGATGCTATACCAACATTACTAAAAAGCAAAATAACAAAGGATAAAAATATGGTAAGGCCCATCAAAGTTCCTTTTTCTTTCATTGTTCATCCTCCTTTTCTATGATTAAGATAAGCTTATTTGCTTTGTTTGTCTCTTGTTTTTTATGTAACTTCTTCCTATTGTAACATAAAGCTTCCATTAATCAAGAAAATGTTTAGGAACATTGACATAATCACTATAATTATGTATATTAACTTAATAAACTAAGAATAGAAGGTATTATCATTGATAAGATTAGTAGCACAATAATTACTGTAGATATTATTTTTTTTGTTTTTTTATTATGAAAATTCATTAATTTCACCTCTTTCCTTAAATAACTTATAAGAAAGGTTGTGATACACATGCCTATTCCCATATCCTTGGTTGCTGTTATAATGTTTAGTGTATGGCTCCGTTTTGTAATCGGCAGATCTAATCAAGAAAACGTAAAAAAGAATAGACATTTCTGGGAGCTGGAACGAAAGGCCAACTCAGCAAGAAAGGTTGATATATCCAATCTTGATTATCTTACCATACCACTAGAGCAGTTACCCATGAAAGATCATGAAGATTCTACTATAAATTCTTACCGCGATACTATTCTTAGTCTGTCTGATAAGAAAATCCTTAATCTAACCGGATTAACCAACACAGACTTGAAGTTAAAATACGGTGCTGCCAATTTAAATAAATTAACGGCATATGACAATAATTATATACAGTTAATAAGTATTCTCCAAAAATGGGGAGAACGGTTATATTCCCTAGGTTATATGGCCGAAGCCACATCAGTCTTGGAATATGCTACTACCTGTCAGATAGATGTATTAGGCACATATAGGCTTCTATCCAAAATATATAAAGAAACCAACAAACCTGATAAGATTACCCAGTTAATACACACCATTCAGGGAAGTACTATTAATAGAAAAGAATTAATACTAGCAGAGTTAAATAAAATACTCTCTTCCAATTTATAGTTTATCCCTTGTTTTGCCTGATATTCTACCGTTAAGATTATCATTTATTTTATGATACTTTATAGAATCATTCAAGGGTTTTTTAATATTTTTCTTTTATATTATTAGGCTTAGCTGAGGGGCAATAATCTCTTAAAATGCATTGCTCACATTTGGGATTTCTTGCAACACATATGCTTCTACCCAAGGTAATAATCTGAAAATTATATAATATCCATTGCTCCTTAGGTAGAAGCTCCATTAGATCAAATTCTATCTTGACCGGATCTGTTTCTTTTGTAAATCCTAATAATCTAGAAATTCTTTTTACATGGGTATCCACTACAATACTAGGTTCATTATAAATATGCCCCCTTATCACATTGGCCGTTTTTCTACCAACTCCAGCCAAGGTAGTAAGTTCTTCAATCTCCTTAGGCACTAGCCCATCATATTCATCAATTAGACGATTGGCACAGGCAATAATGTTCCTAGCCTTATTTTTATAAAAGCCGGTAGAGTGTATATCCTTCTCCAGCTCCTTAACATCTGCTTTAGCAAAAGCTTCAAGGGTAGGATATTTCTTAAACAGATCTTTTGTCACCATATTAACTCTAGCATCTGTACACTGGGCACTGAGGATAGTGGCTATAAGCAGTTGCCACGGGGTCTCATGATCTAGGTAGCATTTATATTCCCTATTGTATTCTTTATTTAATAACTCTATTATCTTATCTATTCTTTCCCGTTCCTTTTTAGATATTCTTTTAGCCATATTCATTTACCTTTCTATTGACTATAACTATATGAACATGATACTGGCAGACTTATTTAAAGGATCCCTCTTACTGTAGTCAAATATGATTATTTGCTCCTTCTGATATGGAATACCAGTCCTAGCAGAACGGATTATATCATAAGTAAAGCGTTCAACATGGGTATCTCTACGATTAAGCTTTAAGCTTTCATATATTTCACTTAGCTGCTTTTTCTCCAATGGTAATGGGGCAAAGGATATTCTATTCTTCATCGCTTCTCTTAAGCATAAATCAAAGGATAAAATCTCTTTAAACAATTGACTATCCTGCTCACTTTCAAGATTGTTTTTATTTAAAATAATGTCCCTATAGAAATCTAATAATATTTCAAAACGCCTTATCCTTGTATGGGAGATTAGATCCAGTTTATTATGTTCATAATATTCCCATAAAGCCCTATATAAGTGGACTGGTGTATCAAAAAAGTGATTTAAATACTCCATACTATAAACAAACTGTCCACTATTATAATACACCTCAACCATCTCACAAATACCCTTTAGCTGTAATACCTCATCGTAAGACAAATCATTGGTATAAAGCACTTCATAGGGAGCCCTATCCTGATATACAATGCCATACTTAATTACGTCTTGTTCCATTATGGAACCTTTAAGCACTTTAAGAAACCCTAATTGCAGTTGATCAGGTTGCATGGCATAAACATCATTAAAGGACTTACAAAAGGACTGATAATCTTCCAAGGGCAGTCCTGCTATAAGATCTAAGTGTTGATGTATATTCCCACCTTTTTTAATTTTGGCAACATTGTCAGCTAACTTTTCTAAATCCATTTTTCTATGGATAGCTGCTATAGTATCAGGATTAGTGGATTGAACCCCAATTTCAAACTGAATTTGCCCAGGTCTTAAAGTAGATAAAAGTTCAATTTCCTCGTCTGTCAGAATATCTGCTGCTATTTCACAATGGAAATTGGTAATTCCATTGTCATTTTCTTTTATAAACTTCCAGATTTCCATGGCATGTACTCTATTACAATTAAAAGTTCTATCTACTAATTTAACCTGAGGCACTTTATAATCTAAAAATATCTTTAGTTCCTTCTTTACCAAATCAATATTTCTAAGACGGACACTTTTGTCAACTGAAGAGAGACAGTAACTACATGAGAAAGGACAGCCCCTGCTACTTTCATAATAGATTATCTTATTTTTAAACTGCTCCATATCTTCATAGGGAAAGGGTATACTATCTAGATTAAGGGGTTTTCTTACAGGATTTAATAATATATTCCCTGCTTCCCTATAAGCCATACCAGGTATTTTATTAATTGGATTTTTTCCACCACTAAAACATTCAACTAATTCAAGAAATGTCTCCTCCCCTTCTCCTACAATAATATAATCCACTTCATTATGTTTATTCAAGATTTCTGATGGATTGTAGGATACCTCAGGTCCTCCAAGGAAAATCTTAACTCCGGGTTGAATCTTTTTTAACTCCCTAATCACTCTCATGATTAGTTCAATATTCCATATATAACAGGAAAATCCAATCATATCTGCTTTTTCTTTATATATTCCCTTTAATATCTCATTAAAACTATGATTTATGGTATATTCAGAAATATGAATATTCTCCTTATAAGGCTTTGCATAGCTTCTTAGACTATGCACTGCCAAGTTTGTATGTATATATTTTGCATTAACTGCAACCAATAGTATTTTCATTTGATAATTTCGCCTTCCATTATTATGCTTTATATTTTATCATATTTAATTATTCAAGCTTTTATATTGTATTTATATTCTATCATATTTTATAGGAAAATGGTTATATAAAATCATCCAAATCACAATATCTAGTAACATTTCACTCTAAATTAGTGAAACTTTCACAAAAGATATAAGGGGATGCAGCTAGGGCCAGCACAGGAAGCGTGATTATGTACCGTTAGAAGTATACCCACAATGATTTGCATGTCATACCATTATTATAGCAGATACATGACATAGCAAATTTAGTGGGTAACCTCCTCTAAAATATTTTATAACTGGGTTTCTCCTCCCCTAGGATATAATAACGAAGATAATCATCTAATATAATGCCAAAAAAGGACAGCAGGAACCATATATTTGTGAATAAGAGGCATACCTGTCCCATTATATTGTATGGCAGCATAGAATAATCCCATACACTAAGCTTAAGCCAAACATTTACTATAAGTCCTACTATAAACTCTATTGCCGTAATTATAATAGATGAAATCACCATTTGACTAAGTAAGGACATATTCCAAGTATAGCCTTCGTTCAATAATCCTATTAAGATAAAACATATACCACCGGCAATTAACATAGATATATGAGAATAGCCTCGAAATAATATCTCTATGGCACAATAGGTAAAGCCGCCAACAAAGAAGAGTAGTGTATATTTAAGAAAATTATTACTCCTTAACAACATATTGAATAATCCTTTCGATGTGTTGTTCTTATAACCTTTGTAGCATTTTCAGTATATGTACTTTAAACTAAGATTATTGATGAAAATAACATGTGGAACAAACTACACAAGTATGATAACAATTCCATGGGAAATATATTATTTAAAATACAAACTAAAGCAAAAAAGGACAGTCATCTAACTGTCCTTTTTTTGGAGAAGGTATTTTTGTTACTTATGGGGGTGTAGCAAAAACTATATAATGTATTGGGGTTTACAATAGTAAGTATACCATCATTTTCAAAAGAAGTCTGCACAAACTTTACAAAAATAATTATGTTTTTTCGTCATGTTGCACAGGATTATGCTTCGCTCATAGTATCTGCATCAAACAAGGCTTCAAACTCTTCACGACCAATTCTCTCTTTTTCTATTAATAAATTAGCACAAGAATCTAGGATATGTCTATTCTCAGATAATATTCTCTTAGCTTCTTTATAACAATCATCTATAATAGCTCTTACCTCGTCATCAATTTTATTAGCTATACTTTCACTATAGCTTCTAGTGTGAGCTAAATCTCTACCTATGAATACCTCATTATCATCATTATCATAATTAACCATTCCAATGACATCAGAAAAACCATAACGGGTTATCATTGCTCTTGCAGTCTTAGTAGCTTCCTTGATATCTTGGGACGCTCCCGTAGTGATATCATCAAAAACTAATTCCTCAGCTACTCTTCCACCTAAGCCCACAATAATTTCCTGCTTCATTCTTCCCTTAGTCAGGAACATCTCATCCTTTTCTGGTAAAGGCATGGTATAACCTGCTGCTCCATGACCTGTTGGAATAATTGACACCGTATATACCGGTCCCACATCAGGCAGGAGATGGAATAAGATAGCATGCCCTGCTTCATGGTAGGCAGTAATTTTCTTTTCTTTATCAGAGATAACCTTACTTTTCTTCTCTGTTCCAATTCCAACCTTGATAAAGGCCTTCTTTATATCTTCATTTACTATATAATTTCTGCTTTCTCTAGCAGCACCAATGGCAGCTTCGTTCAATAGATTTTCTAAATCAGCTCCAGTAAATCCTGCTGTAGTCTGGGCTATCTGTTTTAAATCCACATCGTCACCTAAAGGTTTTCCTTTAGCGTGAACCTGTAAGATCTCTTCTCTGCCTTTTACATCTGGGCGTCCTACCATAACCTTTCTATCAAAACGTCCTGGCCTTAGAATCGCAGGATCTAATATATCTACTCGGTTTGTAGCTGCCATAACGATAATTCCTTCATTTACACCAAAGCCATCCATCTCAACTAAAAGTTGATTTAAAGTCTGCTCTCTTTCATCATGGCCACCGCCCATACCAGTACCACGGCGTCTAGCCACAGCATCAATCTCGTCAATAAATACAATACAAGGTGAATTCTTCTTCGCATCCTCAAATAGATCCCTAACTCTAGATGCACCAACACCAACAAACATTTCCACAAAATCAGAACCTGATATAGAGAAAAATGGTACTCCTGCTTCACCTGCTACCGCCTTTGCCAGCAATGTCTTACCAGTTCCCGGTGGACCTACTAATAACACACCTTTAGGTATTCTGGCCCCAACCTGTATATATTTTTTAGGAGACTTAAGAAAATCTACAATTTCCTTTAATTCCTCTTTCTCCTCATCTAAACCAGCTACATTTTTAAAGGTAATATTCTTATTCTCGCCAGTGATCATCTTAGCTCTACTCTTACCAAAGTTCATGACTTTACTATTTCCACCACCAACGGAAGCTTGATTAGATAGAAATGAAAATAAAACTATGATAACAATAAAGATAAGTACATATGGAAGAACAGAACTTAGAAACCAATTGGGTTTAGGAACCTCCGCTACATAATAACGGATATCAGCTTCTTCAGCCGCCATTTCAACAGCTGAAATATTAGCAACATTAATAGTCCTTGTGGTCTCGTCATTCATCATTACTTTTACTTCACCGGTATTACCATCCTCATTGGGATAAATCTCTACTCTTTGAATCACTCCAGCTCTCAAGTCGCTGAAGAATTGATCATTGGAATAATCTTGATTATTGTATTGAATATTATCTGAAATGAAAATAGTCAAAAAGACAATAGCCAAAAGGATTAAGTAAAAGCCATATCCTTTGATTTGTTTTCTCACTAGTCAACCTCCTAAATTAAATTTTTATCTATCTTCTCCTCCGTAATAGACCCTTCATGCTGTATTATTCTACATATCCTACATAAGGTAGATTTCTATATTTTTGCTCATAATCTAATCCATAGCCTAAAACAAACTTATCAGGTATTACAAAACCTACGTATTTTACATTAACATCGGTCTGTCTACGTTCTGGTTTATCAAGTAATGTGCAGATAGATAAACTCTCTGGTGCTCTACTTAGCAACATATCCTGTAGGTAGGACAAAGTCTTGCCAGAATCAATAATATCCTCCACTATAATTACATTTTTACCTTGAACAGATTCATCTAAATCCTTTAATATTCTAACTCGCCCTGAGCTTACCTTTTCATCTCCATAACTGGAAACAGACATAAAATCAAGGGTCACAGGAACTGTTATTCTTTTAGCCAAATCACAGCAGAAAAACACACTACCCTTGAGAATACAAATCAAATGAACGCTTTTACCTTCAAAATCCTTACTTATCTCTTCTGCCAGTTCTATTGTTCTTCTACTTATCTCCTCTTCTGTTATCAATACATTAATATTTTCTAGCATCTTCATTATCCTCCGCATTTATCAATCTCATCGACAGTATTCTAACCGTTGATTCACTAATTTTATACTTTTCGCTTATGCGATCACCCTTGCCTAATATCCACATAATGTGGTTACCATCGGCTACTAGCAATGTTTTAGATCGCTTTTCTCTGGGTATCTTTCTATCAATAAAATAATCTTTAAGCTTTTTTCGCCCTCCAGAATTATTTATCTGAATATAATCTCCTGTTCTTCTAGTTCTTACCTCAACAGCAATCTCTATTTTATCATAATCAAACCATTTTATACAACTATTTTTAGGAATTGTTATATTTTTTACTGCAGAAAAAATATTTACCTCTAAATAGTTGTTATCTCCAGGTAAATAATATACGCCAGGTCCATCTATCTTGATACAAGTTGCCTCATAGTCTACCTGCTTCTGAATTTGGCTTTCGCAGTAAAATTTTATAGCCTCATATTCCTTAAGAGCAACCATCCCATATGGTAAGTCTATTCTTTTACCCACTGGTTTATCATATAGATCCAGCACTTGTTGTATATGGACAGCCTCCACATCTTTTAATCTTCCGCCTAATTGTTCAAATATTTTTCTAACGATGGCCTTTTGGATAACAATATTCTCCTTTAATATATCCTCGATATTAAAAAGAAAACCATCCTCCCTTTGTGATACTACTTTCTTGTAACTTCTTTCGGTAGTCTCCTCTATAAATAAGGCGATCTCTTTCAAATGATTTGCCGCCCTGCTTATATGCTCTATTGTATTATTATTTATCTCCTTTGTTGCATAAGTAAGTACATTATTACGTATCTTGTTTCTGCTATAATTATCCGTAAGGTTTGTGGAATCAATCCTATAAGGAATATCCCTAGTATGAAGAAAGGCTTCTATTTCCCTGCGGGTAACACATAGCAAGGGACGGATAATAGTTACCTCTTTGTTGATCCTCTTTAATTTCAAGGAGGAATCTATTCCTGACAGCCCTTTAATCCCGCTACCTCTAAATAGATTAAATAAAAATGTTTCTGCATTATCATTTTTATTATGGGCCGTTGCAATTTTATTACACTTATATTTCAGGCATATCTCAAGAAAGGACTGGTAGCGGACCTTCCTACCTGCTTCTTCTTCAGAGATTTTATTACTTTGTGATATTTTTTTGACATCATAGGAAAAGCTATGGAAATCAACTCCCAGCTTTTCACAGGTTAAGCGGACAAATTCCTGGTCCTCATTTGCTTCCTCGCCCCTAAGCTGATGATTGACATGTACAACCCTTAATCCTAGACTATATTCCTTTGAAATCTCCGACAATACATATAAAAGGCAGATAGAATCAGCACCTCCTGAGACTCCGATGACTATACTATCTCCCTTTTCAACCATTTGATTTAATTCCATGAAATCTATTATTTTGCCCAGCATCATAATATTAACCATGCCTTTCACTGCAGCTTGCAAATAATTCAACATTTATATAATAATAGTATTCTAACCCCTTCCCTAATAATTTTCAATGTCCTTTCTATTATTTTAACCAAATTCCTGCAGTAATTACAGTCATATCATCTTTTGGTATATAATTTACTTGAGATAAAGTATGATCTAGAATCCGATTGGCAATCTCTTGTGGGTTATTACTATCCATTTCCATAATTAATTTTTCTAAGTATCCTTCCTTATCCTCTTCCTGAATACTATCTAAAACCCCATCGGTTACCATTATGGCAATATCACCTTCATATAATTTCTTAGATACTACATCATAGTCAACATTCTCCAATATACCTATGGGCAATGTGGTAGAAGAGATGGTTTCAACCCATTTATCCCTCTTTATAAAGGTGGCGGCAGCCCCAATTTTAATGAAGCGGCATATGCCTGTGTACAAGTCTACCACACTCATGTCTATGGTGGAGAAGGTTTGCTCTTTGGCATTAAGAACCAAATTAGAGTTAATAAGCTTAATAGCTGTTTCTGGTTTAAATCCCGCTTCTATTAATTGCTCCAAGAGTGACATAACAATCTCACTTTCTTCAGAAGCAATTTTACCAGTGCCCATGCCATCTGAAATGGCAAGCATAATTTCACCTGTATCCATCTTCAGTATGGAGAAATTATCCCCAGACACATTTTCTTTCTTAGCTCTAGCCACACCGGTCAGTATCTTAAATTTTGTATCTTCTACAAAAACAAAGTTATCATATTCCTTTGAAATTACTGATTTGGAAGCCTCTGAAGCCCGCATCCGTATTCCCAAAAGATCACTAAGCTCTGCAGCTACTTCCTTTGCTGTTATGCAATACCCATTCTTGCCCTTAGCATTAATAAGAACTTCCTTTCTTTTGCCTTCCCGCTCTAGGACAGTAATATTCTTAACCGATATACGAATTTGCCTTAATCTCTTTAATATCTTCTCTTCTTCTTGCTTAATTAGTTCAACTGTTCCATATATGTCACTGGATATATCCTGAATTGCAAATGAAACTTCCTTTAACTGCTCAGCTATAATTTCTCTACTTTCAACCAGGCGGTTATTCCATATCTGATTTAACTTGGCTATTTGAAATCCTTTATTAGTTTCCTCTATAAATTGATCAGTGCAAATACATCCATCACTGAAAATCAAAGGGATATCTTCTTTCTTAATCTCCCCATTTTTTTCAGCTATGTCAAACATTCTACAAGCGGCATCATAGGTTTCTTCAAAATTGCTTTCCCAACATATGCTACAATTGACACATTCTTTACATAGCTTTTCCGATATATCCTCAAAGATGCGATTTATTTCCTTACGTCTTAATTTTGTCTGTTTAACAGATAGATTATCTAAAGCCTTGGAAAGCTTTAAAAAGGACTCTGAAAAAATACGCATTCTATTTCTAGCTATATTCTTTAAATATTGATCGGTAAATAAATCACTTTTCAAATTTGATGTAGAGTCCACCCTATATATTAAAGTACTAGGAAGAAGTAAAAAGATTATCACCGCTGACACCAGAGCTCCAGCATCAGTTATTGATACTCTTCCGCTTCCATATAATAAATCCATAACAATTGCTGTGGTCATATATATAATAGCCATAGGTATACGGCCCATCTCTCGAAAAGCTGCCGGTATAATACCCATTATACTTAACATCCCTATATCCATGGTCTGAGCCCCTCTCAAACTGGCGGCCAGACCGCATACTGCCCCAGTTATAGCCCCCTGACCTACACCATATTTATAAGATAGAAAGAGTACCATAAAATATATAAGAGTCTCCAACAGTGCAAAATATTGGATATCAACACTTGGAAATGCATATATTATTACGGCAATTATTACAGCAAGGCAAACCATCTGTTCATTATTCATTTTATAGCCCTTAGCTGCATTCTTTATAAAACTTACTCCACTTCTAAAGATAGATGCCGATACGAACACTATAATCGCTTCTAAAAGCCCAAGCAATATTTTATCACTACTAAATCCACCAGGAGCTACTTCCATTAAGGAGAATACTAGCAGTGAAATCGCTGGTATTATAAATCTAATTGGTTCCCACTTATTTATCATCTTGCCCAAGGGACCTTCCAAGATTACAAGAGCTGTAATCATTGCGAACAGATATTTAAAAATATAGGCAGCCTGCATTGCCGATGCAATACCGATTGCAATCGTAAATAATATAAAACCCCGTCCTACATTCTCCATATAGACAGCAGTAAAATAGCCCATAGCTAAGGGATTCATTCCAAAGAATGGCGCTCTAGCCACCAGTATCCCTATTAAGTGAATCAGAAATGTTCTTTTCTTAGTGCCTTTCATTTTGTTCTCCCCTCTGAACGTCTTTTTATAGATAGTGTTTGTTATTATAGTCAGAGGGAAATAAAATCTTTGTCAAAATCACTACCCTATACATAAAAAGTTTTTGACAATAATTCCTTTAGAAAGGCTATATTATCGAATGTAGGGAGTTCATTATTTTTAAGAATATAAAAATAGGCTGTCACCATATAGAATTGGAGTTGCCGCAGTAGCTATATAAGGGTACACCTATGTATCCTAAAACACTACTGCGGCAGCCACCTCTTACTATATTGGGACAGCCCTGGCGCTTAAATTTAAGCAATAAAAAATAGCGAAGGACGGATTTGAACCGCCGACACCACGGGTATGAACCGTGTGCTCTCGCCAACTGAGCTACTTCGCCTAAACAACGAAACTTATTATATCCTCTATTTAATATTTTGTCAATCCTTTTTAATATAAATTTTTATTTTTTTAAATTACCTGGTTTGCTACTCTTCCGGTTTAAGTAAAATCTCATCTTCATAAACAAGGCCCAGCCTCTCTCTAGCTGTCTCTTCAATGTATTTACGCGTCTGGAAATAAGCCTCTTGCCTTTTAATTTCAGCCGCTCTTTCCTCTTGTTCAGCAATTTGACTTTGTAGTTTTTCAATTCTTAGTCTTGCCGTTTCATTCTTAGCTTTAAGCTCAATTCCACTATATGCTATAATACCAAATAAAATAAGAACAACAAATGCAATAATACCTAGGCCTGTCTTATTTTTAGATTTTCTTCCCATCTGACCAACCTCTAATCTTTTCTTTTTTCTTTGTTCTTCTGGTATTTTATAACCTTTTATCCCTTATCGGTTTTAACCCTTTCTTATCTTCTTGCAAAACCTTGGCCTCTTTCTTGGAGCTAGTCTTATTCTTACGCTCTTTCTTTGCCCTAGGCCCTTTCCTACCTTTTTTGTTAGCTTTAGTCTCCCTCTTAGAGCTGGACTCTTTTTTCTCCTCTTTTTTAGCTCTCGCCTCTTGCTTAATTTTTTCTTACGTTCTTTCTTTTCCTCTTTTTTTGCCTTTATGTCTCTACGTTTGGCTAATCTTTTATTTCTTTTTTCATTTAACTTTATTTTAACCGACTTTGCTATTTTAATCAATCTCATCCTAAGTAATTTTATTAATTTTCGAAATTTACATAATAAAAATTTAGAAAACCTTTTTAAGCTATTATCTATAAATCTAAAAGGTCGTAACAACAATATCATTAGTTCAGATATTAGCTTAACGACAAAAGGGCTTAACATGAAATTATAAACAACCATGCCTAACGCCATACCCATGACAGAAAAGCCTCGTATAATACCATTATTCTCATTATACATCATTGCAAATATAAATACACTGGCTATTACCCAAAACAATAGATCTTCAATGGCAATAGTAAAATAATTATGTTTTATAACCCTGCGAAATATTCTCAGGATATCGTAAGCCAGTAATATAAGTGCTCCCCATAGGATTGAGGTCATAAAGAATTGTAGTTCCACTGTAATATCTTTACTCATCTTAATCTCCGTTCCTGATAAATACTGCCTATATTCATGCCTTTAACTATAAACCACATATTAATCTAGATTCAAGCTTGGCATTGGGATCAAATACTTACTTGAATAGCCTGCCAAACAAGGTTTCTCCGCCTCTTCCACTAGCAGTATTATCCGAATATGTAATACTGTCTATACGACCATCAATATCTACTTCTCCCTTTTCCAGTGTTAGGCGATTAACATGCAATTCACTGCCCCGGATCATTAAGATGCCTGCTTCCGTTTGTAATAGCACTTCCCCTGCATCAAAAGATAATACATCATTTACTCCTGTAATACTAGCTTCCTTTCTGCCGTTAATATTTAATTTGTGACCTTTTAAATTCAATTGTCTTTCATCCATAAAAAAGCCTCCTCAAATAATTATCAAAAGATACCTGTCTAAATTAGAACATGTATACTCTTTTTAAATATATGAGAAGACTTGCTACTTCATGACGGTTTTAAAGATACTTAATGAGTTGGCTGGCTTCCTCTTTCTTAGTAGTCTCTTGAATATCAAGTACCTCCACTTTAACTGACCTACTGCCAAAGCCTATCTCTATTATATCTCCAACTTTAACATTAACGGAAGCCTTAGCCTGCTTACCATTAACCATAACTCTTCCTGCATCACAGGCTTCGTTAGCTACTGTTCGTCTCTTAATCAACCTCGATACCTTTAAAAACTTATCTAACCTCATAGAAAACCTTCCTTCTAGCCATCTACTCCATGTACTCTATGTTTAAAAAAGCTTATACCAAAGAAGGCTGTTTTAAAAACCCTACACCCCATTGAGATCCAGAATTTAAAACAGCCCATCCTTAATATTTTTGTAACAAATTATGCATTCACAATATCCTTTAAAGCTTTACCAGCTTTGAACTTAGGTGCTTTAGAAGCAGCAATATGAATTGTTTCCTTTGTTAAAGGATTTCTTCCTGTTCTAGCTGGTCTATCAACTACCTCAAAAGTACCAAAACCAACTAACTGTACCTTTTCTCCTTTAGCTAATTCTTCTGTAACAACATCGATAAAAGCTTTTAGAGCTTTCTCAGCATCCTTTTTAGAAAACTCTGTTTTCTCAGCAATCGCTGCAACTAATTCTGCTTTGTTCATGGATTTGCTCCTCCTCTAAAGTAATATAATTTTATTTTTCAATAATCATTAGATTATCTTTTATGCCCACAAAACATTTTGCTCTGTGAACGATATGTGATATAGGCTTAGAACCTAGGTTTAAGCACCGATAACAACATACCTATAACTCTATTTATAAACGTATTAAAGGCATTTGTCAAGGAATTTTCTGCATTTATATGTAAATACACAAATAAATCTTTAGTCCTATTATAAATAACCATAATAAAGGCCCATCAAATGTTTTGGAGGGACTACCACCCTAAAACAATTTGAATAGGCCTACAATCTACATTGATAGTAGCATTAACTTTATTGTTCCATCTGTCTTCCCAAAAAGGAAGCGGCGGTTGCTGCCAGTTTGGCTTCCGTATCCCCAAATTTTATCTTAGCATCCTTAGTTAATAGGATAACAGATCCTATGGCGTCTCCTTCAGAAATAATAGTATATATTGCCTGATTGGTATATTCGCTATCATCTTCATTGCCGATTTTAATAAATCTTTTATCTTCACTTGACGCTACGATATTCTCTCTTTCATTAATAATCTCTTCCAGCTCATGGCTAATACTCCTGGCTATTAAATCCTTTTTAGCAGAGCCAGCTATTGCGATAAATTGATCTTTATCTGTTATCATAACTATATATCCTGTAGTTTGTGCCAGAGAATCAGCGTATTGTTTGGCAAAATGACCCAACTCGCCAATAGGCGAATATTTTTTTAATATTATTTCTCCTTCCCTATCAGTAAATATCTCTAGAGGATCACCTTCTCTAATTCTTAGTGTCCGTCGTATTTCTTTCGGAACTACAACACGTCCCAGATCATCTATTCTTCTTACTATACCTGTTGCCTTCATATATTATCTTCCTCCATTTTACTTAATAAGTTGACGAGATGCGGAAATGAATCTTTTACTACTTTCTAATTATATTGTTTGTAAAATGGGAAAGTTTATACATTAAATTATTTATTATTTTTACTTTTGCTTATTTATATTACTTCAACTCTTAATACATCAAAAACATTAAATATGTCTAAAATTCCATAACCCCAGTCTCTATTGGGATATACACTACTGACATCCCGCCTAGCCCCCCTAACAATAAAATTTTTAATACCTACCGTATCCAATGAAGTGACATTGCCTCTTACAACTCCCCATTCTAACAACATGGCTGCCACCCCAGCCGTATGGGCTGCAGCTGCTCCAGTCCCATTAACTGTTATAAAAGTCTGATCTATGCTGGCTGCAACAATCCCAACCCCAGGTGCCGCAATGGTCGGTATTGGAAGACCCAGCCTATTAAAACCCCTGCTGGCATCAGCATACAAACTATCATTAACAGGATTATATGCCGTTGCCACGATCGGGACATCAGAAGTGCCAGGAATCAAAAGTGTAGTATATATATTGGACTGAGTAAAGTATGTATCTGGTGATATAAAATTCTTCATAGGCAGCCATATATGAAAACTTAAGGGGATATTATCATCACGGTAAATTCTAAATCTCCATATGCCTGAAGTAGGATTAAAAAACCTTAGGGCTACCAACTGATCTCCTGTTTGAGATTCGGCCATTATATAGTCAATATTTAATACTGTCTGCTCAAATATAAATGTAACCTTTCTGTTATCAATTATTCTGACATTTACTCTAGGTACAAATTCGCCAGTAGGTGTTAAAATATCTAATGCAAAGGTATTAGGTGAGTTTGCCCAGATCTCCATTAGAAAGCCCTGTTCGTTTTCTGCTACATTAAGCTCTACAGTTTCATATTCTTCATTAACATCCACTACTCCAAAGTAATGACTACGGGCATTGCCCTCATTACCGGCAGATACCACAACGGAATTGCCAGCTATATCAGCTATCATGGCCAGATAATCACTTATAGGACTGGTCCCATCATGGGCTCCATGGGAACTTCCTAAAGCAATGCACACTGATAGAGGCCTTCCCAACTCCCTTGCTATTCTAGTTAAGTAGCTAACTCCCATCATAATATCATTCTCTTGAAAGCAGGTAACATCAGAGGGAATTGAAAAAAAACGCCTAAGATGGGGTTTAGCCTGCTTTAATTTTACAATTACAAATTCAGCGTCTGTAGCCACACCATAAAATCCTGCTCCCGGGTTATCTCTACCACCAGCTATGCTGGCTATCATGGTGCCATGCCCATCCTCATCTACACTAGGAACAATACTATAGGGATCATCGGAAGCCAAAGCTTCATTAATTATCTCTCTTCTGTACTCAGTCCCATAATTAAAATTAGCTGGATATTGAGTTTCACTAAATATGGTCTGGTCCCACAAAGCAGCAATCCGAGTGGTACCATCGGGATATCTGAATACTGGATTGGTATAGTCTATACCAGTATCTATTATACCAATCAGAGTTCCCTGCCCCCTAAGGTTAAAATTAGGTTGATTTCTCAATCTATTTATTCCAGATGCTTCTAAACTTACCTCACTGGTTGTTCCAAAACAGGCTGGAATGGCCGAATATGGATACTCAACCGTACTAAAACTAGTAATTCTTGCTACAGGAATATGAACAATAGCAAATCGGAAATCTAAGATATTAATTGTGTCATCAGCAAAAACATCTAAAACTGCTAAATTACCATTATATTCAATAATTAGATCAGCATAGTCATCACTGATAATTCTCTCTCTCTCCTCATAGGTCATATTCCACCTCCATTAAGATCTTAATCTATCAAATGCATTAAATATATCCAGTATTCCATATCCCCAATCTCTATTGGGATATTCCAGCTCAGGATCTCTTCTGGCCCCTCTTATTAAAAGTTTTCCTATTACTAGGGAATTCATTCTTAGATGATTTTCTCTGAGAACTCCCCACTCCAACATAAGGGCAGCTATACCTGTTGTATGGGCCGCAGCCGCACTGGTTCCAGTAACTTCTGTGAAGCCATGATTAAGGGTTGGGGCAACTATATTAATTCCGGGAGCAGCCAGATCCGGAACAATAAAATTAGTTCTGGCATATCCTCTACTGGCGGCTAGGTAAAGACTATTATCCCCAGAATTATATGCTGTTATGGTAATGGGTACCATGGTATTGGCCAGGTTTAAAAGTGTAGTATAAGGATTAGAGTTAACAAAATATGTATTATTTGAAATGAAACCTTCCTTTGGTAGCCATATATTAATCGCTCCCTCCAAGTCTCCCCTTTGATATACGCGGAACCTCCAAATACCAGGGGCAGGTCTTCTAAATCTAAACAAAATTAATTGATCACCGCTTTGAGATTCCACCATATTATAGTCAATCAGTAATATAGTACTTTCAAATAAAAATGTGATTGCTCTATGATCAGTTAATCCCCCAATAATTCTAGGAATATACTCCCCACTGGGAGATAGTACATCAACATAATAAAGATCTGGAGCATTACCCCAAAGCTCCATAAAAAAATCTCCTTCATTTTCACCTACCAGCAATTCAACATCTACATAACCAACTGCTGGATCGATTGTACTATAAAAATGCCTTCTGGCATTTCCCTCATTTCCAGCTGCAACTACTACAGCTATACCATAGAAGGCTGCAACTGATGATACAAAAGTACTAGAAAGCCCCCTCCCATCATGGGCACCTTGTGAAGACCCTATAGCAACGCATATGGCCATAGGTCGATTAATTCTAAAAGCAACTTGAGTTAGATACTGTATTCCAAATAATACATCATTTTCTTGATAGCAAATAGCATCTTCTGGTATGCAGAAAAATCTTTTCAGATATGCCTTGGCAGGTTTTAATTTCACCACTACAAATTCTGCACTGTTGGCAATTCCATAGAAATCACTTTCAGGAACGGGATTACCTGCTGCAATTCCAGCTACCATAGTGCCATGGCCTATTTCATCGGTAGAAGGAACAATTTCCAACGGATTCTCAGATTGCAGGGCTGCGTTAATATCTTCTCTAGTATACTCTGTCCCATAAAAAGTACCTTCAGGATAGTTATCACCTTGGATAGTTTGGTCCCATATATAGGCTATCCTTGTAGTTCCATCCGCATATTGAAAAATTGGATTGGTATAATCGATACCTGTATCAATAATTCCAATTAGAACCCCGCTTCCCCTTAGATTCAGCACTGGTTGATTCCTAAGCCTAACAACACCAGAGGCTTCTAGACTTTGGGAACTTACAATGCCATAACAGGTAGGCATAGCGGAATATCCAAATTCAAATATGGCACTGTCTGTAATCCTCTCTTCTGGAATATGTAATACAGCAAACCTTCCACTGATGAAATGTATAATTCCATCAGGAAATTGTTCAAAAACAGTTAAGTCACCATTATACTCAATAAGCAGATCCGCATAATCTTCACTTACTATAACTTCCCTTTCCTCTATTGTCATATTATCCTCCATAAAATCTATGAAATCTTAGGCAATCTCTTTTATAAATATTATATATAGATAATCTTATATATATAATATATTTGTATTACATGAAATTATGTAGGAGTATTTTAATTAATTATTATACTTTCATCTAAGACTATAGTAAAAGGTCCATCATTAGTAAGACTAACCTCCATATCTGCTCCAAACTGACCAGCCTCTACTTTGCCAATTTGCTTTTTGACACTACTTAAAAAATATTCATATAGTTCTATAGCCTTTTCCACACCAGCAGCATCTGTAAAACTTGGTCTGTTACCTTTCTTACAATCTGCATATAGGGTAAACTGTGATACTACTAAGACTTCACCTTCTACATCTTTAATGGAGAGATTAGTTTTACCGTATTCGTCGGAGAAAATCCTAAGTTTCATGATCTTATCAACATACTTATCTACTACTTCCTTGGTATCCTCCTTGCCTACCCCTAACAATATAAGATATCCCTTCCCTATAGCTCCAATGCAATTATTATCTACTGTAACTTTTGCTTCTTTAACTCTTTGTATAACAACTCTCATTTTAAAATTCAAACCTTTCTTTTTTATTTTTTACTATTTAATATAATTTGATTTTACAGCATATTTTATTATATAATAATGCTATCAGACCAGTATTCAATCAATTTCTCCAGGGAAAAAGAAGCATTGGCAATTATTTTACTTATCTTTGTTCGACTTAGTATTTCTGATATATTATTGACTTTAACATTCTTTATACTACTATCTGATGAACCAGTTATTTCACAGCTTTGAACAACATCCCACAGGGCTATTCCGTGATCATATAAGATCTGCTTCTTTTCCTCTATAGTAAGAGGGAGCTTTGTGTTACATATAGTGCTGATAACCTTCCAAAATCGATTTTGTGGGTGGTGATAATAAAATTCCCCTTCCCTTGACTTTACTGAAGGAAATGAACCTAAAATCAATATTCTAGAGGCATTATTATATACTGGTTCAAAGGGGTGTTCTACGAATT
>JAAYPX010000227.1 GCA_012519565.1 Clostridiales bacterium | reverse complement strand
TAATTATAAGGCCGATTGCAATTTTAGCACTTGGCCTTATTTATATATATGGTTGACATGTTCCCACTGACGAGACATCAATAATGACCACTAGAGCCATGTGGAGATGGTCGTGTTGATGTCACGATAAGACATATATAGGGTACCATGAAGCACGGATTATAACCTATCGCATGAATTGGAAAGAGATATATTAGAAAATAATATTGGGAGGTGCTCTTGATTCTAACAATAACATGGGGCTGTTGCTTATATATAGGGTTAATCCTGCATACCCTTAATATTTGCAACAGCCCCATAACTTGATAAATTATCTTATAGATTTCTTAATACAGTTATGACTTAAACATTTCCTTAGTTTATTTTACAACTACTTTTATCTGTTTTGTAATATCCCCTACCTTAGCTACAACATAATCTGTTCCTTTTGATTCCGCAGTTGCCTTTCCACTGTTTTTGCCTATAACAACTCTAGATTTCTTACTTGTAGACCACTGTATCTCCTTATCGGCAACTCCGTAGCCCTTAGCATCAAAGGTAAAGGTATCCCCTACCTTCATAACTTCAGTGCTCTTTGTAATCTTGATATATGGTTTCCTAACATGGATTATGGTGCTAACGGTCTTGATTTTTCCACTGTATAGGGTTATCTCTGTCCTTATAACAGCTATACCTGTTCCCTGAGCTGTTACTTTTCCGTCACTATCCACTTTAGCTACCTTTTCATTGCTGGAAGATGGTAATAAGGCACTGGAAATCATGGAGATCCATAAAATCGATCTGTTGATTACAGATATTAGAATGCCTCATATGAACGGAGTTAAAGTCTATTTCTGATGGTTATTATTCTGTCCTAACTTATGGTATTGGTAGCAGTATGCCCCCTGGAATGGGAAGGGGTAAATTAATTGCAGGATATAAAATAACTGCCCTTGAAGAAATGTCAAAAAGTCATCCTATTCCTATAGACAGTTTAAATTATTTAGTAATATCAGATAATAAAGTTGTTTTTGATTCAAAGATGCGCTATGAGCATGATGATGTATTTATCCCTACTCAAGCTATGAAAGGTATAAGCAGAGATCCAAATGGTAATAAGATATATGTTAATTCTATTTTGAGCGGTAGTGACACTTCATTGGTATACTATACGGCATCCTGGGATGAGATATTCTCCTATGCCCACGCTTATACACCACGAATATTGCTTATAATACTGGCATTCACACTTTTCTCAATGATTATTTACTTAATCATGCTAAATATGATATCAAAAGAAGTTCATATAATTCGCTATGGATTACAGCAGATTGGTGAAAATAATCTGGACTATAGAATTACCACTGATTTTAAACAAAGTGGTCTTCCAGAGATTGCCGAATCTATTAATAATATGGCTGATAGGCTTAATGAGAATATAAACCGCGCTTACCATTATCAACTTAAGCAAAAAGAAGCTGAACTTTCCGAGCTACAATCAAAATTTAACCCCCATTTTCTATATAATACCTTAGAGATGATACGAGGTAAAACATTACAAAATGGAGATGCGGATACGGCTGATACAATATCCCAATTGGCTGCAATATTCCGTGGCTTTGTAGGTTCTAAAACATTTATCCCTCTTCCAGAAGAACTGACTTTTTGCAAACGTTATCTATCCCTATTTGAAGCTAGATACGGTGATAGCGTTGAGATCCTTTTCGATATTGACAGTAAAATATTAAAATACGGTATTATACGTAATGTCTTACAACCTTTGATTGAGAACTACTTTATTCACGGATTTGATACAGGAGAAGATCGCAACTATATACTTTTTAGAGGAAAATCGAAGGATGACCGTACATATACCATTACTGTGGAGGATAACGGCACAGGTATGACCGAAGAAGAATTAGAGAATTTAAATAGAAGGCTACAGGAACCAATCCATGTGGATACTAAAAGTTACGGGCTAAAAAACCTGCACCAAAGACTACAATTATTTTATGGACCAGAATGCGGTTTAACAGTCTCTCGTAATAAGGATAAAGGTTTATCCATTCAAATAACAGTACTAAAAATGACCTGCGAAGATTATGAGAAGAATAATGGCTAAATGTATTATATGCTTGTATGGATTACACCTGATATGTATATTCACAAGTAATCCGCCAGTACATATATTATACTGGCGGATTTTCAAGGAAAGATTAACCCCAGCCAAAACCAGCTTCCTACTCTTCAACTGTTACATTTTTTACTTGTACATTCTGAATACTATCCTCGTTGAAGTTGTTCTTCTTGGCTTTGATATGTAAATCTTCAAATATGAAATCCGACAGATGATACTGTGTATCATCTTTGGTGACGGCAAAGAAGGTATCACACTGGAAATTACAATTTCTCATGGTTATATTGTTTGCTCTGGAAATGGGAATATCCTCCCGCCCCTTCAAGTCAAAAAACTGTGTCCATGGATTTATATTAATGAAATTAGAAACTTTACCCTCTATATCTTCTATCGTGATATATTCATAGTGCTGAGGGGTATCGGGACGCATTTTTAAGCACAACAGATTGCGACCAGCTAAAACCTTGCATCTTCTTAGGATAATATTACGGTTATGTATTGATTCTGAACCGCATGTCAAGCATCCATGGTTAAAACCATAAATGCAATCTTCTATTATAATTCTTTCATTAGAGCCATTTTCCGGTGCACTATCAGCCCAAGGTCCTTTTCCACCCTTTAATGCTATGGCATCATCATTTACTTCCATATAGCAATTTTTTATCAATACATCTGTACAGACATCAATGTCTATAGCATCTGTGCTAGGTGCTTTAACTGGAGCAGCCGGTGAGAAAATCCTACAATTCAAATATTTCACATGGTGACATTTATATATATGAGT
>JAAYPX010000226.1 GCA_012519565.1 Clostridiales bacterium | reverse complement strand
CAATATTAATATTGCCTCTTTTAGTTTGGCTGATACATCTGAATATGGCGTGCTTAGAATGATCGTTTCAAAACCTGAGGAAGGCAGGCGAGTACTAAAGGATGAAGGTTTTTCAGCTATGCTTACAGATGTCATAGCTGTAAAACTAATGCAAAAACCAGGTACATTACATAAAGTATTGGAGATACTTTTTGAAGCTGGTCTAAATGTGGAATATATGTATACCTTGTCAACCGTAGGTAAAGATACCTCCATCATAATGAAAGCATCAGATTTAGAAGAGGCACTTAAGGTACTAAAGGCTAATAGGTATGATGTTTGTACTGACAAAGAGGCTTATGAGATTAACTATATAAATTACAAATAATGTTTGACAATAAAGAAAATAAATGGTATTATGAACTTGATGCTGAAAATATCGGCTAAAATTTTTATTTTTTGGAGGAATTTACACATGAACAAAGGTACAGTTAAATGGTTTAACAACCAAAAAGGATTCGGCTTCATCTCTGATGAACAAGGAAATGATGTTTTTGTACACTATTCAGGACTTAACATGGATGGCTTCAAGTCTTTAGAAGAAGGCCAAGAAGTTGAGTTTGAAGTAGTTCAAGGAGCTAAGGGTCCTCAAGCAACTAATGTAACAAGATTATAATCAAGATAAGTTTGTTTACAGTGTACCTTTTTCTATTATATATAATGTAGAAATTGATATAAAGAAATAAGTTATATTGTTATAAACGTTTTGATTAAAAGATTATCCTTAAGGCATTGCCCTAAGGATAATTTTTTTGCTTATAATATATTTAATTAAGTAGTAAAATGTTGATTAATCCAATGTAAGCAATGGTATAATGGACGAAATAATAAAAGGGTTAAAATAAAATTACTTATACCATGAATAAGGTCAAAGGGTATTCCGCTTATCCAGTAGGCAATACCTGTTGAGGGTCCGCCAATAAAGAAATATGGTATAGAGCATAAAGCTCCAAAGCCTAATCCAAAAAAGCCTGAAACAATAGCCCAAAGGATAGAACTATTTTTACCTTTGATGAAGTGGACCAGAATATAAAGGATGGTCCAGATGTAAAGGTAGTTTATCCACCATAGGTGAACACCATAGATAAAACCTTCTAATATAACAAATACATAAATAATATATATAGTTTTTCGCCGAAATACCAAGGTATAGAGGATAATTAATAGATGTACCAACTCAATATTTGGAATAAATGATAAAGCCACTTGAACGGTAACTAAAATGGCACTCATCATTCCAATTAATACTATATCTTTTAATTTCAAAGATTTAACCATGACTAATAACCAATAACAAGAGTTAATTCATAATGATCTCCATCGCTTATTACAATATCATTAACACCTACCATAATATCTTCTCCGCCTTTGGTAATCAGCCACCATTCTTGATTATCACTATTGGCAGTTCTTCCGTTAACTTCTGTAATGAAGAAACCATATGCGCTTTCATCACCTTTAATAAGGTTAATTTCATCCAAGGCCTCCCGTAGATATTCGGCATCTGTATTGATTTTAAATTCCTTACTATCTTCCTCAGGAATTCTTACTTCAACAACAATGTTTTTAGAACCAGCATTGGTCTCTGGTCTGCTATTAAGATAAATGCCCAGCATAACTGCTATCAAAGCAACTAATACTATGCCTCCTATGAGAAGCTTTAATTTACTGTTTTTTTGTTCCATGTCTCTTTCCCCTTTCTAAAATAAAAAAAATCCTTACCACTTAGGAAAAGGACAATAAAAATAAACCGTAATATCCGGTTATCCTATTGCACCCTTGTCCAATCCTCGTGGAACTTGTGGTACCAGTTTTAAGCAGGTTTTCTGACTCTTGGATCTTTGCTACTTCTAAGCCTTCCCAGTTTTATGATAAACCAGTGACTCTAACAAGTAAAACTTGTTAGAAGTAGCTCCCCAATTACAGCGGCGAGACCGTACAGGATTTGCACCTGTTTCCCTATTATGAGGTTACTATATACCTCCACTTAAAACGTATTGTGTAACAAACAGCAGGTTAAGTATAGCACTAGCTAATAAGCCTGTCAATACACTTTTAGTACAAGTATTTTATACTTAATCTTTCCTATTAAATATTAACATGGTATAATATTGACGATAGATTATATAGAAAATGAAGGATTGAAGGCTGAGTAAAGGAAAGCCTTTTGCATAATAAGAGAGGAGTGGTATTAAGATGAAAGTAAGGCAAGAATCTTATGGATTAACCAAGAAGGGTGAAGAAGCGACCTTATATACTATTGATAATGGTAAGGGGATGAGGGTTAGTTTCACCAATTATGGAGCTAATATTGTAAGCCTAGAAGCTCCAGATGCACATGGTAATATGGCTGACCTTGTATTGGGGTATGACAAATTGGCTGGCTATGAAGATAATGGTCCTGGATTTGGATCTTTTATAGGACGCCATGCCAATAGAATCGGTGGTGCTAAGTTTGAACTTAATGGAGTTACATATGAATTAGAAAAAAATGATGGTAATAATAACCTACATGGAGGCTTTATAGGTTATAATAAATTTATCTATGATACTGAGTTATATCAAGAAGAGGAAATTACCAGTATAGAATTTACCAGACTAAGTCCTCACATGGAACAGGGCTTCCCCGGCAATTTAAATATCAGTATAAAATATAGTATTACCCTAGACAATCAGTTAATTATTGAGTATCATGCTGTTTCTGATCAGGATACTATAATAAATTTAACCAATCACTCATATTTTAATTTAGCTGGTCACAATTCTGGTTCAGTACTGGATCATAAATTGTGGATTAAGGCCAATGCCTTTACCCCTACTACAGATGATTTAATACCAACTGGTGAAATTAGGGATGTAACTGGGACACCAATGGATTTTAGAAACTTTAAGCCAATAGGTCAGGACATAGATGCTGATTACGAACCCTTGCATCAGGGAGGCGGATATGACCATAACTATGTGCTAGATATTATCCCAGGTGAAATAGACAAGGTTGCTGAATTAATCGATGAAAAAAGCGGAAGGCGGATGGAAGTATTTACTGATAAGCCTGGTATGCAATTATATACAGCCAATATGCTAGATCCAGTGGAACATTGCAAAGGTGGAGTACCCTATGGAAGAAGAAGTGGAGTATGTTTTGAGACCCAGTACTATCCTAATTCATGTAATATTCCAACATTTCCTTCTTGTGTCCTAAGGGCAGGGGAGCATTACAATTATACAACTGTATATAAGTTTAGTAATTAAGTGTAAAAGAATTAAGAAAAGAAAATCATAGAATAAATTATTATTTTTATACTTTCAATACTTTTATAATATGTAATTTATATACAAATAATAATAAACATATAAGAAAACATATAAAAAACATATAAAAAAATTAGCATAGCAATTATACAAAGAAAATTAAGAGTAAGCAGTAAGAAGGTATAAGAAAAAATAAAAAAGTCTGTTTCGAAACATATTTTTATGATGTCTAAGTAAAACTTAGCCAAAAAAAAATAGCAATTTTGAAACAGACTATTTTTAGTAGAAGATTAATTATTTGGTGCCATAAATTCTATCTCCAGCATCTCCCAAGCCAGGTAAGATATATCCATTCTCGTCTAATCTTTCATATAAATTACCAATGAATATCTCAACATCGGGATGAGTTTGAGTTAGTCTTTCTACACCTTCTGGAGCAGCAATAATGCATAGGAAATTGATTTTCTTAATACCTCTTTTTTTCAAAATTGATATAGCAGCGCATGCAGAACCACCGGTGGCAAGCATAGGGTCTACCACATATATTTCTCTTTCTTCTGCATCAGAAGGAAGTTTGCAGAAATATTCTACAGGTTCTAAGGTTTCTTCATTTCTATATAAACCAACATGTCCAACTTTAGCATTAGGTATCAAATTGAGAATTCCGTCAGCCATGTGGAGTCCAGCTCTAAGGATTGGTACTATGCAAAGCTTCTTACCCTCAATTTCTTTTGCCATGGTTACAGTAAGTGGTGTTTCAATTTCAACTTCGGTTAGATGAAGTTTTCTAGTAGATTCATATGCAATAAGCATAGCAACCTCGGAGACTAAATCCCGAAATTCCTTAGTTGATGTCGTTTTACGTCTCATGATACCTATTTTGTGTTGAATTAAAGGATGGTCCATGATAGTTACAGTTGACATAAATTTACCTCCTATGTTAAATTTCAGATTTCTAAACTTCATTATAACAAAATTATATATAGTAGAAAAGGATT
>JAAYPX010000225.1 GCA_012519565.1 Clostridiales bacterium | reverse complement strand
TATCTGGAGATGATGCTAATTATAGTAAGATGGCTGATACCTATAGGGAGTACTTGATTGAAACCGACCAATTGGTTGATACTATAGAAGATGGTAGTAAATTGCCCCTGGCCCTAGAGTTTTTAATGGGTGTTACAGAGCCCCAGATGGTAACAGAGAAATACATAACCATGACCAGTTTTGAACACCTAATTGAGATCATGGAAAGGCTAACAGCCCAGGGTGTAGAAAGTAGCAAGGTATTACTTACATCTTGGCAAAAGGATGGAGTTAATTATCCTGAATATTGGCCTGTTGCAAGACAGTTGGGTGGAAAAAATGGCTTAGAGAAATTAAATGACTATCTAAAGCAGAACACAGATCATGATGTGTTTTTAGAGAATAATTTTAATCTGGCATTAAAAGAAAATGGTGGTTTCTCAGCAACTAAAGATGTGGTGTATAGTGGAGTTAATATTCCAATAACAACTGGTTATACCAATACATGGTATCTACTTAATCCATTAATTACTTATAATAATGCCATGGACTTTGTAGATAAGATTAGTAGCTATGATAAAATAAGTGCAGGATATGAAGACATAGGTAGAATTATCTATCCTGATTACAACAAAAATGCACCATATACCAGAAGTGAAACTGTAGCCCAGTGGAAAAAGCTTTTAGCTGATACCAAGGCTAAAGGCAAAAAGGTAGCTGTAGAAGGATCAAATCAATATGTTTACTCTAATGCAGATTACCTATATTCTGTTCCACTAAGTGCATTTGGGCTAGCCATAACAGATTATTCAGTGCCTTTTATTCAGATGGTATTATCAGGACTTATACCTTATTCATCTATGGCTGGTAATCTATCCTATGATTTAGATATACAGAAGCTACAGTGGATTGAGTTTGGGGCCTTACCATACTTTAGATTGACTTATGAAGATGCATTATTATTAAAAGAAACTGATTATAACTCCTTATTTACCTCAACCTTTGATGTGTGGGAAGATAGAGTAGTTACTATCTACAATGAATTTAAAGAGAATTTGGGTTCAGTATATGGACAACAAATGATACTGCACGAAATATTAGATGACGGTGTAGTTAGAGTTGGATATGAAGACGGCACTTTAATTTATCTAAATTATAATAATGAAGATGCTAATATTAGTGGCCTTACAATACCAGCAAAAGACTACATTATCACTAGTCAGGAGGTTGAGTAAATGGCTGAAGTAAAAGAAAAGCTTATAAATAATAAGCAGAAAAAGAAACGTTTTCATTTAACTAAGGCTACCAAGGACAAATTAAAAGGATTGGTTTTTGTTTCACCATTTATTATAGGTGTAATACTGTTTTTCATCTATCCTATATATATGTCTGTTAAGCTAAGCTTTGGTAAACTAGATAACATTGTTGGATTTAAAGTTTCCTGGATAGGAATTGAGAACTATCTAAGAGCTTTTACCATAGACATGGATTTTGCCCCAATGTTTTTATCTGTGGTTAGAGACACCTTAGTTAGAGTACCTATGATAATAATATTAGCCTTGATCATATCAATACTTATTAATCAAGATATTAAGGGTAGAACTTTATTCCGTATTGCATTTTTTATCCCATTCCTATTAGGAAATGGTGAGGTTATGAGACAGCTGATTTATCAGGGAGTAGATAAGCAGGTATTATCTATTGCTGATGGAGATATTATTCCATATGAAATACTCAATTATTTTGGCTCAACTATTGTGAATGCAGTGCAGACTGTGTTAGGGATCATTGTTACAGTACTTTGGTCTTCTGGTGTTCAGATCTTGTTATTCCTTTCAGGTTTACAGAGTATCTCACCAGCGCTATATGAAGCAGCTAAAATTGACGGTGCAACCCAATGGGAAATTTTCTGGAAAGTTACTATTCCAATGATTTCACCAATAATGTTACTCAACATTGTCTACACAATTGTTGATAGCTTTACCAATATACGAAATCCATTATTAGAGTACATCCAAAGTTATGGATTTACCAAAGCCCAATTTGAATATGGTGCTGCCCTAGGTTGGATATACTTCATATTTATTGGATTTGTGGTAGCGGTTGTATTTGGTCTTATGAAGGGTTATATGCATACAAACGAAGTAGAGGAGGTAAAGAGACGTGACAAGCAAAAACAGCGTAGGGTCATCGCAATTGAGCGTAAAGCAAAAACAAGAGCATAAAAGTTCATTTGCAGAAAAATACCCAAAATTAGATTACTTTAGATTTAGAGCAGTAAATTACTTAACCTCCGGAAGTAGAATCCGTCAATTAATTATGAGATTGGCCCTGTATATTCTGTTAATAGGTTTAGCATTTGTATTCCTTTATCCATTCCTTTTCATGATTGTTACATCATTGAAATCCAATGCTGACCTTAGTAACTTTGCTGTTCAATGGATACCTACAGAATTGAAGTTTGAAAACTATGCTATTGCCTATGATATATTGAAGTATGTTAGATATTTCAAGAACTCATTTTTAGTAACATCCATAGCTTCAATAGGACATATTATAGCTTGTTCCTTTATCGGTTATGGATTTGCCAGATTTAATTTTCCTGGTAAAAAGTTATTGTTTGGCTTGGTAATATTAGCTTTTATTGTTCCAGTACAGACAATAATAATCCCCTTATATTTAACTTACTCTAAGTTTAGTTGGTTAAATACATATTTACCTTTGCTTGTACCTACCTTCTTTGGATTTGGGTTAAGAGGTGCCCTGTTTATATTCCTATTCAGACAGTTTTACCTTACTATACCTAGAGATCTAGAGAATGCGGCATTGATAGATGGTTGTGGTTTCTTTAGAACCTATTGGAAAGTTATCTTTCCATTGGCAAAATCAACAATTGTTGTTGCCTTAGTGTTATCTGTTGTATGGCATTGGAATGATTTTTACGAATCAAGCCTTTATATATCAAAAGAAGCATTAGGTTTCTTGCCGCCCCGTATTAATTCCATTATATCCATAGTTAACGCTCCACCAGATCAGCTATTTGACCTGTTAGCAAACTTAGGTTTAGAGGGTGGAGAAGATACATTAAACAATGCGGTTATTATGGCAGGTACCACCTTAATCAGTGCACCAGTATTAATTTTCTTTGCCTTTGCTCAACGTCAATTTATGCAGGGTATTGAAAGAACAGGTATTACAGGTGAGTAATCATTAGTTATATCAATGTTATAATATCTGGAACGAAGTTCTACAATTATTAATTATCAATATGAAAATATTATCTTAGAAACTTAATTGGGAACTTCGTTCATAGATGAAATAGATGCAACTCTAAATGATATACAAGCTTTACCTTAAGCATAGTTGTTATTTGACCTAATAACTTTTGCTGGGAATTGTTTATTACAGTTGGTATAAAGGGTTTAAGCCCTTATACATAGATAAAACAATTTAAGGAGGAAAGATTATGAAGAAAAAAATCAAACTTTTATCTTTGGTTTTGACACTCATCTTAGCGATGGCTTTATTCGTAGGATGTGGATCCAAAGATGACGAACCTGCAGATTCAGACAATGCTACACCTACTAAGGCAGCGGATACAGCAAAGGATAAAGAGGAATCTAAAGATACTCCTACCGCAACACCAACTCCATTGCCACCTTTAAAACTTACTATTATGTTACCTTATGGTACAAACGAGCATGATGATAAGGAATTAACACAACGTTTCTACAACGATATTGAGACTTACACTAATACTGATCTAGAATTTATATTCTACAGTTCAGACATGTACTATGAGAAACTGGCTCTAACTTTAGCCAGCGGTGATGTTCCTTCTATCTTAGTAACTGGTAAAACAGCTGAGTTTATTAACGCAGTTGAAAACGATGCTTTCTGGGATATCTCTGATTATGTATATGATTATCAGAACTTAGGTCAACTACCTGAGACAGTATTCCAAAATGCTTCTATCAATGGTAGATTATACGGAATGCCTCGTTCAAGAGATCTAGGACGTAATGGTTTTGGATATCGTCTAGACTGGTTAAATAACTTAGGTTTAAAAGAGCCTGAGACAATTGAAGAATTATACGATATGTTAGTAGGCTTTACCTATGATGATCCCGATGGAAATGGTAAAGATGATACAATTGGTTTAGGTGTTACTTCTTATGCTGGTACATGGGATATCATGCAAGTATGGTTTGGTGCACCTAATGGTTGGGGAATTGATGAGAATGGTGATTTAGTTCCTGCACACTTAACAAAGGGATATGACGATGCTTTAGCATGGTTCAGAAAGATTTACTCTGAAGGTTTAGTAAACCAAGACTTTAACACAGTTGCTGGTGGTGACTGGGATGCAGTATTATTAAGAAACAGCTATGCTGGTGCTACAGCAGACGTTGTTGACCGTTTCAGAAGAAATCAAGAATACTTTGAAAATGAAGGTATTCCTGCAGAGACTATGATTATTGGTGCTGTTGATGCTGGCCATGGTCTGAGAACATTCCCTACTGCTGGTTATGCTGATTTACTTGCAATCTCCAAGCAGAAGATTACTAACGAAGAAGATATGAAGAGAGCTCTTCAATTCCTAGATGACATGATGGATGCAGAGATGCAAAATCTTGTAACATTTGGATATGAGAACGAAAGCTTCTATCTTGATGAGAATGGCTATGCTGTTCATATGACCAATGAAGAGAAGGAAGCTGTTGGTTTCCCTACATATAACTTTAAAGATGGTATGAATCAATTACTTCCTTACTATCAACATCCAGATGAAACAGCTAAGACTTTAACAACAGCTCCTCCTACATCTGAAATCAGATTAATGGAAGCTGCAGTTAAGATTGAAAATGCTAAGTATGCTGTTCCTAACTATGGAGCATCCTATACTTCTGAAACCTATAATGAACTTAAAACTTCCCTTGATGATATCGTTAATAATGCAAGAATTCAATACATCATGGGTGAAATTGATGATGTAGGTTTACAAGAAGCTAAGGATCAATGGTTACGTGCAGGTGGTCAGACAGTAATCGATGAGATGAATGAACTGTTCCACGCTAACAACTAAATAAAGAGATAACTTAATTATAAAAATTAAGATATTCTAAATATATTGGGCTGCTACAGAATGAGATTAATTCATTGGTAGCAGCCCAATGAATAATCTAACAAGAATATTTACAATATTAAGGAAGGGATATTTTATGGCTTCTAACATTTTTCACTTAACTTATAACTCTTACCCAGAAGCAGCTAGGGGCTGGGTTGATGGGGTATATTATCCAAGGGTAGAGAAAGTTCAGTCTCTAGTAGATGCAGATCTTAAAGCAGGCAACTCTTATTACACTATTAAAAGCCGGGTTTGGAAAGAAACTGAGGAAACAGGATTTGGTATATTTCAATATGAAGAAACCACTGCAATTAATTATGAATTGGAGAATGGTAATTACCAGCTAACAATCAAATTTACTAATCCAACTGATAAACCTTATAAAGCTGGTATTAAAGTCAATAATATTATGAAAATCAGTGATATTGAGATAGGGGCAGAAGAACAAGAAGAGACATTAACAGTATGTATAGTTAATGGCTTATTATCGTTAAAAATAATTCCGGAATGTATATCGGAAACTTATGAAGATGCTAGCTATGCCAATGTTTATGTAAAGGATATTAACATTATGAAGCTACCCTTGATGAAGCCAGGGGATAAACCAGTAATATATCTGGTCTCAGATTCTACTGTACAATCTTATGATAAAAACTTCTATCCTCAAACTGGATGGGGAGAAGTATTGATACAGTATTTTCAGAAGGATAAGTCTAAGGAATTTATAAGCCCAAGGCCTAAGGTATATGAAACTGAAGATATTATAATTGATAACCGAGCTATTGGCGGAAGAAGTTCTAAATCATTTTTAGAGGAAGGCAGACTTGACAGTATTTTAAAAAATATTAGGGAAAATGATTATGTATTCATTCAGTTTGGCCATAATGACGCCTATAAGGCAAGACCAAACAGATATGTATCTGATGAGGATTTTTCAAAATACCTACAATATTATATAGATGGAATTTTACAAAGGAAAGCAATCTGTGTATTAGTTACTCCTGTAGCTAGAAGAGACTTTGATGAAAAGGGTAAATTTAAGATAAGTTTTAACCAGTATAGAGAGGTGATGCTGAAATTAAGCAAGGAGCAAAACATACCTCTATTGGATCTGGGTAAGGCAACTACTGAATATCTAGATACAGTTGGACCAGAAGAAAGTAAGAAGCTATTTCTCTGGGCTAGCCCTGGTGAATATCCTGAGGGCAAATTTGCCGAAGGGGTAGAGGATGATACACATTTACATAGACGGGGTGCTATAGCATTTGCCGGTATACTGGCTAAGTTAATCAAGGAATATGATAAAGACAATCGCTTAGATTACTTAAAAAACGCTATTTCTATAATATAAGCTATCAAGTTATTAAAATAAGCCATTAAAATATAGGTTAATATATGATATAAAAATACCATGGGTATCACACACATAATAAGAAAGGTATGGGAATTAATATGCACTGGGAACTTTTACTTCATGGAACCTGGAATTTTCGCCTAGATGATAGTCAAGTTGGAATTCAAGAAGGATGGCAAGGTAAGGAATTTACAGATAGTATACAGATACCTGGAATCTTACAAGATCAAGGTTATGGCTATGAAATTAGTGAAACTACCCCTTGGATTTCCGGCTTACATGATAAATTATGGTATCAAAGAGAAGAATATAAGACAGATTTAGAGGGAGTTAATGTGCCCTTTCTATGTCAACCAAAGGGTCATTATCTAGGCCCAGCATGGTATCAGAAAACATTTACTATACCCAGCGGTCTAAAAGACCATGTATTTTATTTTACTATGGAAGTGGTAAAATGGAAGACTACCGTATGGATTGATGGAAAATGTGTTGGATCTGAGATTAGTTTATGCACACCCCATGTATATTGCTTAGGAGAATTAGATGAAGGAGAGCATACTATTGTTGTTTGTATAGATAACGGGTACCAATATCCATATAGACCAGATGGGCATATGGTTTCTGATGCTTTGGGAGCTACATGGAATGGTATGGCGGGCAAAGTTGCCATCAGCAGTGTTCCCTATGTTCATATAGAGAATGTAAAAGTATTTCCTGATGCTGATAAAAAGGAAATCAAGGCAGAGGTTACTGTAAGAAATCATAAAGCCATAAATCAAGAGGTAAATATTAGAATCGGGGAAAGACAGTTAACTACAACTGTAGAACAAGGTTCAAAAACATGTACTTTATTGATTGATTATCCCCAGGATAATGTACTTTGGGATGAATTTTCAGCCAATATACATGAAGTTACTGCAGTACTGGAATTTGAAGGATTTAAGGATGAAAAGACAGTATCCTTTGGTATATGTAAAATTGAAGTCAAGGATGGACTGTTCTATGTAAATAATAGGCCCGCATTCTTTAGAGGAACCCATAGCGGCGGAGACTTTCCCTTAACAGGTTATCCCTCAACCTCTGTAGAAGATTGGAGAAAAATAATAAAGACCTGCCAGTCCTATGGTTTAAATTACATTCGCTTCCATTCCTACTGCCCGCCTAAAGCAGCATTTATAGCTGCTGATGAAGAGGGGATGTATCTGCAGGTAGAATGTGGCATGTGGAATAATTTTTATGATGGGTCTAAGATGAATGAAGTACTATGGGATGAGACTAAGAGAATTATTGATAACTTTGGTAATCATCCATCCTTTGTTATGCTTTCTCCATCTAATGAACCGGGATCTGCTTGGTACAAACCGTTAACAGATTGGGTTCTTAAGTGTAGAGAATATGATAGCAGACGGCTTTATACAGCTCAGTCAGGCTGGCCTTATCCGGTAGAGCCAGGTAAGGTTGAGAATACAGATTACCTGTATTTTCATCGGTCAGGCTTTGGGATAAAACCAGGGGGAACCATTCGTAATTTTAGAGGATGGCATGGTAAAGACTATAGGGAATCCTTAGAGGGAGCGAAACTTCCTGTAATTTCCCATGAATTGGGGCAATGGTGCTCATATCCTGATTTTGATGTAATTGATAAGTTTACTGGATATTTACAGCCTGGAAGTTACAGGGTATATAGGGAACATGCCAGAAGAAGAGGGGTACTACCCCAAAATAAGGAATTCGCATACTTATCTGGTAAATTGAAAGTTCAATTATATAAAGAAGAATTGGAAGCTACTTTTAGAACACCACATATTTATGGATTTGAACTATTGGATATCCATGATTACATAGGTCAAGGAACAGCCTTGGTAGGTTTTCTTGATCCCTTTTGGGAAGATAAAGGCATAATTTCTGGCAAGGAGTTTCAGGAGTTTTGTTCTGAAACAGTCCCATTACTAAGGATTTCTAAGAGAGTATTTACCAGTAGTGAAACTATAGAATACCCTGTTGAGATATGCCATTTTGGTAAAGAAGAGCTTAAGAGTGTAATACCTTATTGGAGAGTAGTAAATGAAGATGGGATCGCCGTAAGGGAAGGGGAGTTTAACAGGATGGCCATTCCTCTGGGCAAAAACATTGAATTAGGAAACTTAAGCTTATCACTTCAAGGCCTACCAGTACCAGCAGCATATACTATTGAAATAGGGATAAAGGATACTGCGATAATAAATCGTTGGAATATCTGGGTTTATGAAGAAGAAAGTGACAGTGAAAACAGTAATTCAGATAAGGACAATGAAAATATAATATATACCAGGTCCCTCCAAGTAGCCTTAGATGCCCTAAAGAAGGGTAAGAGAGTTATTTACTCACCATTACCAGAGCACCATCGTTTGGATTCCCCACCTCTACAGCCGAGAACCGTATTCTGGAATGCACAGATGGGACCTACTTATGGTAGAGGCATGGGCTATATATGTCAGAACAATCATCCAGCCCTTGCTAAGTTTCCAACTAAGGCATATAAGGAATGGCAGTGGGATGAGATAATTCAGGGAGCCTATGGACTTAATTTATCAGAATTGCCTAATGAACTGCTACCAATTGTTCAGCCAATTGATGACTGGAATAGAAACTATAGGCTGGGGATGATACTTGAATGTAAGGTAGGGGAAGGTTCTCTACTAATTGTTACAGCTAATATAGAAGATAATCTATCTCAAAGGCCTGCAGCTAGGCAGTTAAGAACTTCTCTGTTCGATTATGTGGCATCAGAAGCCTTTAATCCAAGGGTTTCAGTTAGTCCAGAAGCTTTAAAAGCGTCCTTCTTTCCTAGGCTAATTATGCTTTATAATGGGGTGAAGGTTAAGATAGAAGGTCAAGATATTGAAGATAAGGATGAATTCTTTTCCTTATTAGATGGTGACCCTGCCTCATATTACACATCAGAGTTATTAAAATACCCCTTTACTATGGAGTTAGAGGTAGAAGAGGAAGCATTCATACAGGGTTTAATATATATGCCAAGACAAAATGATAGGCATCATAGCGGAGATATCAAGGGATGTAGGGTTGAAGCTTTAATAGATGGACAATGGCAAGAGGTTTATAAAGGTGAATTAATCTCTTCTTTAGACCCTAAGAGGTTATTATTCCATGAAAGTATAAAAACATGTAAAATCCGTTTTACAGCCCTATATGGATTTTCTGGTGAAGGAGTTGCAACTTGGTATGAGGACAAAGACGGTTGGTATCAGAAGATTATTGACTATAAGGATACTGTAGCTGCCATTGGAGATTTATTATTTATACCTGTTAATGTGGATTTGGATCAAATAACCTATAATACTATAAAACCCAATAATCTGGGCAGGTTACAGATTCATGTTACAGAGAAAAGTGCAACCAAGGAAATAGACAATTAAAGGAGATGGAATACATGGATTCAATTAAATTACATGTGCTGGATAATAGAGTAGATACCGGCATGGTTACCTTTGGTCTACCATGGGAGAAGAGTAAGAATACTGGCAATAAGTCCTATCGGTTGATAGATAGTCAAGGAAATTACTTACCTTTACAGAGTAGAATTACAGCCTATTGGCCTGATGGAACTGTTAAATGGACTGCCCATACGGGTAAAATAAATGGACAGGGACCATATGAACTGGACGTTATCTCTGATGATCTTAAGGGAGAGATGGGGATTGAAGGGATAAAAGTTATCTCAGATAATGGCAAAGTTACAGTTGATGCTGGAAGTTCTAAAGCGGTATTCCAAACAGGCAGTGACCATGTCATTGATCAAGTTTTTATAGATGGCAGGCTAGCTGCAAATTTTGGTCAATTAAAATATATATCTGAAGAGAGAAGTGTTCATGGTCATAAGCGAGTTTTAACAGAGCAGGATTACTACGGAAGGGTTGATAAGATAACCGTTGAAGAGCAAGGGGAGTTGCAATGCACTATCCGCATAGAAGGTATTCATAAGTCCAAGGTAGATGACAGGGAGCTTATTCCTTTTATCCTACGTTTTACCTTTGCGTGGAATGAGCCCTATATTAAAATACTTCATACATTTTTATATGATGGGCAGGCTAATAAAGATTTTATGAAGGCTATAGGGATAACCTTTAATTGCCCTATTGAAGGGGAATTATATAACCGCCATATCAAATTTGCCGGTGAGAATGGAGTATTCCATGAAGCTTCTCAATTACTATTATCCTGGAGACCTAGACTACCTGAGCATATATATCCTATGCAAAACCAGGGTCATATTCTGTCTAAAGATGAAATGAGCGATCCTTTAATTGTTCAAGCTATTCAGGATATAACCATCTGGGATAGCTACCGTCTATATCAGAATAGTTCTAGACATTACAGTATCAAGAAAAGTACGGATAAAGAAGATATTTGCTTTATAGATTCCCTACAGGGAGGAAGAGCCGGTGGTATAATGGCTGTAGCAGGGGAAGAGGGGGGAGTTGCCATAGGAATGAGAGATTTCTGGCAGAAATATCCCTCATCTCTATGGGTGGAAAATATGTCTAGGGATACCATGAAGGTAACTGCCTGGATATGGTCCTATGAGCATGAAGCAATGGATTTTCGTCATTATGATACAGTTGGACATGCCAGCGCTTATTATGAAGGTTTTGATGAAGTTGGAAGCACTCCTTATGGGATTGCTAGTACCAATGAACTTACAATCTTTGGCTTTAATGGTGGTATTCCATCCGATGATAACATTAAAGAATATGAGAGACAGGTGCAAAAGCCTCCAGTTTTAGCTGCTGAACCTGGCTACTACCATAAAGTTAAGGCCTTTGGTGAGTGGAGCTTGGTAAATCGTTCGACAACCTTTACCCAGTGGCTAGAAGACCAATTGGATGCAGCCTTTAATTTCTATGATAAGGAAATTGAACAGCGGGATTGGTATGGTTTATTTAACTATGGGGATTTCATGCATACCTACGATGCCCAGAGACATAATTGGCGTTATGATATGGGCGGCTATGCTTGGCAGAATACTGAATTAGTTCCTACCCTATGGCTATGGTATGCCTATATGCGTACTGGTAGGGAGGATATATTTACAGTGGCAGAAGCTATGACCAGACATTGTTCAGAAGTGGATATATATCATTTGGGTGATTTAAAGGGACTTGGATCAAGGCATAATGTATTGCATTGGGGATGTTCATGTAAAGAGGCTCGTATATCCATGGCAGGGCATCACAGATTCTATTACTATATGATGGGAGATTATAGATTGGGTGATGTATTTGATGATGTAGAGGATGCAGATTTTAGTACAGTGAATATGGATCCCCTCCGCCACTTCTATGATAAAAATGAGATGGTTTATCCTACCCATGCTAGAACTGGTCCTGATTGGTCATCTTTTGTATCCAACTGGATGACAGCTTGGGAGAGGAAACAGGATAACTCGTATAGAGATAAAATATTAACAGGTATTAAGGATATTAAGAAAGCTCCATATCGTTTAATATCTGGTTCTAATTATGAATATGATCCAGAAAGTGGCCACCTTAGATACATTGGCGAGAATTCCGGCGGTGGTTCTCATCTGGCAATCTGTATGGGAGGACCACAGGTATGGTTTGAACTGGCTGATATGTTGGAGGATAGTGAGTGGGAAAAGATGCTGGCCGAATATGGAGACTTTTACTTTGCTTCCAAGGAAGAGAAGGCGGCAAGAGCTCCTATGGTAGCTTCCAATAAAGGCTTTGCATTTCCATATATGGCAGCAGCTATGGGCGCATATGCAGCAAGATATTATAAAAATAAGGAACTAGCTAATAAGATATGGAATATCTTAAAGGATGAATTAAGTAGAGGTTCTCAGGGCAAAGGATTTGAGCCTGATATAGTATCAGATTATGTAAATACAGAACAGTTATATGAGATACCATGGCTTTCAACTAATTTCACAGCCCAGTGGTGCCTTAACGTGATTATGTGTTTAGAACTTATTAAGGATTATATACCAGAAGATTAAAAATGATTATATAATACTGTATCTATAATATAATATCTATGATATAATATTTATCCTTAAATTTATAATTCGACATTAATGTAAATAATAGTATTATGTATTATACCAGACATGGAGGAAACTATGATGAAATTATGGGTTAAGAAACTTGAAGATACCAGTATATTACTGGCATGGGAAGCCTGCGAGGCAGCAGATTCTTATAAAATATTTTGGGCAGACAAGGATACTAAGACAGTAAGATACCAGCTGATCAGTGAAACTACTGATACAGAAAAGGAAATTCATATGTCTACCCATGTAAATCAATACTTTAAAGTGGTAGCCATAAAGGATGGCCAAGAGATAGCGACCAGTGAGCTTGTTCGAACTGATGTTAAGAAGGTATTTAAGGAACAATTAGAGGAATTATCCCGGGGTCTTGTGGCTGCTAAGGCACAGGATGGGGTTTTCCTCAGTTGGAGACTAATGTTAGATGAAGTAAATGGTTATAGTGACACAGGCCTTACCGGTGTTAACTTTAATGTATATAAGAACGGTGAATTAATAGCTTATGTTACTGATAGTACCAATTATTTAGATAAAGAAGGAACCATGGAGGATTTGTACTCTGTGGAAGCGGTGCTAGCAGATGGTTCTAAGGGGCAGATGTCAGGGCAGGTAAAGGCATGGGAAACTGGTGATAATTATATCGATATTCCCCTTATGATACCAGAGCCAGGAGTAACTCCAGTTGGTGAGGAGTATACCTATAATGCCAATGATATGAGCGTTGGTGATGTGGATGGAGACGGTGAATATGAGTACATAGTTAAATGGGATCCTACCAACTCCCACGACGTCTCCCACTCTGGTTATACAGGTAATTGCTATATTGATTGTTATAAACTAGATGGAACTATCCTTTGGAGATTGGATATGGGTATTAATATCCGTGCTGGTGCCCATTATACTCAGTTTATGGTTTATGATTTTAACGGAGATGGTAAAGCTGAGATGGCTGTTAAAACTGCCCCAGGTACCAAGATGATACATTACAATCCTGATAGAACAATAAAATCTGAAACATATATTACAATGCCTGAGAGAGATATTAAAGCAGGATACAGCCATGATGATGATTACCGCATGAGTAGTGAAGGCTACTTTAATCATATGGTAGAGGTGTTTATGTCATGGCATGACCATGATGAAGTAAAGGCAGGTAATTGGCCAGCTACTCTAGAAGAATGTTTCGGAATTGAACCTAAATATAATTATCCATTAAGTAAAGAAGATGCCACAGAACTGGCTGATTACTTTATTGATGTATATGCTAAACAAAGAAGTGAGAGAAATAATCTAAGGGCCTTCGAAGGATTCGTTTTAGATGGTCCAGAATATTTAACTATGTTTGCTGGTGATGGTAGAGAGCTGGAGACCATAGATTTCCCTTATCCTCGGATAGACGATGGTCTTCTTTGGGGAGATTATGAATGGCTTAGAATTGAACCAGGCAATCGTGTAGATCGTTTCCTATCTGGAGTAGCCTACCTAGATGGTGAAAGACCATACTTAATTGTATGCCGTGGTTACTATACCAGAGCTACTGTAACAGCATATTCCTTCTTTAATGGGCGTTTTGAACAGTACTGGACTATTGATAGCGGTTTTGTGCCTATGTCTAATCCATTTAAACGGATCAGCCACGAATGTAAGGGGAGCCATCCTGAATTTGGTATATTAGCAGGCCAAGGTAACCACTCCTTAGCCGCTGCCGATGTAGATGGGGATGGATATCAGGAGATAATCTATGGGGCAGCAGTAATAGATCATGATGGAAGCATTCTATACAGTTCCTATGGCTATAACCGAGACGGTGTATACACTGGTTTTGGCCATGGAGATGCAATGCATGTGGCAGATATCGATCCAGATAGACCGGGGCTAGAGATATTCAGTGTATACGAGGGAGCAAGTTCAGTACCATATGGTTATGCCTTAAGGGATGCTAAGACCGGTGAAGTTATCTATGGAGAACCAGCAGATAAAGATTTAGGAAGATGTATGATAGGTGATATAGATCCTAATACCAGGGGGCTGCAATGCTGGGTATATAAGGTACAGTCTTGTACTGGTGAGGATCTTCCTATTGAACCTCTTGGAACTAATCAAAGTATCCGCTGGGCGGCTGATATGAGTACCCAGATTCTTGGTGGAACCAATATATTCGGTAAACATCAAACAGTAGTTAGTGACCATACCCATGGAATTATGTTAAATCCAGAAGGGGTTGCTACCAACAATGGCAGTAAGGGAAATGCTTGTTTAATCGCTGATATATTTGGTGACTGGAGAGAGGAACTATTACTTCGTAAAGAAGATAACTCTGCCATCCGTATATTTATGAACACCGACATAACAAAGCATAAGTTATTTACCTTGATGCACGACACCCAGTATCGTACAGCTGTGGCTTGGCAAAACAACTGTTATAATCAACCAGGTTATCCTAAGTTTTATTTTGCGAGTGATACTGATTGGAAATATGTGCTTCCTCAATAGATGTTGGACACACATCTATAAGTTATATGAAAAATATGATAGAATAGTTATGAAGGCGAGAAAGAGAAGTATCTTATTCATAAGTTTTTAATTTTAGAATAATGCCAGAAAGGAATATCTGATGTATCAAAAAAAATTTATATTTTATAAACATACTCAGGAGAATGTTATTAGTGTATCTAAGGATAACCTTTTCTCCGATACCCTAGGATTTGGTTTTTTGACTGAACGAAATCGTGAAGAAGATGAGCTTTTACAAGTGCCTGAAGTTAATAATGGTTTTAAATTGCCAGATAAAGAGAAAATTGATGTTAAAACCAATATCTGTCAGGATGAATTGGGCTGTTTTTTACAGGAGGCTGACATCCCCTTATCCTTTAAAGCATCTATACCCCATAATGGAAATTACCGTGTATCTTTAAAGGTAAGAACCGGCGCCCAAGGAGTAGACCATCTATTGGTACTAGCCCAATGCCGCCGTCTAATGGCTTATGGTAAGAAGCTGGAAGCAAACCAAACTTATGAATATAATTTTAATGTAAATGTATGTTCTATTATACCAGATCATAATAAGGTGCCCCATAATAATACCGGTGTAACTATATCTTTATTAGGGGGAAATGTAAGAATTACTGAACTAAGTATAGAGGAAGTGGACCTACCTACTATATTTATAGCAGGAGATTCCACTGTTACAGATCAATTGGGTAATTACCCTTATCTTCCTTCTGAAAATTATTGTGGATGGGGGCAGATGCTCACTGTATATGCCAATGATAAGATAGCTCTATCTAATCATGCCCATTCCGGTTTGACAACAGAGACTTTCATTAGTGAAGGACATTATCAGATTGTTATGGACCATATAAAACCTGGTGATTTTTACTTTATGCAATTTGGACATAATGATCAAAAAGTTGCCACCCTTGATGCCAAAGGTGGATATGCCAATAATATTAAGAAGTTTATTAATGAAATCAGAGAAAAAGGGGCTACCCCTGTAATAGTTACTTCAATTGCCCGCAATACTTGGGAGAAAAATGAAGAGAAGATACTGGATATGCTCAGTGATAATGCCAAAGAAGGTGTTCAAAGAGATGATAAGAGTAAGTATCGTGATCTTTTACATGAATATGCTCAAGAATGTATTAACATTGGGCATGAAGAGAAGGTTCCAGTCATAGATCTTCATGGTAGAAGTATGGAATTTATTAAGTCTTTAGGTATGGAGCCTGCAAAGGTTTATTTCTATCCTAATGATTATACCCATACCAATGATTTTGGAGGATTTAAAATGGCTACCTATGTATGGGACGAGTGTAAGAAGGTAGATATACTGGCTAATCTATTTAAGGATGAAGGTCAAGAATTTCCTATTGAAATGGCTTGATTTGCATAATATTGACATTATAATTTAGCGGAAAATGGAAGGAGAATATCAATGATTAAGATTGATGTAGATAAGAAGAAGGAATTAGAGACAATTGATAGCATAGTAAGAAAAACCATGACTATGGATTTAGTTTGGGACTGGCCCTGTGGCGTGGCATATTACGGTATCAGTGAAGCTTATGAGTTGACCAAGAATGAAGAATACCTTCAGCTTCTAAAAGATCGTATAGATGAATATATAGAAGTAGGACTACCTTCATGGAATGTAAATGCCTGTGCTATGGGCCATTGCCTGATTACTCTATATGAGGCAACCGGAGAAGAAAAATACTGGAAACTGCTAATGGAGAAAATAGATTATATAAAAAATGATGCGCTAAGATTTGGTGACAGGGTACTACAACACACAGTATCCTCCAAAAATGATTTCCCTGAGCAAGCTTGGGCAGATACCCTATTTATGGCAGGATTTCTAATGCTTCGTGTGGGAATTAAATTAAAAGACGAAGATTTAATTAATGATGCCTTAAATCAATTCTACTGGCATATAAAATATCTTCAAGACCCTGAGACAGGCCTGTGGTATCATGGATACAACAATATTAACAAAGATCATATGTCTGGAATGTTCTGGGGAAGAGCCAATAGTTGGGGCACTTACACCATGTCCCAAGTTAAAAAGAGATTACCAGAGGCAGATAAATATCCTAAGTTTGCTGATATAGATGCTGGTTTACAAAGTCAATTGGCAGGTTTAATAAAAGTACAGACAGAGAATGGCTTATGGAGAACCCTGTTAGATGACGAGATTTCCTATGAGGAGATTTCAGCCTCCTGTGGTATTGCGGCGGGTATGGTTGAAAATGGAAACCCCCTTCATGCGGAATATGTAGAAAAAGCGTATAAAGGTATTATGGAGAATATCTCCTCTGATGGGAGAGTTTTAAATGTATCAGGAGGTACTGCCGTTATGAAGGATAAGGATGGTTATCGCAATATCTCAAAGAAATGGATACAAGGATGGGGGCAAGGTTTAGCCTTGGCATTCTTAACAGCCTTAATACAAGAGTAGTCCCTGTCTTAAAACATACGGAACCAATAAACTTGACAATATAAATGTAGAAGGTGAATGAGCATGATTGATTTAAAGATGTATAATGTTAAGGAAAAACTTATCTATGAGAATCCTCTATCATGTGAGGAAGATATTAAGGATTTTATATTGGAAGGATCTGCGGCTTACTCATTCCCCCAGGGGAGACTTCGCTTGGAAAATGCTATCAGTGCCAGTGAAGGGCAGAAGGCCAATTATGTATTGTGGTGTCCTGAAGATTTTCCAGCTGACTGCTATATAGAATGGGAGTTCTTACCTATAAAAGAGCCAGGCTTATGCATTCTATTCTTTTCGGCCAAGGGACGCAATGGGGAAGATTTATTTGATCCTAGCCTAGCTCCAAGAACAGGTGAATATCCTCTTTACCACTCAGGAGATATCAATGCTTTCCATGTTTCATATTTCCGCAGAAAAGAAGAGGATGAGAGATCTTTCCATACCTGTAATCTGAGAAAAAGCTATGGTTTCCATTTAGTGGCCCAAGGGGGAGATCCTATACCAAGTGTGGCAGATGTTAAAGAACCCTATATAGTTTCTCTATTAAAACACAAAAATGAGGTAAGATTCTTTGTCAATGGATTAGAGACATTCCATTTTATTGATGATGGCAAGACCTATGGCCCCTTGCTGGAAGGTGGTAAAATCGGCTTCCGTCAATTGGCGCCTTTAATAGCTGAGTATGCTAATTTAAAGGTATATGAAATAGAAGACTTATAATCAGTGCTAAATAATCAGTGCTAAGGGACAATCCCAAGGAGGGAAGACTATGGAAACCAATAATGATAATCATAAAGGTTTATCACCATATCTAATAGGTACAATAGATATATCTGCAGCAGGCCATGGAAAAGGCCTACTGGGAGATATTGACGGGGATGGCAGGATGGAGTTAGTTATAATCCAGGCCAATGGGGACATAGACGATAGATATGTTCCCCATCAAGTAACCTGTATTACAGCCTATAGAATGGATGGCACCATGATCTGGCAGATAGGGAAACCAGTTGATAATCCCGGTGGTTTTGGTTCAGATTTTCCTGCTCAGATTTATGATATTGACGGTGATGGTAACCTTGAGATATTATGTGTAATGGATAAGAAGTTCCACATTTTAGAAGGTTCTACTGGGCAGATTAAGGAGAGTTATGATTTACCTTCTGATGAGGCCCATGATTGTATTATTATAGCTAATCTAAGCGGTAAGGATCGGCCTGAGGATATTATTCTAAAGGATAGATATTTTAATATGTGGGCCATGGATAGACATTTTAATTTACTGTGGACCCACAAGGGCAATCTTGGCCACTATCCATGGGCTTGTGATATCAACGGAGATGGATTTGATGAAGTTATGGCAGGATATGACCTGCTAGATCATAAAGGCAATATCCTATGGTCTTGCAAGAACCTAGAAGAACATGCAGATTGCCTGTGGATTGGTGATGTCAATGGAGATGGTAAACTAGAGATTACCGTTGGTGGCAGTGTTACATGTCTTTATGATGCTATGGGTAATGAATTGTGGAGATATGAAGGTTCGATAGAAGCTCAACATATAGCCCTAGGAAAATTCCTTAAGGATGAGCCAGGATTGCAGATTGCAGGATTAGACCGGATACAGCGGGGAGACGGGTATAAGGGTCAATGGGATGGAAAAGATGGTATGTTCTTACTGGATTGCAATGGTAATGAAATCTGGAAAGAAGATCGTCAGACCAAGGGATGGCTTACCATTGTGGAGACCATAAGTGGTTGGAATGGTGAGGATCAGGATTATATCTTGGCCTATCGAAGGGGTGGTGGTGTTAATCCTACCCTATATAATGGTAAGATGGAGCCTGTAGTTACCTTTGGTGAAGATGGATATGTTCTCCATGGTGACTTATTCGGAAGGGGCATAGAGGATGTTATAGTATACACAGCGGATAAAGCATTTATCTATTCTGCTACACCCTATGACTTAACTGAAGAACCTAGCTATAAGGCAATTCCTCAACCCAAGAGACTTTATTCATCGACTCTCTATCCCGGTGGAGAATATCCCTTATAATAAAATATAATAAATTAATCACGTCTTATATAAGTAAAAATAATTTTTAGAAGTATTAAATTAAATATATAGATAGATAAGTTGATAATTAGGCTTAGATATTATCTAAAAGTATATAGGAGGCTCTGTAATTATGGAAAGATTGCTAAAGAATATATATATCTGTTTTCCAGGAGGAAAACATTAAGTATTGACTATGAGCTATGATGATGGTAGGGTAGAGGATAGACGACTGGTGTCTATTTTCAATGAATATGGTATTAAAGGAACCTTCCATGTGAATTCTGGATTGGATCAAGATAGGGTTCCTTTATCAGAGTACAAAGAGCTTTATAAGGGACATGAGGTTTCAGCCCATACTTATACCCATCCAACTATTGCCCGTTGTCCGATTGATCAGGTAGTGCAACAGGTAATGTTAGATAGAAAGATACTAGAAGAGGCAGTGGGATATCCTATCCGTGGAATGTCCTACCCTAATGGTTCCTACTCTAAGGAAATAATGGACATTCTACCATCCTTAGGTATTAAATACTCTAGGATTGTAGGAAATTCCAATAATTTTGATATGCCTACCAATTTCCTTGAATGGAAGGCTACCTGCCATCATAATCATAATTTATTAGAGTATGGACAAAGATTTATTGAATTGCATAAGACTCAATATCTATATATGATGTATGTGTGGGGTCATAGTTATGAATTTACAGGAAGAAATAACTGGGATCTTATGGAGGACTTCTGTAAATTAGTTGGCGGTAGAGATGATATCTGGTATGCAACTAATATTGAAATCGTGGATTATATGGAGGCAGCAAAGAATCTTCAATTTACTGTCAATGGTGATAAAGTATATAATCCTAATTTCCAATCCATATGGATTAATGTTGATGGTAGGAATGTTGAAGTTAAAGGTGGACAACTGGTAGATTTATAGGGAATTCAAATTTGGTGTAGCTAATTAAACAGGTATTTAACTAATTACCTTGCATTTTGTTATGGGAAAGTGTAAAATATCATCATTCTATGAAATTAATTATAAAAGTTAATACAGTATCAAAAGGCTATTATGGCCTAAGGTACTTTTATAATTTTGATAAATACTAAAATTGTGATATTAGAAAGGTGAATAGCAATGTCAAAAATGAAAGGAAGCTTTACTCTTCCAGGTGAAGCAGGATATGAGAAACTAACATTAGAATTGGCAGAAAAGTGGGGAGCAGACGTTATCCGTGACAGCGATGGAACAGTACTTTCCGATGAGCTTATTAATGCAGGATATGGTATATATTCAACTATCTGTATTATCCGTGACCATAATGAATGGGCTAAAAAGAACCCAGATAAGCTACAACAAACATTTTTAATGACCAATCCTAAAGTGGCAACAGAAGATAAAGTTTCCATAGCTATTATGGAGGACTTTTTTAGGGATCAATTCAAAGTAAATGATAGTGAAGATGCCATGAAATATTGGCAAGTATATGATAGAACTACCAATACAGAAGTAGATAGAAGTAACTGGAGTTATGATAGTGAAACTGAAACAGTACTTATTGAGAATATTAAGCCTTGGCATAAGTACACAGTAAGCTTTATGGCTTATCGTATCTGGGAAGAAATCTCAATGTACAACCATACTACTAACAATTGGGACAAAGAGCATCTAATGCAGATTGACCCAAGACATGAAGAGACCCAGAAGTATATGTTAGAGTGGATGGAAAACTGGTGTAAGACTCATCCAGACACTACTGTGGTTCGTTTTACCTCAATGTTCTATAACTTTGTATGGATTTGGGGTAGCAGTGAGAGAAATCGTCACCTATTTACAGACTGGGCTTCCTATGACTTTACCGTAAGTCCATTGGCTTTAGATCAGTTTGCTGAAAAGTATGGATATTCTCTAATAGCAGAAGATTTTATCAACCAAGGTAAACTTCATGTAACCCATATGGTTGGCAATAAGAAAAAAGATGATTGGATGGAATTTGTTAACGATTTCACTATAGAGTTTGGTAAGAAGTTAATTGATATAGTTCATAAATACGGCAAGAAGGCTTATGTATTCTATGATGATAGCTGGGTAGGTGTAGAACCTTATAATGGCCGTTTCCATGAATTTGGCTTTGATGGGCTAATTAAATGTGTATTCTCCGGATATGAAGCTAGAATGTGTTCTGGTGTAGATGTTGAGACCCATGAGCTTAGATTACATCCTTATCTATTCCCTGTAGGTCTAGGGGGAGCACCAACATTTATGGAGGGTGGAGATCCTGCACTAGATGCTAAGAAATATTGGATTAATGTTCGCCGTGCATTACTTAGAGCAAAAATCGACCGTATTGGTCTAGGTGGATATTTACACTTAACAGAAGGCTTCCCTGATTTCGTAGATTATATTGAGAAGATATCTGATGAATTCCGTACCTTGAAAGAGCTTCATGTTCATGGTAAACCTTATAGTATTAAGACTAAGGTGGCTGTACTGCATAGCTGGGGTAAATTACGTTCCTGGACCTTGTCAGGACACTTCCATGAAACATATATGCATGACTTAATTCATATTAATGAAGCATTATCAGGACTACCAGTAGAAGTTTCCTTTATAAACTTTGAGGATGTTAAAAACGGTGCTCTTGCTGATGTAGATCTTGTTATCAATGCTGGTTATGCAGGTTCCGCATGGAGTGGCGGTGACAACTGGAAGGATGATACTTTAGTTGAGATTATTACAAAGTGGGTATATGAAGGTGGTACCTTTATTGGTGTTAACGAACCTTCAGCAGTAGAAGGATATGATAACTTCTTTAGAATGGCCCATGTACTAGGTATTGATAAGGATACTGGTGCTAGAGTATGCCATGGTAGATGGAAATTTGATATCGAGACCATCGACAACTTATTACCAGAGAATGCATCTGTAGGAGCAAAGGAAAATCTATACTTAACAGATGGTAAAGCTAAAGTACTATCAGCTGTAAATGATACTCCAAATATGACTATCAATGAATTTGGTGCTGGTAAGGGTATCTATCTTGCAGACTTTAATGTAAATCTTGAGAACACTAGAATGTTATTAAATCTACTTCTTTATGTAGGAAATGAAGATTTAGATGGACTATATATAACAGATAACCTAAATACAGAATGTGCATACTATCCAGAAAGCAAGACTCTAGTAGTTATTAATAATACTGATACAAAACAGACCACATCTGTTAAAACTGAATTTGGTGTACAAACAGTTGAATTAGAGCCCTTTGATACATGGATTCAAGCACTATAATCTTATATAAAATTATATGCTATGCATAAATCAATAAATCAATGTCAAATGCTATGCATAAAAGCAATGCAAAAAGCAATGTAAATATGCCTTGCTTTTGTAGATGGGAGGTATGATTATGATCAGAAAAGGTTTTAAAATGAAACTTTATCCTGGTAAAGAGGCAGAATATGAAAAAAGACATAATGAACTTTGGCCTGAGATGAAAGAGATGATTCACGCCCATGGGGGAAGAAATTATACTATTTTCTTAGATAAAGAGACTCTAACACTTTTTGGCTATATAGAGATTGAAGACGAAGAACTTTGGGCCAAGAGTGCAGATACTCCAATCAATCGTAAATGGTGGGATTTCATGGCAGATATTATGGAGACTAATCCAGATAACAGCCCTGTATCCATACCCTTAGATGAGGTATTCCATTTGGACTAATTAATAAGTAATTCAATTAAAAGATGCTTCCGCCTAGCTTTTAAAGCTAGAATGCGGTGGCATCTTTTTATGATAATAAATACATATTTCTTGGCATTATATTGAGTATTCTTTTTTGAACCAAGCTATGTTATCATATGTATAATTATATAAAAGAGCAAAGGCTTTATAATTAGAAAGGCATGGCTTTAAGATGAAAAAGATAATAGATATAATAAAAGGACATATTAAAAGTAATCGGAATAAAATACTCCTATATGGGATTGCATCCATGGTACTTGTCATTTCAGTGATATATCTGATATCATCAATGGATGGGCAGGATGATGACAGGGATTTAGGTACCATTAGTAATAAAAGTGATTCAAATTCTACAATAGATAGTCCATCTGAGGAGCTAATAGAGGCAACAAAGATGCCAGAATCAAACAATTTAAATGAGATAGATGCTTCAGACCCCCAGTCTCAAGGGGCTACTGGTCTAGAATTGAATATTAAGGATCTGGATCTTACAGGCAAGAAAGAAGATATAATGGTCTATGGCATAGATGTGGCAAAATGGCAGAGCGTTATTGACTGGAAGTTAGTTAAG
>JAAYPX010000224.1 GCA_012519565.1 Clostridiales bacterium | reverse complement strand
TGCTCCTTATAATATACGTACTATATTTTCAATTAGTACAGAATTATTTCCCCCAGACAACCCTATTGACATAATCAATATAAGACAATATAATCCTTAAGACCTTGTCTGAAACATTGGGCATACTATAATCGGTCACTGGCCTTAAAGTATCCTTCTCTTGCCTTTCTAACACTTGCAAACCATGTAGGATTCTCTCTTTTTTAAGTCCTACCATCATAACAGCAGCCTCTTCCATCGCCTCAGGTCTTTCATGGGCCTGCCTAATATTTAATGATCTAAATCCTAGAATTGATGCCTCTTCACTGATTGTTCCACTATCACTTAATACTGCCTTGGCTTTTAGCTGAAGCTTAACATAGTCGATAAAGCCTAAGGGTTTCATGGTCTTTATCATGGGATTAAACACTATACCCTTGGCTTCTATCATTTTTCTGGTTCTTGGATGGGTGCTAAATATTATAGGCATTTTATATTGATCAGCAACTGTATTTAAGCTTTCAACTAAATCGGTAAAATTCACTTCTGAATTAATATTCTCTTCCCTATGGGCTGAAACTACAAAGTATCTTCCTTCTTCCAAGCCTAGTCTTTCAATCACATCAGATTTCTCGATATCTACTCTTCTTGAATTAATAACTTCAAACATTGGGCTTCCTGTCTTGATTACCCTATCTGCTGGTATTCCTTCTCTTAATAAATATTCTCTGGCAATATCACTATAGGTTAGATTAATATCTGCAATATGGTCAACTATCTTCCTATTGGTTTCTTCAGGAACCCTTTGATCAAAACATCTATTACCTGCCTCCATATGGAAGATTGGAATTTGTCTTCTTTTAGCTGCAATAGCTGCAAGGCAACTATTGGTATCACCCAGTACTAAGAATGCATCTGGTTTTACTTCTTCTAAGACAGCATCTATCTTTATTAAAACATTTCCTATGGTCTCTACTGCCCTTCCTGTGGCAGCATTTAAAAAATAATCTGGTTTTCTTAGTTTAAAATCTTGAAAGAATACTTCATTTAATTCATAGTCATAATTTTGACCGGTATGAACCAGAGTATGATCTATAGCCTCTGATGTTTCTAGTTTATTGATAATAGCTGACAATCTTATTATCTCTGGTCTTGTGCCTACAACTGTCATAACTTTTACCTTGTTCATCAGCTATACCTCCATAAAATAAGTATCTGGTCTGTCAGGATCAAAGGGTTCATTGGCCCACATAATTGTAACCATATCTGAATCACCTAGATTTTCTATATTATGGGTATAGCCAGGTGGAATATCAACAACTTTCAGTTTATCACCGCTGACGTAATACTCTATTATCTTATCTGTATCATATTTTCTAAAGCGAATAACACCTCTACCGCTCACTACTAAAAACTTCTCATTCTTAGTGTGATGCCAGTGGTTCCCCTTTGTTATTCCTGGTTTAGATATATTAACAGAGACTTGCCCCCTATCAGGTGTCTTAATAAACTCGGTAAAGGACCCTCTATGGTCTATATTCATTTTTAATTCATAATTAAATTTATCTTCAGGTAGATAGCTTAGGTATGTACTGTATAGCTTCTTGGTAAAGCTATCTGACATATCAGGTATAGTCCTCTCTTCCCGGCTTTTTTTAAAGGTATATATTAATGTGCTTATCTCTCCAAGGGTTATAGTATGATGCACTGGGACTTCACAATAAGTCCCCACCCTATGCTCCTTGCCTTCTATTGCATTAATCAACTCATTAACCAGATCATCTATATATACAAGTTTCATTACAGTCCTGGGATCATGTACAGTTATAGGTATGTCCCGGGCTATATTATGGCAAAAAGTTGCTATGGCACTGTTATAATTGGGTCTAGCCCATTTACCAAACACATTGGGAAAGCGATAAATCAGTACCTTAGCACCGGTTTCTAAAGCATAATTAAATAATAAGTCTTCAGCAGCCTTTTTGCTTTGTCCATATGGATAATCTAGTTCAGCTTGGATTGACGATGAAATCATAATAGGACAAGTATTGTTGTACTTTTTAAGTGTATCCAGTAAAGTAGATGTAAAGCCTAGGTTGCCTTCCATAAATTCTGCCTGCTTCTTAGGACGATTTACACCAGCTAGGTGAAATATAAAGTCTGCCTCTTTACAGAATTCATCAAGTAAGTTTGATTTTGTATCCTTATCATGTTCAAATATGTAAGCAAATTTTCTATTTTTAAGCTCAGCTACTAAATTCTTACCTATAAAACCTTTTGCCCCTGTAACCAATATCTTCATATTACACCCTTCAAAATGATGTTCTATACCTTATATTATCCTGAATTATTCACGGTGATATAGAAAGTTTAGTTTCACTCACCTAAATTCCTTAGCAGTTCATTTTTTGATATTAGTAAATTATTTACACCTAAAAAAGGGTATAAAATCCCTGTGCTATCCACAATCATCAATTTTTGAACTGTCAAGGTACGTATTGTTGCTATTCCAACTTTGGCAATAGTCTGATATTCTGAAAGATTTCATAAAACTCTTTCTGGTACGGGCAACTACTACAAAGTTTGAATGTTATATATCTCGCTGAACGAGTAATCCTTGCGGCTATCTTAATCAGCTTTAGACGAATGGTATCAATCCTTAGTTTTCTCATTTTTGCAGGTAATACTAGACGTCTGAACCAATTGAATAAATTGTATGCCAAAACTGATATTTGCAGTTTGTTGGAATTGACCGTCATACTATGGCTACTCATTGCATCCATATGAAAACCCGATTTTGATTCTTTGATGAAATTTTCCATAGTTCCGCGATTGCAGTAAAAACGTATGATATCCTCGGGCTTGCTTTCCATGTTTGTGACAATAAAAGTATACAAATGTGTCAGCTGTCCATATGGTTTTTCGACCTTAACAGCCACTCTCCTTGGATAAAGCCAGCTATCAGCTTTGTAGAAGAATTCACCATAAACAACAGCATAATCAACCTGATTATCTTTTGTAAGTTCACAAAGTTCAATAAAGTAATCAGCAGCGGCATCTCTGAGAGGTCTACTTTCTTTTAAGCGAATAGCGTAGGAAACACCATTGGATTCTAGTTTCTCATAAAGCATGACATCAGCAAAACCACTATCACCACGTAGATAGATATCTGTAGTTGGATAATCATCCTGAAATTCCAGGAGCAATGGATAGACAAAATCTGTTGCGTTTTTGGAAGTGTAGAAATTTCCTGGACGAAGTTCTGCTTTTAAAAGGTCTCCAGTCAAACCATCATAAGCTAAAAGTGGATGGTACCCGTAGTTACTGTAATGCTGATTATAATCGTTACCTTCTTGTTTGCCATAGGTAGCAAACAAAGTGGAATCAATGTCAATTAAAATCTGCTCCGGCCTTTTAATAGAGTAAATGCGTTTACGTAGTATTTGCTGAATCTGCTCAAACTGCATAAGACAAATTTCATCACAGCGATTGATAAAGCGGGACATTGTTGGCTGTGAAGCTAATTCTTTTTTACCAAGGATTGCATTAAATACGGGATCATGTGTTAGTTCATCGGCATCGTCATCCTGGAAATAAGCAGCTACAGTTTGGTAAATTTTCTGCATCAGATTTTCCGTATCAGTATGATAACGAAAAGATGCTGTATCATTGGTTTTAAACTTTGAATGAATTAGTTTATCAAAACCAATTTTGCGGGCAAATTCATTAACAGGAATTAGTCCAGCATCGGAGGATAAATCGCCTCCGTTGAAATTTATTTTAATCTTGTTATTGCTTTCTAATTGAAGTTCATCTAAAATATGCATAAGGGCTTCTCCTTTGTATGTTTGATTTTGTGGTGATTTCATTATACAAAAGATGGAGCTCTTTTTCTATATATTTCTTCACTTTTTAAGTGAAAAGCAATAATAGATATAAACCCTGTAACTATGCGGTGCGGAGTACCGTTAGAGATAACTAGATGAATAATCTAGGTTATTGGTACATTTGGAATAATTATTATGCTAGCTTCAATTGTCTTAATGAATATAAATATTCCGATAAAACATAAAGAATTTACTAGTAAAAATGCTATGTAACATTATGATATTGTATATATGCA
>JAAYPX010000027.1 GCA_012519565.1 Clostridiales bacterium | reverse complement strand
AGATAAAATAAAGTTTCAGCTACTAAACTTATCTGTTTATGTTATAATGGACTGGATAAGATATAAAGCAAAAATTATAGAATTACTAAGAAGCATTGTTACCTTGTATGAATTATAACAGTGTACTAGAATACCCATTAGGAAGGAGCATCACTTTTGGAACCAGTAAATAAAGCATATAAAACCGTCTACGAAGGTGGTGTTGGAGAAGTAGAATTTAAAAAATCCAGATTCATAGCTACGGTTGCCCCTGTTGAGACAGAAGAAGCAGCTATAGAATTTATAGATGGTCTTAAAAAGAAATATTGGGACGCCACCCACAACTGCTCAGCCTATGTTATAGGATTAAATCCCCCTATTATGCGCTGTTCTGATGATGGTGAACCTAGCAAAACTGCTGGTTGGCCTATGCTTGATGTGCTTATAGGCCAGGAATTAACCAATGTCGTCGTAGTAGTTACCAGATATTTTGGTGGCACCCTTCTTGGTACAGGAGGATTAGTTAAAGCATACCAAACAGCAACCATAGAGGGCTTGAACAACTCTACCATTATAAAGAAGGAACCTGGTGTCCATCTTCTCATAACTACTGACTATAATTCTATTGGTAAAATCCAATACCATATAAAGCAGAGCAATATTGCAACTCTTTCCACAGATTATACTGATATAGTACAAATTAATGTTATGGTACCTATTGAACAAAGCCAAAGATTTATTAAAGATATTAGTGAAATAACTGGTGGATCAGCTCAAGTTGAAGAATTAAAACAGGTATACTTTGCTACCATTAAGGGCGAAGTACACCTGTTCTAAGATAAATAATATATGAGGATTATAAGTTGAAAATACCTATTTATAAGACTTTATGTCTTAAATGGGTTTATGAACTTATAATTCTCATTTGTTAAAATGATAACTGTTTAAACTGATTGGGTTACAAGCTCGTCCACTATTTCTACCATGGATATGGGAGTCACTTCATATTGGAATAATTTCTTCAGAATAGATATTACTGTCTCTTTAGATTCGGATATTCCTATAACCTCGTCCAACTCAACTTTTTGATTAAAATGTTTGGCTACTTGAATTCCATAGATAGATGTTGGTTGTCCTTCCGAGCTTAAGGATTTTTCTGTTAAGCTATATTCTAGTCTCATTGTATCTTTACCCATCTGAATCTCATTGCTAAATAACAAATGTAGTTTTTTCATAATTTTTATCCCCCCATTTATAATAATAACAGTAAAAGGCTTGTAAAAATATTATAACAAATGATAAGTAGTTTAATAAAGAAAAGAATAACGCATCATTTTATGCAAATCGATATTATTCGACATTTGTATACATAGTATTGAGCTGATAATGTCAAAATTGGTTTACCATTATATTTTTTTGTATAAATCTAATATTCAATTATTAATATATACTTACAATTATAGGCTTGCAATACCATATTTTGGTGAGTATATAATTAATAACTTATTTTTGTCTTTATTTCATAAGTTGTATTTGTTATAATAAGTAAGCAGGTTATCAGTTTGCAATATTGGAGGTAACAATGGATTATAGTAAAAATGGAATTAAAAATAAACAACGAAATTTAAAATCCACTTCAAGAAAGATGGTTTCCAAAACCCGCATTTCTTTATTTAGAATATGCGTATTTTCTATAGTCTTTCTTGCAATCGTAGGTTGCTTTGCCGCCTATGGTTTTGTTAAAGGTCTCATTGACAGTGCCCCAGATGTTTCTCAGATAGATGTAATTCCCACAGGATTTACTACTAATGTATACGATCGTGATGGAAATCTTATAGAGACCTTAATCGGTGCCCATTCAAACAGAGAATATGTGGAGATTGATGAGATACCGAAAGTAGTACAACAAGCCTTCATAGCTATAGAAGACAAACGTTTTTATGAGCATGATGGCATAGATGTCAAGGGTATTTTCCGAGCCTTTTTCCTAGGATTAAGTTCAGGGGGCGAATTTGATCAAGGTGCCAGTACAATTACCCAGCAGCTTTTAAAGAACCAAATTTTTAATGGTGGACGGGAAAGAAAATTTATGGACCGTCTAGAACGTAAGATACAGGAACAATATCTAGCCATACAATTGGAAAATGACATAGATAAGGATTTGATTCTGGAGTATTACTTAAACACCATTAATCTGGGTTCTGGAACTTATGGTGTACAGACAGCTTCTAAGAGATATTTCAATAAAGATGTTAGTGAATTAACCTTATCTGAAGCTGCTGTAATAGCTGGAATTACTCAATCTCCAGTTAACCTTAGCCCAATTAATAACCCTAAGAAAAATGAAGAACGTAGGCTTCTTGTGCTTAATGAGATGCTTGCTCAAGGTTTTTGTACACAGGAAGAATACGAAGAAGCCTTGGCAGATGATGTTTATGCAAGAATAGAATCTGTCAATAAGGAACAGGATAGCACTTCATATTATAGCTATTTTGTAGACGCACTTATTGATCAGGTCTTAAAAGATCTGACCACAGAACTGGGTTGGTCTGAAGCCGAAGCTACTAGTAAATTATATAGTGGAGGCCTATCCATATACACTACCCAAAACCCAACAATTCAAGCTATTGTTGACGACATTTATAGTGATGAATCATATTTCCCAGCTATTGGCGATTCATATTGGGAATTAACTTATGCTCTGTCTATTAAGAAAAAGGACGGTACCACCATCCACTACCATGGTAATGATCTAGTAAAATTCCATAAGGATTTTCCTGATCCCAATGGACTCTATGTGGATGCTAAGGATGGTTCCAGCAAATTCTCCCTTCTCTTTAAAGATAAAGAGGATATGCAAAAGAGAATAGATGAATTTAAAGCAGCAGTTATAGAAGAAGGGGATCAAGTTCTGGGAGAAAAAGCTACTATGACCATACAACCTCAGTCTTCCTTCGTAGTTATGGATCAATACAGTGGCGAAGTAGCGGCAATTATTGGAGGTAGAGGTGAAAAGATAGGTAACCGTACCTTAAACCGTGCAACCAATACTTATAGACAACCGGGTTCTACATTCAAAATCGTATCAACCTATCTACCTGCCCTGGATTCTGGCAGCTATACCTTAGCCAGTGTTCAAGATGATACTGGCCCATATTACTATCCTGGAACTACTACAGAAGTAAGTAACTGGAGAAGGACTAATACCTATCAAGGTCTTAGTACCATAAGAAAAGCTATATGGGATTCTATGAATATTATTGCAGTTAAGACTTTGTCTGAGGTAACTCCTCAGGTTGCTTATGACTACTTATTAAAATTAGGATTTACATCCTTAGTAGATTCTATGAAACTAGATGACGGTAGAGTGGTATCAGATATCAATCTTCCAATGGCTCTAGGAGGCCTTACCAAGGGTGTATCTAACCTGGAACTGACAGCTGCTTTTGCTTCCATAGCCAACGGCGGTAATTATATTGAACCAACATTCTATACTAAAATTCTTGATAACAAAGGTGAAGTTCTCATTGAGAAGAAAACTAGACCTGAACAAGTTATGAAAGAATCTACAGCCTGGCTTCTAACCAGTGCTATGGAGGATGTTGTCAAATTAGGTACTGGTAAAAGTTATAAACTCAATTCAATTGACATGCCGGTTGCTGGTAAGACTGGTACTACATCGGATAATAATGACTTATGGTTTTCAGGATATACACCTTACTATACAGCATCCATTTGGTCTGGGTTTGATAATAATAGATCACAAACTGAACGTACTTATCACAGGACCATTTGGCGTACAATTATGGAGAAGGTCCATATGGAGTTAAATCTTGAGACCAAGAGCTTCACCATGCCAAGTTCTGTTGTTACGGCCAAGATATGTACCCAAAGTGGCAAATTGGCTGTTGAAGGACTCTGTGATCATTATGTTGGTGGTTCTACAACAATGATTGAATACTTCGCTAAAGGAACAGAACCTACGGAATACTGTGATGTTCATGTAAAAGCATCCATATGTACCAAATCCAAGGCTTTAGCCCATGAACATTGCCCTGACCATTTGGTCAAAGAAGGGGTTTACCTAAACAAGACAGAGACAGGGGTTACATCTGATACACCTTATGTCCTACCATCTGAAACTTGTACAGTTCATAAACAAACTAATACCAATAGCGAATATAATGACAATAATGAAGCTGGATCAATAGATATACAAGACATCCTAGATAATTTTAATTTTAGATACAATCAATAGCAAGTTTAAGGGGGACGTTATGATACGTCCCCCAATCTATATAAATATATTAAAAGCAACCTATCCCTCCAACAGTAAACATAAGGTATTAGAGAGATATAGTTACTTGTAATATATCAAGATTTCATCTTGGAATCAAAGAACCAAGAAGCAATATAACTGAAAATTAAGGCCGATGATATTCCAACTGCAGAAGCAGTAAAGCCACCCTTAAATATGCCTATAAACCCTTCATTATCAACAGCTTCCTTGACCCCTTTAAACAAAGTATTACCAAAGCCAGTTAGTGGGACATTTGCTCCTGCACCAGCCCATTCACTAAAGGGTTCATATAAGCCAATGGCACCAAGGATTGTTCCTAAGCAAACAAGGATAACCATAACTCTACCTGGCAATAATTTTGTTTTATCAAGTAATATTTGAGTGACTGCACAGATTGCACCACCTACTAAAAATGCTTTTAGATATTCCATAGTATTCATCTCCTTGTACTTTTATCCTCTTTTAACGGCTCTCTACAATTACCCCATGGGCGATTCCTGGTATAGTTTTACCTTCATTAAAACTAACTTGGGATAACAAGGCACCAGTGGGAACAAATAGAACCCTCTTCCATTCTTTATCTCTTAACCTTTTCATAACATATCCAGCAAATGTAATGGCTGAACAACTACATCCACTGCCTCCTGCATGGGTATCCTGCTCATTCTGATCATATATTTCTACCCCACAGTCCATATGATTATTACTAATGTCATAGCCCTTTTCCTTAAGCATATCAACTAGAATCTCTGAGCCAACATAGCCAAGATCTCCAGTTATGATTTTATCATAATAATCAGGTTTTACTCCAAAATCTTCAAAGTTCTGCTTTATGGTATCAAAGGCTGCAGGGACCATGGCCGCTCCCATATTCATATTATCTTTAATACCAAAATCCACAATCTTACCAACAGTTGCTCCTGGAATAATAATATCCGTATTAAAACCCTGATTTTTAGCATCCTTTTGACAAGCAATAACCGCTGCACCACTTCCAGTGACTGTCCAAGAAGCTGAGTAAGGTCTTTGATTCCCATAATCTAAAGGATAACGAAATTGCTTTTCTGCCCCAGCAAAGTGACTAGAAGTAATTGCTATCACCTTCTTTGCATAGCCCCCATCTACAAGCATTGCACCCAGAATCATAGATTCACCCATGGTTGAACAGGCACCAAATACACCAAACATTGGTATCTGAAGTTCTGCAATACCAAAAGATGTAGCTATTAACTGGCCTAATAAGTCGCCACCAATTATATAACGTATATCAGTATTTTTAAGATTAGCCTTCTCCAAGGCTTTTTCGGCAGCCTGTTTCATGAATTCACTTTCTGCTTCCTCCCAAGTTTTTTTTCCTACCATGGGGTCTTCATGTACTACATCAAAATATGATCCCAGAGGGCCTTCTCCTTCTTTTTTACCTGCAATAGAGGAAACAGATATAATGGAAGGAGGCTCATGAAATTGTACACTGTGTTTTCCTGCCATTTTGGTGATCCTTTTTATATTATCAGCCATCGTAACAACTCCTCGTTAAATTATAAAAGTTACAATACCATAATCTTTACAATAATTATTTAATTAGTGTATAGATATAATATACTAACCCTAGAACCCAGGATGAAAAAATACCATATAGTATAACAGGACCCGAAATTGTAAATATCTTGCATCCAATGCCAAACACTTGCCCTTCTTGCTTATATTCCACAGCTGGAGCTGCAACTGAGTTGGCAAATCCCGTAATCGGTACCAAAGTTCCTGCACCACCAAATTTGGCCAGCTTTTGATAAATACCTATTCCTGTTAAAAGTATTGAGAGAAAAACCAAGGTCAAAATATTATATAATTTAGCAGTTTCTTTATCTGCTCCCATTGACATATATAAGTTAACCAAAAACTGTCCCAAAGTACAGATTAGGCCACCAACTATAAATGCATTAACACAATTCTTAAAACAGCTAAATTTTGGCGTTGTCTGTTCTACATATTGCTTATAACTTTCATTCCTTTTTTCTACATCCTTTTCCCTGACAACATCTGACATGGTGCTCTTTTTTTGCTGATTAGCCAATTATACCCCTTCCTTTCATGCAGCAATATTCAAGTACGCCCTAAGGTACTAATGCACCAGTGGGGTTATCACCACTGATGATATGATTACACTAATATACCATCAAATTCAACTGCTTGACCTCCAATAAAATAAGTAACACATATTGCTAATATAACTGCTGTAACAATAATAAAAGCAGTAACCATACATATTTTTTTCATTCTAATAGACATATTTAAACAACCTCCTTTTTGCAACTTCTGACATCAAATACACTTTATAAACCAAAATTAAATGCTTTATCTTTGTTTTGATTTAATTTAAATTTTATTCCCAAATAGTATGTGCATTTCCTAAAAAAATATTATTTATTTACAACAATGGTATTCTGCTCATAAAAAAACCATTGATTTAAATTATGCAAGCTCCAGCAAAAGCGATTCAACATCCATTAGTCCAATTTGCTTTATCTGGAAATTCATAATAAATCAATGGTTAAATTAAAATTTATGCACCCAACTTCTCTCTCATGATTTTAAGTATACGCTTCTCTAATCTTGAGACCTGGACCTGGGAAATTCCTAACTCCTTGGCTATGTCCGTTTGGGTTCTATCTTTAAAGTATCTAAGCTTGATAATCTCCTGTTCTTTTTCACTTAGTGAAGAAATTATTTCTCTAAGAGCAAGCTTATCAATCAAATTTTCACTTTCATCTTTTGTTTCGGTTAACTTATCAATTAGATATATGGGATTACCATCACCCTGATAAATAGTTTTATATAAGGATTCAACTTCAGAACCAGTCTCTAATGCCATGATAATCTCATCTTTTGGTAAATCCAATTCCTGCTCGATTTCTTCAATAGTTGGTTCTCTTCCAAGTTCATTTCCATACTTTTCTCTTAGCACTCTTATTTTAGTAGCTGTTTCTTTAAGGGAACGGCTAACTTTTATAATTCCATCATCTCGTAAAAATCTTTTTATTTCTCCTGTAATCATAGGAACAGCATAAGTGGAAAATTTAACATCAAAGGTTGAATCAAATTTATCAATAGCCTTTATTAAACCAATACTTCCTATCTGAAATAAATCTTCCATCTCATGGCCTCTATTGGCAAATCTTCTGACAATACTCCAAACAAGTCCGACATTGTCAGCAACAATCTGATCTCTGGCATCCTTATTGCCTTCCTGAGAAAGTTTTATTAATTCCAGCGTATCCACATTAAACCTCACTCCCTTCTCCATCTTAAGTCAAAGTGCCTTTTTGCTAGATACTTGCCCATACTCTCTCATACTGTTTACTTTCCCCACTGTTTTTTTCATCCTTACTGTTGTTCCTGAACCTACGACAGACTCCACTTGCAGCTCATCCATAAAAGCTTCCATAAAGGAAAAGCCCATTCCTGATCTCTCTAATTCTGGCCTAGTTGTATAAAGAGGTTCCATGGCCTTAGATATATCTTCTATTCCAACCCCCTTATCCTGTACCTCCACAGTTAGTTCCTGCCCTCTTATAGTACATTTAATCCTTATTGTTCCTACACAATCTACATACCCATGGATAATACTATTAGTAACAGCTTCAGATACTGCTGTTTTAATATCTGCCAATTCTTCTATAGTTGGATCAAGTTGAGTGGCAAAGGCAGCTACAACTGTTCTTGCAAAGCTCTCATTTAATGATTTACTTTCAAATTCCAAAACCATCTCGTTGGTATCGTTCATATTATTACTTATCCCCTTTCATTCCTAGCTTGCTTTACTTATCTATCAGCATTGACAGACATAAATTTATGCCTTTTGCAGATTTTTTAATGCAGCTTCAACTGTATCAAACTTTTCAATAATTTTATATAAACCAGATAATCTAAATATTCTGTCTACTGAACTATTCACATTGGCTACAGCCGCTTTACCACCAATAAATATAACTTTCTTATATCTACCCATAATAACTCCAATTCCTGCACTGTCCATAAAATCTGCGCCGGAAAAGTCAAATATAATATGTTTAATATGATTCCGCTCTATCAACTTATCCGCCGTTTCTCTAATCTTAATTGCATTATGATGATCTAGTTCCCCATTTAATTTGACTACAAGACATCGATCTTTAATCTCATATATAGCTCCCTCCTCTCTTGAACTGTTAATAAATTTACTAAGTTTCTTTGGATCCTTCATGTGATCAATTCCTCCTAACGCAATTTCCATAAATCACCTGCCGCTTTGTTAAAGAAAGAGTCTGCCTTGGCAGACTCTCTTAAGCTTGCATAGCAAGCTTTGACGCGTGCGTTATGTCGTAGGCAGATATCTTCCTATCGCGCACGTGTGCATCCTGCACGGAGTGCTTTTATATAAATAAGAAATTCTTCAGATTTCTTATTTTATAAAAAACATTGGCTCTGCCATATTTGGCATCACCAATGATTTTCACTTAGGACATCTTTCCTTCTTTTCTTCTTACGTAATTCTCTATTTACTGAATTTTATTCAAATATTCCTTTGAAGAATTAGCCCGCCTTGAGTCAGGATAGTCTTCAATAACTATGTTATAGTATACTGAGGCATTCTCATAGTCTTTAAGACGATGGTATGCCCTAGCTTTAAAATACAATGCATCTACATTCTCTGAATCAAAAGTTAATGCTCTATCTAGTTCAATCAGAGCCTCCTCATACTTAGCATCGCTATATAAATCATGGCCCTTATCATAGTAGAACTTTGTTGCAGCAGGATATGTTTCAGCCTTTAATCTATTTATAAGATTTGCATCTTCTTCCCTCTCATCCATTTCTAAATCAAGTGTATTAAATATATTATCAGTTAATCTATCGGCTATAGCAACTAAATCTCTATCTTTGGCGCTTTTGCTTAGCTCATCCATATAATCTTGGGATAATCTTAATAGCGCCTCATAGAAGTCTGAATTATCTTCGGGAAGAACAAAACTATCTAACTGCTCTTGAAGTTCCTTCTTTTCCTCTTCTAATTTCTGTATGTCCTTTTGCAGAGCTATCATAGCTTCTTCCTTCTCAGCTTGCGCCGATAAGCTTTCCACATATTCTGTATAATAATTATTTTCTTTAGCTTGATATGTTTTCTTAATTGAGGGTATAACAAGAATTGCTGTAACAGCAATACCAATAACAACACCAATAACCAAATTTACAAAGGCTATAATATTGGGCTTGTCCTCTTTATAGGATGAAAGAGGCATTATTGTCGATGTTACACTGGGTTCTGCAGCTTGTTTAGCACTGGGGTCGCTATTTACGGTTACAGGTACATCTATCGCTTTTAAATAACGTAATGTCCTTGTATTGGAGACATCTATTTTAAGAGCTTTGATTAGTAATCTCTTAGCCCTGTCACTTTCATTATTCTTTATCAATAATAAAGCCAGTAAATGATGAGCTCTAATAAAATGGGGATTTAATGAAACTACTTTCTTCAATTGAATAATTGCAAGATCGTCACTACCCTGTTTTGCGTAGTTTAAAGCAGTATTGTAGCGCTTAATCGCCTGATTTAGACTATCTAGCTTTGTTGGATTAGATTGGACAGCATTAATATACCTATCAGCATCATTATTCTCTGGTTTGAAATGCTTGCTAATTACCCATTGACTTAAAGCATCAACAGTTTCACCCATTTCAAAATAAATTAAACCTAATAGATTTCTTGCATCGGTATTATATTTATTTAGTTCCAAGCTATATCGCAGATCTGTGATGGCTCCAGACAAATCCCTTATATTAGCCTTGGTTAGCCCTCTGTTATAGTACAAATTAGAGGTACTCCAAATCTTCCTATATAGGTTTAAATCGCTACCACAAAACTCGCAATGTATTTTATTTTTATTAATTTTATTACCACAATTTGGACAATTCATAATATTCCACCTAACGCATTTATCTTCTATAGTTCATCATTATTTCTTTTTAATAGTTCCTTTATTATATCTGATATATCCGTCATATCATTGTTTTGGATAATATCTTCTGCCTGTTCTATCTCTGGACTGGGTATAAATTTACTTAATTCTTCTTCAAAATTAATCATTCCCTATCCTCCTTACTAGAATGTTAATCTCTGGGGTATATTACTTCTTTTAACAAAAACATTTAACAAATACATCATAACTATAAAAGCTCCAAAAATCAATAGTTTCAAATGAAAAAGCATAGAAAACTATCCACGGCTTTATACATTTTTAACCATCATACATCAAATATCTAACTAACCTTACATTAACTTATAATTATTTGTCGAAACAAAAGGGTCCATAAGCTCATTGATTATATTTTAACATAGTATACTATTAATTTCCATGATTTTTATATATGTAAGGATACTCTTTATAAGATTATTTAATAATAAAATAGAAAACATTTTAATAAATATTAAAATATCTAATAAATATCTTAGAAGAAAATAAAAGTTCTCTTATGAATTTAATTATCAATTGACAATTATATATATGCGTGAAATAATTATATTTGCTTATATGCCTTAATAAACCTGAATTATTCACGGTGATATAAAACTAAAGGTTTACTCACCATATTGTTGCAAACAGTTCATTTTTGTGGATTAATCATTATAATCTTACTTAAAAAAGAGCATAAAATCCCTGTTT
>JAAYPX010000026.1 GCA_012519565.1 Clostridiales bacterium | reverse complement strand
TATATAAGTCAATATTAATTTGAAAGGTATGATTATAGTGGATAGGATGGAAGATAATAAGGGTACCCCAACTAAAAGAACCGGTGGGAATAATGATGTACAATATGAAAATGATTATACCAATCGTAATCAGGAGGTCGGTCAGCCCAAAAGCACCGATGCTACACCGGAAATACCTCAGGAGATGCCTCCAAGAACATAAGATAAAACTGACAAAGATTTAGAAAATAGCTGTAAAAAATAAAGGGTTGTTGCTATGTGTATCCAAACACTATTGCGACAACCCTATTTAAATTCTAAAAAACTTCTTATGTATTTATTTTAGCCAAAAAGTATCAGTAGAATACCAGCGGCAACAGCAGAGCCTATTACACCGGCAACATTAGGTCCCATGGCATGCATTAGTAGGAAGTTAGCTGGATTGGCTTTTTGACCTTCCACTTGAGAGATACGGGCAGCCATAGGAACAGCGGATACCCCAGCTGAACCAATTAGAGGATTAATTTTGCCCCCTGACAGGATGCACATAAGTTTTCCTATAAGTAGCCCACCTATTGTACTGAAAGTAAAGGCTATAAGTCCAAGGGCTATAATTTTAATTGTTTCTAATTTTAAAAAGTCCTCTCCAACAGCCGTTGCACCAACAGTAACACCTAGGAAAATAGTAACAATATTCATAAGTGCGTTTTGAGCTGTATCAGATAGTCTATCCACAACTCCAGATTCCATAAATAAGTTACCCAGCATCAGCATACCAATTAGTGGGGCAACAGAGGGTAAAAGAAGTACACAGAGAATAGTTATAAAGATTGGGAAACAGATTTTTTCCGCTTTTGAGACTTCCCTTACTTGTTTCATCTCAATCTCCCGTTCTTTTTTAGTTGTTAGTGCCCTCATTAATGGTGGTTGAATTATTGGTATTAATGCCATATAGGAATAGGCTGCTATGGCTATAGGCGCTAATAGGTTCGATGCTAGCATTGAGGTAAGGTATATTGCAGTAGGTCCATCAGCACCACCAATAATGGCAATTGAAGCAGCTTCTGCAGGGGCAAAGCCCAGTACGGAAGCGATAATAAAGGCAACACAAATTCCAAATTGTGCTCCGGCGCCAAGAAGGAGGCTGCTAGGTCGTGCAATCAAAGGACCAAAATCCGTCATGGTACCAATGCCTAGAAAAATCAGTGAGGGATATATACCCTTTTTAACTCCCTGATATAAATAATATAATAGTCCACCATTTTCCGTATCGGTTGCTTCCGCCATCAGTCCTGTAAGTGGTAGATTGGCTAATAACATACCAAAGGCTATTGGTAGTAGTAAGAGTGGTTCATATTTTTTAACAATGGCTAAGTATATTAGTACAAGGGATGCAATAATCATTACAACAGATTTCCATGTAAGTGATACAAAGCCTGAACTTTCCCATAATCTAACTAAAGCATCTATAAACACGTAAGTCTTCCTCCCCTTATTGAATTATCATCATTACATCATTTGTAGCCACGGAGCTTCCTTTAGAAACCAAAATCTGTGCTACTGTTCCGTCACAAGGTGAAAAAATCTCATTCTCCATCTTCATAGCTTCTAGAATGAAAAGTATCTGACCTTTCTTAACTTTACTGCCTGTATCTACTTTAATGTCAACAATGGTTCCAGGCATAGGGGCTTTAACTGGTTCTCCACTTACGGTATTGGTGGCAACCTGTGGTGCTGCCTGTTGTACTGGAGCTACAGGTTGAGTATTCACTGGAGCTGCTGTAGCTACCGCTTGTGTATTAATTATTTCTGTAGTATTTATTAAGTTGGCTTGGCCCCTTTCCACTTCCACTTCATATTCTTTATTATTAATTCTTACTGTATAAATCATGATATACCTCCATGTTATGATTTTGTTTTATTCATTAATAAGACGAATAGATTTAAAGCAAAGTTCTGACAAAGGAATACCTGATTCGTGACTAACAATAGCCATAATCATAGCAGCGGTTGCTTCATCCACATTAATTAACTTAAGGGTACCAGATGAGAAGTCTTCTTCATTAGCCACAGTGGCACCAGGTAATTCTTCCTGAACTGTATGGCTTTCATCCTTAGATTTATTACCATTAAATAGTGTAATAGCATAGGAAAATAGCTTTACTATTAAAAGCAGAAGGGCTAGCACTAAAATAACAACAATAAAGATGAATAAACCAACTGATACACTATCTATAAAATTCATAAAAGTCCACACCTACTTTCTGGTAATCGTATAAGATACAGTCTTGGTTTCTTTGGCTTCTCTATTCTTAAAGAATTTTTCAGCAATCTGAGGGAAGGCGATGTATGAAAGAACATCCTCATCGCTTCTAGCCATGGAACCTAACTCTTTTTTGGTTTTTTCAAACAAAGGCTCCAG
>JAAYPX010000223.1 GCA_012519565.1 Clostridiales bacterium | reverse complement strand
TACCCGGTCATTTTTTGATAAGTCTTCTATAGATGCTCTAATATTATTTTGCTTGTTTTTAAGGTAATCTAAATAAGATTCTATTAACCAATTTACATCCTTCATAGTTTCCCTCCTAAATATGTGTAGTTGATTTTCATTGTTATTTTATATCAAAAATAATTTTATTTCAACAAGTATATAGATAAATTTTAAAATTTATTTTCATAATCATAAAAATAGATTGAATTTATAAGAATTATATGTTAATATTATTTCGATACGTATCAAAATGAATAATTTAGGAGGTAATGGAATGGAGTTTATTAACTTAATCCCAAATATTTGCGAGGGGCTTCCTTTTGAAAAAGGAGATTTAGTTTTACTGAATTTTTGGGGAGATAATGAGGACATAGAGCTTCTAGACCTAATATCAGAAGGCTTAAGTAAAAAGGGAGTAATTTCATTTAGACATCAATGTTCAAAGAGGTTCTTTGAAAATGTAGTTCTTAATTTTGTCAAGAGCAAAAATCATATTTCTGAAGAGTATTTTGAACTTCTATCTTCTTTCAATAATGTTGTGGATATATTCATGTATCCTCCAAGTCTTCCAAAAGGAATATCGGAAGAAGAGATTCCTATGTTCAAGAAAAATATAGCAGAATTGTTTAATGCACTAACTGGCAATAAGAAATACTACATACAGTTAAATATACCTACAGAAGCTAATGCTTCTAGAGCGGGTATTGAATATGAAATCTATAGGGATTCACTATGTAATGCTTTATCTGTAGACTATAAGGAATTGAAAGAAGCATGTAAAGATAAAATTAACCTAAAAGATGCAAAAAGTATAGAGATATTTACTGGAGAAGGATGCACATTGAAACTAGATATTAACGGCAGAGATTGGTATGCAGATGATGGCTGTGGTGATTTTCCGTCAGGTGAGGTCTATATTGCTCCTGTAGAAAGTGGAAGTAATGGTGATTTATTTATTCCACAAATCACTTTCAATGGGCAAATATATAAAGATGTGCTTATGAGCTTTAGAGAAGGAAGCCTTGTTAAGTGTTCAGCAGAGCCACTTGAAAAGTTTTTATTTTCCCTACCTGATAATCATAGGATTCTATGTGAATTTGGTATTGGACTTAACCCTAGGATTAAAGAGTTAACTGGGCATAGTTTATTCGATGAGAAAGCTCTAGGCACCTATCATATAGCATTAGGAATGAATAACTTGTTCGGTGGAATAAATGAGTGCCAGTTTCATATGGACTTTGTTTTTAGTAGCGAAAAAGTTAACTTTAAATAAATTACTTTGACATGGAACTTTCCCTCCTATTGATGCGTCTTAAGTATAAATAATAGAATATATAGGAGGGTTTTCTGTGAAAAGGAGTTTAAGTCTAATTTTAACATTATTGATGCTATTCACATTTGTCATTCCAATAAGTGCTCTTGAAGGATATGATAAAGAACTGGAGAGCGCCATCAAAAAGGCGAAAACTATATTCAATATCACTGATAATTATGACAATTTTGAATACTATATCAACAGTTATTCATCAACTCTTGAGTATTACTTAAGATGGTATGATAGTACTGAAAAAGCTGGTGGCTTAGAGGTAACTATTGATTCTGACGGAATGATAAAAGGTTACTATAAGTATAATTACAATGCACAAAGAGATGAAAATGCACTTCCTAAGGTTAGCAAGGAAGAAGGACTAGAGAAAAATATTCTAAACCAATAGATAGAGGAGGATGTACCCTTCGGGGGTGCACCAG
>JAAYPX010000222.1 GCA_012519565.1 Clostridiales bacterium | reverse complement strand
GTTTACAGGTTGGACAACCAGATCCACCACAGATTTCACAGTTAATAGATAGATTTACCTTATCTACTGCTGAAGTTGAGGGTATTTATGAAAAGGGTAAGGATATTCGTGATGTAGTTGTTGGTAAGATTATTGAGGTAAAAGATCATCCCAATTCTAAGAAACTGCATCTAGTAAAGGTGGATATAGGTAGTGAAGTGGTAGAGTGTGTATGCGGTGCACCTAATGTATTTGAAGGAGCCCTAGTACCTTTTGCTAAATTAGGGGGGCAAGTAGGAGACTTGACCATACAAGAGGTTAAGATTGCAGGTGAGATCAGCCGTGGTATGTGCTGCTCTGAAAAAGAGCTGGGCATCAGTGAGGATAATTCAGGTCTAATGATTCTGGAAGATATCTACCCCCTAGGTACTGATATTAAGAGTATTTTTGATATTGAAGATACTTTATTTGAGGTGGATAATAAATCCCTAACCAATCGTCCAGACCTATGGGGGCACTATGGTATAGCAAGGGAGATATCAGTACTCACCAAGCGCCCATTAAAGGCTTTAGAGCGATTGGACACCAGTAAATACAGTCATTTAGATTCTCTAGATATTCAGGTAGATAGTAGGGATAGAGTATACCGTTTTAGTGGCATCACAATTGATAATATCACTAAGAAAAAATCACCGGTTAATTTAAGAATACGCTTATATTACTGTGGTATGAGAGCTATTAATCTGCTGGCGGATTTAACTAACTACTTAATGCTTGAACTAGGGCAACCTATGCATGCCTATGATAATAAAATCGTATCAAGGATTAGGGTAAAAACCTTTGATCAGCCTATTAAGTTCCTGACCTTGGATGGGGTGGAGAGAACAATTGATACTGATACCTTGATGATCTGTGATGACAAGGGTCCAGTAGGTGTAGCAGGCATAATGGGTGGTGAATTATCAGAGATTACCGATGAGACCACATCAGTTCTGCTTGAGTCAGCTAACTTCGAAGGTTCCTTAGTTCGTAAATCTGCAACTAAATTAGGTCTAAGGACTGAAGCTAGTTCCAGATATGAAAAAACCTTGGATCCTGAACTAACAGTGCCAGCCATAGAGCGCTTCTTAAAACTATTAATGGATATTGATACTGGGGCAGTGGTAACATCATCTCTTACAGATTGTTATGTCAAAAAATATGAAACCATAACCATTCAATTTGATAAGGCCTATGTGGATAAATATACAGGAATAGATATTACTTCAGAATTTATAGAAGAAACCTTAAAGGCTTTAGGATTTGAATTAACAAGATCAGGAGAAACATTTACTGTTGTAGTTCCTACATGGAGAGCTACCAAGGATGTTACGATAAAGGCGGATATTATAGAAGAAATCACTAGAATTTATGGCTATGATAATTTTGAGATTAAATCTACTAAAAATCTTTTGACCCCTGTTCATCATAATGTGGAGAGGGATAATGAGTATAGGATTAAATCTCTGCTGGCAGACAGATATGCCATGAATGAAGTACACAGCTATATATGGTATGAAAGTAAAATCAATAAGGAAATGGGTATAGTAACAGAGCCAAATATCCGAATAATCAACTCTGTAACAGCTGAAAATGATACTATAAGATCAACTATAATTCCAAGTCTACTAGGCTTTGTATATAAAAATGTAGACTCCTATCCAGAGATGGGCTTATTTGAGATAGGTAGGGTTGCCAATGGACTTAAAGAAGATGGACTTTGTGATGAAAGAAAAAGATTGGGAATTGTAATTGGCAGTAAGAAACTTAGCGAGAAGGATGTATACTTTAAAGTTAAAGAGATTATTGAGACCTTAGTATTTACCATCAAAAGTACTAGGGTATCCTTTAAGATGGATGAAACCTTGCATAAATACAACTATGTACACCCAGTTAATTCAGCCAGCATATATGTAAAGGATAACAAGATTGGATATTTCTCAGTGTTAAATCCTAGAATTAAAAACAATATTGATAAGAAATTACATGTAGCCTATGCTGAAATTGATATGGATGATTTAGAGAAAGTAATAGCTGAGCCAGTACGCTATATGGAAGTATCAAAATATCCAGGAATTACAGTGGATTTAAGCTTACTTGTGGATAAGAACTCATTATACGAGAATGTTGTGGATAGTATTAAGGAATTCTCCTGTGAATATCTGCAAAAGTACAGCTTGGTTGATATTTTTGAGGATGAAAAAGTCCTTCCTGGCAAGAAGAGTGTGACTGTTAGATTTGAATTTGCTTCCATGGAAAGAACCCTGGAGAGCCAGGAAATTAATAAGATGGTGGAGGAATTATTAGCTGTTCTAGGTAAAAAAGGTATTGAATTAAGAAAGTAATATTTACCTTTTTAGCATATTTTATTTCCTTGATGTATATGCATTTCTAAAGGGGGGAGGAAATGCTAGAGCATAAAGGAACAGTAACAATTGAAACTATCCGCTTAGTACTGCGCAAGTTTAGAACTAAGGATGCAGAGCAGATGTTTAAGAATTGGGCCAGTGATCCAGAAGTGTGCAAATACTTATCCTGGGGGCCCCATAGAGATATTAAAGTAACCAGGGCAAGGTTAAACCACATTATAGAACGGTATAATTTTGACAATGCTTATTATTGGGCAATACATTCTAAGAGGGGCAATGAGATAGTAGGTTCCATCAGTGTTGAAATCTCCAATGAAAGAAGAAAAACCTGTGAAATAGGATATTGCTTGTCAAAAGCATACTGGAATCAGGGATTGATGACCGAAGCCTTGAGGGCAGTTTTACATTTTCTGCTTTATGAAGTTGGGTATATAACTGTTCAGGCAAAACATGATGTAATTAATGTTGCTTCGGGAAGAGTGATGGAGAAGGCAGGGATGACCTTTGATAGGATAGAATATCAATGTAGTCGTCGCAGGGATGGAAGCCTATGTGATTGTGCAGTATATATTATTGGTAGGGAAGATCCTAACTGAGGATATTTATCAAATCAGATAAGTAAACAAATCAGATATGCAAAATAGATAAGAGAACATCAGCATTTGTGTTATATATGCCACTGGGTAAGTAGCCATAAGTGTGATGTTCTCTTTTAAAGTCATCAGTTTTTCACTACTATAGTAATCGAAGAACTGATGGATTAATTTTACCTGCCTTCTACTATATTTTGCTTCTTCAAAATCTTTTATATGGACTTTCAGTTACTATCATATACCCGTTAAGGTTAATGAATATATGACCATGAGAGAGCCAGGAACAAAAAATAGTATATCAAGTAATAACTATACAAGCTTTGTTAACTCAAATGTATATTTCATTTTTATTATATATATATTATAATGATATAAAGTTAGATAAACTAGAAGCCAACCAAATTATTAGGTAGGAGATAACAGTCGCTTGGAGATACTTAGGAGGAGGAAATATGCTCAAAGAGTTTAAAAAGTTTGCTTTAAAAGGTAATATGATAGACATGGCTGTGGGTATAATTATAGGTGGAGCCTTTAACGGGATCGTTAATTCCTTAGTTAATGACATTATAATGCCCTTGCTAAGTTTATTTACAAGGAATATCGACTTTAATAACCATTTCATTGCATTAGACGGAAATAAATATGAAACACTAACTGCAGCAAAAGAAGCAAATGTTGCAACCCTTAATTATGGAACCTTTATATCCGGGGTACTAAACTTCCTTATTATGGCCTTTGTGGTCTTTCTTTTAGTAAGATGGATTAATAAATTAAAAAAGCCTGTTGCAGCGCCACCTACAACAAAGAAATGCAAATATTGTTATACTGACATTAATATTAAAGCAACTAAATGTCCGAATTGTACAGCAGATATCGAGGAGTAATTATAATGAGCAGATTAGTTAATACTTAAATTTACTTTTGAGATGATACTAATCTGCTTATGGCATATAATATAAAATAATAATAAAATTAATGTTAGGAGAAGCAGATGCTAGAGATATTTTATCCAAAAAGAATGGCAGAGTCTGCCTACAGAATTGATTATCAGAAGTTGTATGATGAAGGTTACCGTGGTATAATATTTGACATTGATAATACTTTAGTGGCCCATGGTGCAGATGCTGACCAAAGGGCGAAGGACTTATTTAAAAGACTTAAGAAGATAGGTTTTCGTATGTGTTTAATATCCAACAATAAGGAAGCCAGAGTAAAAAGATTTAACAAAGATATTAATGTAAATTATATCTATAATGCTCGCAAGCCATTAAAAGACAATTATATAATGGCTACTCATTTAATGAAAACCAAAATCGATAACACGGTTTTTATAGGTGATCAGCTATTTACCGATGTCTGGGGTGCTAATAGGGTTGGTATGATGACATATCTAGTAAAACCTATAGGTCCCAAGGAAGAGATTCAAATTGTTTTTAAGCGTTATTTAGAACGGATAGTTTTATATTTTTATCGTAGAAATCTTAAAAAGCAAAGAAATAGATAAGTTACTTTCATCTTTTAATTTAGGGGAGAGAAAATGAACGATCAGATAAAGCAGAATATTGTTCTTGTAGGCTTTATGGGAGCAGGAAAGACTACTGTTGGAAAGGAACTGGCCTATAGATTAAATTATAAGTTCATGGATACAGATTATATGATTGAAGAAAAAACAGCTACCACCATTAATGAAATTTTTCGTATCCATGGAGAAGAATATTTTAGAGATTTAGAGACAAGTCTTCTAAAAGAATTAACTAGAGATCTGACTGGGACAATCCTATCTACTGGTGGAGGTATCCCGGTTAGAGAAGAGAATATTCAAATTATGAGAAAACTGGGATATGTGGTATACCTGAAATTATCTAGGGATACAATGATAGAGAGGTTAAAGGGAGATACGAAAAGGCCCCTACTTAAGGGATATGATTTGGCGGAAAGAGTGGATAATCTATTAAAATCAAGGGAAGCTTATTATAGAAAGGCAGCCCATGATATTATTATATCTGATAACTTGTCTAAGGAAGAGATAGTTGATGCCATATTATCAGGATATAAGAAGTTAAAATAGTGGTATTAATATATTGATCTTTATTACAGGGTGGTTTAATAAATTATTTTAGCAGATATTCTAGTAATTTTTGAATAGATTGATTTAACGAGAATTGATATAATAAAGGAGATCAACATGAGGATTTTGGTTATCAATGGTCCCAATATAAATTTCCTTGGCATACGTGAGAAAGGTATCTATGGATCCCAGAATTATAATGACTTACTTACGTTACTGAAGGAAAAAGGAGATAAGGAGAAAATAATCATAGAGACCTTTCAAAGTAATGGGGAAGGAGAAATTGTTGATAGGATTCAGCAAGCCTATTACGATAATATTGATGGTATAGTAATTAATCCGGGAGCCTATACCCATTACAGTATTGCTATTCGTGATGCTTTAGCATCTATAACAATACCAAAAGTGGAGGTACATATATCCAATGTACATAAGAGAGAGGAGTTTCGTCATAATTCAGTTACTGCTCCTGTCTGTGATGGCCAGATAGTAGGATTTGGCTTATTTGGATATGTTTTGGCAATTGATGCCCTAGTTCAAATGCAGAAGTCTTAAGATTTTAGGGTTTAAATTGCGTCGAAAAAATAAAAAGAAAGTATGTGAGATTATGGATAATTTTAAGAAAGTACAGAGTTTATTAAATGACCTTTCCATTGATGCAGTATTAATTTCCAATGGAAATAATATGCGCTATATCAGTGGATTCGCCGGTGAAACAGGTTATGTCTATATCTCTAAACAAAGACATGCAGTTATAACCGATTTCAGGTATACAATTCAAGCTGAGATTGAAGCTCCTGATTATGAAGTTATTACCATTGACAACCTTGGATATCCAAAGGCTATCGATGATATATTAATATCAGATGGAGTTAAATTACTGGGTTTTGAATCTGAGGATATGCTTTATTCCAATTATCTGCAACTTAAAGAAAAACTTAATGTGGAACTAATCCCAATTAGAGATGAAATCACCCGCTTAAGAAGAATAAAGACCCCTCAGGAATTAGATTATATAAGAAGAGCTGAAGCTATCGGAGATGAGGTTTTTACAGAGATTTTAACTTATATTAAGCCTGGTATGACAGAGATACAAATAGCAGCTAGAATAGAATATCTTCTTAAGATGAATGGAGCAGAGAAATCCAGCTTCCCTGCTATTGTGGCCTCTGGTATTAATTCATCCATGCCCCATGCGGTTCCATCGGAAAAGAAGGTAGAAGAGGGAGATTTTCTGACCTTGGATTTTGGTTGTGAATATAAGGGATATTGCTCAGATATGACAAGAACTATTGTTATAGGCAAGGCATCTGATAAGCAAAAGGAGATATATAATATAGTTCTGGAAGCACAACTGACAGCTCTAGATTTTATTAGAGCCGGTGTCAGAGGTAAGGATGTAGATAAGGTGGCTAGAGATATAATCTACGGAGCTGGATATGAAGGCTGTTTTGGCCATGGATTGGGTCATGGAGTAGGCTTGTTTATCCACGAGGGTCCAAGATTATCGCCTATAGATGATACCATACTGGAAGCGGGAATGACTGAGACTGTAGAGCCAGGTATATATATTAAAGGCTTTGGTGGAGTAAGAATTGAGGATTTGGTTATAGTTACAGAGACTGGCTGTGAGAACTTAACCCATTCAGATAAACAACTGATTGAATTATAGCAAACTACGACAAAAAACTGTTGCAAATAATGGCAGTTTAAGATAAACTATACAGTAGTCAATTTTAAGGAGGAATTTAAATAATGGTTTCAGCAGGCGATTTTAGAAATGGCTTGACAGTTGAAATAGAGGGTATTGTTTACCAAGTTATAGAATTTCAACATGTAAAACCTGGAAAAGGTGCAGCTTTTGTAAGAACTAAATTAAGAGATATAAAAAATGGTGGAGTTATAGAGAAATCTTTCCGTCCTACGGAAAAGTTCCCCACAGCTCACATTGATAGAAGTGATATGCAGTATCTATATTCTGATGGTGAGTTATATTATTTCATGAATGTTGAGACTTTTGATCAAATAGCATTGGGAGAAGAAGCTGTTGGTGATACTCTAAAATATATTAAAGAAAATGACATGGTTAAGATGCTGTCCCATAAGGGTAATGTTTTCGCTATAGAGCCACCTTTATTTGTGGAATTAATAGTTACTGAGACAGAGCCAGGATTTAAGGGAGATACAGCTACTGGAGCAACAAAACCTGCAATAGTAGAAACTGGAGCACAGGTAAGTGTGCCTTTATTCGTTGAGATTGGTGATAAGATTAGTATTGATACCAGAACTGGCGAATACATGAAGAGAGTTTAATTTTTAAAATCTTTTAGTTGGAATAAGAGTTTTTGTAATCATATAAGGGTATACAGGTCAACCATAATCCACCCTTATAAGTACAACTGTTGTACTTGTATCGGTATGGGGTTACTCCTGTATACCCTTTTTGATATCCAAAGTCTATTGCTGAAGGAGACTTACTGCAAGGTCTTAATCAAATCTTCATAGATCTTTTCCATTACAGCATCATCTAATTTAATATCAAGAAAATATTCCACTGCTTTCTTTGCTTGTGCTATAAGCATTTCCAGTCCTGTTAAGGCTTTTATATTTTTTTCTTCTGCCTGTAAGGTTAGTTTGGTTTTTATGGGATTATATATAATATCCAGTACAGCCTCGCAGCTATGGAAATTATTCAGATTAATAGGGGAATTATCGATATCGGGATACATCCCCACAGGTGTAGTATTTACAATTATCTGAGCATCACTGTGCTTTTGCATACATTCATCGTAGGTGATGGTCTCTTCTGACTTTCTTCTACTGACCAGTAATATGTTTTTGGCCTGAAGTTGCTTTAAGACGGCTATTACTGCTTTGGCGGCCCCGCCATTCCCTAGAACTAGGCATTTCTTATCTTTAATTTCTATATTATTATGTTCTATCATATATAGAAAGCCATAATAATCGGTATTAAAACCATAAAGCTTTCCATCTCTATTTACAATGGTATTAACTGCTCCAATCTCCTTGGCATGGGGATGTAGTTCATCCAGATAGGGAATTACCTCTTGCTTATAGGGGATAGTTACATTTATAGCCTTAAAATCCTTAGCCAACATAAAGCTATCTAATTCATCTGGGGCTAAAGGCCTTAGATCGTATTGATAATCAGCTAATTTCTCATGGATAATTTTAGAGTAACTATGTCCAAGTTTTTCACCAATCAAACCATAATCCATCTTATCTCTCTCCTTATATCTATGTTAAAGGTATTTTACCTTTTAAAAATCCCCCTGTCTACCCTTTTCTAGAATAAGTTCCCTTATGTAAGCTATTGTTAAAATCTTAGGATATGGCAACCCTATGGTAGCTAGCTCCAATTTATTTTACAGCAACAAGAAAATTTAAAGCTTATAATCGGAATATTTTTATTTAGTGAGAATATATTGTTTTAAGAAAGTGGATAAGCTGTCTTCAATTTATATAAAAGGTAGGTGCGTAATCGATATGAAAGACGAGCTCCTAAAAATATTTTCAATTAAGATAAGAAATATTTTAAATAAGCTAAAGGTTGATTTCTGTAAAATGCAAGAAATAAGGCTGAGGATGAACGGACCGCTGATGGTGATTTATGAAAATAAGGAAAGCTTCGTAACGGAGAATTCCACATTTACCAATGATAGTTCCCAAGCATTTATAATTACTAAAAATGAGCTAAGGGAAACTATGGAGTACATAAGTAATTTCTCATTATATGCTTTTGAAGATGAGATTAAACAAGGATTTATAACCATTAATGGGGGACATAGAATTGGAATAGCAGGAAAAATAATTATGGAAAACAACATTGTTAAGGGGATGAAGCATATTTCATTTATTAATGTACGCTTAGCCCATCAGGTAAAAGGATGTGCTGATAAGGTGCTTCCCTATATTATAGATTCAGAAAAATCAGCCATATACCATACATTAATTATATCCCCTCCAAGATGTGGTAAGACAACCTTGCTTAGGGACCTAATTAGGCAATTATCTAACGGTTCTCTTTATATGAAAGGAATGTCAGTTGGGGTTGTGGACGAGCGTTCTGAAATAGGAGCCTGCTACATGGGTATTCCCCAAAATGATATAGGACTAAGAACAGATATCCTAGATTGTTGTCCTAAAGCTATAGGAATGATGATGTTAATCAGATCCATGTCGCCTCAGATTATTGCTGTGGATGAGATTGGTTCTTTAGAGGATCTTGAGGCTATAGATTATGTTATTGGATGTGGATGTAAGTTGATCGCCACAGTCCACGGTAGTTCCATTGATGATATCAGAAATAAACCGATACTGGGTGAATTGGTAAGAAAGCAATTATTTGAGCGGTATGTGATTTTAAGTAATAGAAAAAGTATTGGACATTTAGATGAGATTTACGATTCCTTAGGCAATATGGTATATCGATCGGGAAATTATAAGGGATAAAGGGGGACAAACTATATGTTATTAACTAAAATAATCGGCTGTTTTCTAGTTATAACATCCTCAACAAGTATGGGACTATATATTAGCAGTGAACTTAAAGGTCGTGTGGAAGATTTAAGGGAGTTAAGAAAATTAATGGTTTTACTTAGGGGAGATATACGGTTTGCAAAAACTCCCTTGCCTGAGGCCATTAACTCTATTGCTAGACGCCATGAGGGAGTTTATAAGTCTTTCTTCACTAAAGTTTATGTGGGACTAGATGAGCTTTCAGGGGCATCCTTTACTCAGATATGGAAGGAAGCTGTGGAAAAAGAATTGGATAATACATCCTTAGCAAAAAAGGACAGATTACTTCTATCTCAATTTGGTGAGAATCTGGGTTATCTGGACAAGGAGATGCAGATGAATACCATGGATTTATACATAACCCAATTGGAAGATGAGATTGGAGAATTGTCAAAAACAGTAAAGGAAAAATCGTACCTATATAGTAGCCTTGGAATAATGGCAGGTATTTTTATTTCAATAGTTTTGCTATAAATGTTTTGTTTTATTGATTAGTATAAACAATAAAAACTTAACAGGATTGGAGAAAAGTATGGAGATTGAATTTATACTAAGAATTGCTATTATCGGAATTTTAATTACATTGATAAATCAGATATTAAAACAAGCCGGTAGGGATGAACTGGCCTTTCTTAGTAGTTTGGTAGGCCTTATTATTGTAATATTACAGATTATTCCCTACATATCTGATTTGATAACCACCCTACAGAGATTATTTAATCTTTCGTAATTTAGGTGGACTTAGGTTATAGATAAGTAGATTAGATATAGGTAACAGTGTTACCAAAGAAAGGAATAGGAATGAATGATTAAAGTAGCCCTAGTCGGTATAACAGCTATTATAACAGCAATCCTTTTCAAAAAGGGAAAAGAAGAATTTTCATTTTACATAAGTATAGGAGCTTGCGTTATTATACTACTAATGGGGATTAGTAAGCTGGAAGTTATTCTAGATGCAATAGATAAACTAAAAAGATATATTAATATAAATCAAAATTACGTAGATATTTTAATAAAAATTGTTGGGATCACCTATGTAACCGAGTTTGCTTCAGCCTTATGCAAAGATTCCGGCTACCAAGCTATTGCAGGTCAAATTGAGTTAGTGGGCAAGCTCACCATATTAGCTATGGGTATGCCTATTCTACTGGCATTATTGGAGACTATTAGTAGTTTTCTTACGGCATGATTAGTTTTCATAAGAAAGGTTAAGGGTGATATGGACCGAAAAAAAGTAGACAAGCGTAAGAGGATAGTATTAAATAAATGGCTAATTGTACTCTTAATAGTTATTATATCAGCCTTGTTAAGGGCAGAAGTTGCTACGGCAAGGGGACCAGTAAACAATAATATCGATTATGATGGTATACAAGATGTAATCGATGATATTCTAAGCCATGAGACAGAGTTTGATTTTAACGAATATGTGGAGAGATTGGTTAGTGGTCAAGAGAGCTTTTCCTTAAGTGATATCGGGGAGAAACTTATTAAATCAATCAAGAGCGAAATTAAGGGTAATATCAATATCTTTGGTAAGTTAATAGCAATTGCAGTATTAGCCGCAATATTTACTAATTTTTCTATGGCGTTTAAAAATAATCAGGTATCAGAAACTGGATATTATGTTACCCATTTGCTTCTACAGGGTTTACTTATGAGCTCCTTCGTATCCGCATCCCAGGTAGCATCAAGGGCAATTGGTTCACTGCTGGATTTTATGAAGGTATTAGTTCCTGCTTATTTTATATCCGTTGGATTTTGTAGTGGAAGTACTACTTCACTGGTTTATTATGAGGCCTCCCTATTTTTAATTACAGCGGCAGACTATATATTGATTAAAGTAATAATACCTTTAATAAATTTTTATTTGGTTATAGCATTAATTAATAATATATCAAAGGAAGATATGCTATCCAAATTAGCTGGGGTGATTTCAACAATTGTTGATTGGGGGCTTAAAAGCCTTCTGGCTGCAGTTATTGGTTTTAACGGGATACAAGGACTTATAGTACCAGTAGCAGACAGAATTAAAAAGTCAGCACTTCTTAAAGCCTCAGAAGCGATTCCAGGAGTGGGTAATGCCATCGGTGGAGTAGCTGAAACTATGCTGGGAGCTGGATATCTGCTTAAAAATGCCATAGGTGTGGCAGGTTTAGTAATGATAATTACCATCTGTGCAATTCCAATTATAAAACTTGTTGTTGTCAATTTAATATACAGATTTGGGTGTGCAGCCTTGCAACCCATTTCGGATAAAAGAGTAATCGAGTGTGTGTCAGCATCTGCAAAATCATCGGGACTTTTACTTCAAACAGTATTTACTGGGGCAGTACTATTTATGCTAACAATCACCATAGTGGCAGTAAGTACTGGGGGTTAGGAGGAGTATTATGGGGCAGTTATATCAATGGGTTAAAAATATAGTAATATATATGATAGTAAATGCAATAATCACCAATCTGCTGGGGGATAGCAGTTATAAAAAATATGTCAGTATGGTGTCTGGTTTAATATTGGTGTTACTGGTAGTCTCCCCTTTACTGGATTTACTGTCTATGGATGATAGATTTGATTTTTTATTTAGGTCCAATAACTTTGCTGTGGAAACTGCTGAGTTTAAGAACACTTTGCAACGTATGGAGGAAAATCAAAGGCAGGCAATATTTGAAGAATATGAGGTTAAAATAGAAAAACAGGTTAGGGAAAGCTTGCAGGAGGATAATATCGTACTTAGTAATTTTAATGTAGAATTTCAGGATGATATAGATAAATCAGGGTTTGGAGAAATATTAAGGATAAATATTAAAGGTGAATATAAGGCTGAGGATAGGCCTGCATTTAATAATGGTGTAGAGCCTATTACAATAGATCCTATAGTTATTGAGTTTAAGGAAAAGGAGAATAGTGAAAAAATACCTTCTCCAATTGAAATTAATATAAAAAATAAATTATCTGACTTCTATAATATAAAACCGGATAATATAAATATTAATATACAGGGAGGATAATATGGATAAAAAGAAAATTTCCCTGAAGGAAATTGGAATGCCAAAATTAATAGGTATATGTATCCTAGGTATACTATTAATATTACTGACATTTCCAGATACGTTAATTCCACAATCAAATAAGAATAAAGCCACAGATACCAGTGACGCCATACCACAGACAAGTAGCAATAGTACTACTGAAGAGACTAAAGATTATATAAGCTTAATGGAAGAAAAACTGGAGAATGTACTTAGGAAAGTAGACGGAGTTGGTGATGTTAAAGTAATGATCACCTTAAAAGAATCAAAGGAACAGGTAACTTTAAAGGATACCCCTTATACTCAGGAAAACTCTAACGAAGCAGACGGGGAGGGCGGAAGCAGAACATATAGTGAAATAAGGCGGGAAGAGAGTACCGTTATGGTTACAACAGAGGCTGGAAAATCAGTACCTTACATAGTAAAAGAGATTGAGCCGGAAATAGAGGGCATAGTCATAGTGGCAGAAGGTGGTGACAACATTACTGTAATTAGTGACATTATGGAAGCCGCAGAGGTATTATTTGGAGTGCCTTTGCATAAAGTTAAAGTAATGAAGATGGGTGCTGGATTATAAAAATTAGGAGGTTAAAGATGAAAAATATATTCAAGAAGAATCAAATCATAATTACAGCATTAGCAATTATGATTGCCATCGCAGGGTATATTAGTTTTACCAGGGATGATGCATCAGATATACCAGATAGCATACAAACCACTAACCCTGATACAGATGATATGGCAGGAATTGTTGGTCAGGATGCTTATGATCTTGCTCAGGCCACCAATGGAGATGATAATAATATTTTAGATGAGGTGACAGAAGATATAGATGATGCTTTAGATGAGAATAACGAAACTACAGATATAAATGCAACAGATACTGATAATGATACAGTACCAGTTGATATAGATGGTGATACCCAGGAGTTAGGTGACATATCTGATCAAGATATCCTAGATGCTGCAAATAATGTAAAAGATACTGGTGAAATAGAAACCGGTGAAACTGTTCCAGGAGAGGCAATATTAGTTAGTACTACTTTGGATCCTGGTTATTTTAAGTCAGCCAGATTAAAAAGAGAACAAGATAGGGCAAAAGCAAAAGCTGATATGAGAGCAATTATTGAAAATGCATCATTAAGTGAAAGTGCTAAGAAGGATGCAGTTGATAGAATGATAGAATTAAATTCAATTGCTGAAAGAGAAAATGCCGCTGAATTACTGTTAGAAGCTAAAGGATTTGAAGGTTCCATAGTTTACATAGTTGATGAAAGGGTTGACGTAGTTATTAACGCTCCAACTATTGATGATCAACAGGTAGCTATTATTGAACAAGTAATTAAGGATAAAACTGGTATAGGTGTTGAAAATATGTCAATACATCCTGTAGTTCTTGAGGAATAATATAAAAATTTTAAATATAATTGCAAAAGTTGATTAATTTGGTATAATACTATATATTAGAGATATGGTATGGCCAGTAATGTTAGGAACTTAGGAGGTATTGCCGTGAACAAGGAACCGGAAATAAGAAACACATATAAAATACACGAAAATGGTAAAGTGGGAGAAGTTCAGATAGCAGATGAGGTTGTTGCTGTAATTGCAAGACTTGCTGCCTCTGAAGTAAAAGGCGTAGCTGCCGTATCAGGTAATCCCACCAGTGAATTAACTGGTAAGTTAGGAATGAAAAACTTATCCAAAGGTATTAAGGTTCTGGTAAATCCTGATTATGTGTCAGTTGATATGGCATTAACCTTAGATTATGGATATGGTATTCCTGAAACAGCAAAACAGGTACAAGAAAAGGTTAAATTAGCGATAGAAAATATGACTGGATTACAAGTTTGTGAAGTTAACATTAGGATAGCAGGTGTCAATATCGTTAAAGATTAAAACTCCTTAACAAGGGGCTGTAGCAACTACTATAGGTTTTGCAGCAGTCCCTTGTTTCTTCCTGTGTAACTTTACCTTTATGTAACTTTACCTTCTTGATAAAGAACTATTGAGAGAATAACAATAGATTTTCTATATAGATGACTATATGGTTAGAATATATATATAATAAGATAAAATCGAAGTACGGAATGAATATCCAGATTATTATAGGAGGACCGTCTATGACGAGAAGAGAAATAAGAAAACACATTTTTAAAATGCTGTTTCTTAAGGAATTTCACCAGGGAATGGATTTAGAGGAACAGAAGAAATTATACCTTTTGGATATAGAAGAACCGACGGAGGAAGAGCAGGTATATCTGTCAACGCGCTTCCAATTAATTATAGATAAGTTAGATGAAATAGATGAAATTCTGAGCGAAGCCTCCAGTGGATGGAAACTATCCCGTATGGGGAAAGTAGATTTAACAATACTTCGTCTAGCAGTATTTGAGATGCGATTTGATGATAATATACCTGTCAAGGTTGCAATCAATGAAGCTGTAGAATTGGCAAAGATATTTGGCGGGGAGGAATCACCCAGTTTTATCAATGGCATCCTAGCTAAGATTGCCTAGAAATAGGAGGATACCATGAATCAAGCATATACAGTCACACAGATAAATCAATATATAAAAAATATCTTCATTAGGGACCAAATTCTCAATCGTGTATACATCAAAGGAGAAGTATCAAACTGTAAATATCATACCTCAGGACATATTTATTTTACTCTTAAGGATGCAGCTGGTCAGTTAGCTTGTGTTATGTTCGCAGGACAGCGGAGGGGGCTAACATTTCGCCTGGAAGAGGGACAAAGTGTAATTGTACTAGGCAGTATTAATGTATATGAGAGGGACGGCAAGTATCAGTTGTATGCAAGTAGTATCCAATTGGACGGTTTAGGTCGTTTATATGAGCAATATGAAAGACTTAAAAAAGCATTGGAGATGGAAGGGCTGTTTGATAAGTCCCATAAGAAGCCAATTCCTCAGTATCCTACAAAGATAGGAATAGTGACGGCCAGCACAGGAGCTGCCATCCAGGACATACTTAACATTGCCAAGCGTAGAAATCCTTATGTCCAGTTAATATTATACCCCGCCCAGGTTCAAGGGATAGGGGCAGCCCAGAGTATAGCCAAAGGTATTATGGCCTTGGACAAGCTTAATCTGGACACCATAATTGTGGGAAGAGGTGGTGGTTCAATAGAAGATCTGTGGGCATTTAATGAAGAGTTAGTAGCTCGGACAATTTTTAATTGCAACACACCTATTATATCAGCTGTGGGTCACGAAACCGATGTAACCATAGCTGATTTTGTTGCAGATCTTCGTGCCCCAACCCCCTCAGCAGCGGCAGAGCTGGCGGTTAATGATTACCGTACCTTCTTAACAACAATTTCTGACTATCAAAGGCAACTAAATAAAATAATGATACAAAAGATCACTTACAGTAGAGGTCTGGTTAGGGAATACAAACTTCGCTTAGACTACAGTAGTCCAAGTTATCAGATACAACAAAAAAGACAGAGACTTATTGATACAGAGCAAAAGCTTCATTACTTAATGGAAAGAAGCTTGAAACTTAAAAAGCATCAACTACAGCTTATAATTACTAAGTTAGAGGGTTTATCCCCATTGAAAAAATTAAGCAGAGGCTATGCTATGGTAATAGGGGAAGATGGTAAGCCTGTACAAAGTGCAAAAAATATTTCCGTAGATGAAGTAATAACCCTGTCCTTATTGGATGGAGAGGTTAAAGCAAGGGTAGAAGAAATTTCAGAAATAGAACGTGGATATAAATAAAAAATTTGATGGCTTATGATAGTTTCATTGAAGTGAATTTAAGTGTATGGAAAGGCATGGTATCGCTATGAATGAGAAAGATATAAAATTAGAAGATGCATTTGAACGTTTGAATCATATAATGGAAGAACTGGAGAAACCGGATATTAGTCTGGAAAATTCTTTTAACTTGTATCAGGAGGGAATGAAATTAATTAAAGTATGTAATACTTCCATTGATAAGGTTGAGAAAGAACTTATAATTTTAAATGAAAAGGGAGATATAAATGAACTTTGAGCAGGAGCGCCAGAGAAGGTTAGATGAAATAGAAGGAATACTGGATAAATTTCTTCCCAAGGAAGAAGGTTATCAGAGTATTGTAATGAAAGCTATGAACTATAGTGTTTTAGCCGGTTGAAAAAGGTTAAGACCTATGTTAATGGGTGAAACCTTTAGGCTTTTCGATGGTAAGGATCAAAAATTGCTAGAACCTTTCATGGCGGCCATAGAAATGATTCACACATACTCCCTGGTTCATGATGATCTGCCAGCAATGGATAATGATGACTATAGAAGAGGGAGAAAGACAACCCATGTGGTATTTGGAGAAGCTATTGCTATATTAGCAGGTGATGGCTTACTTAATTATGCATTTGAGACAGCTTCAAAGGCCTTTAGTTTAATTGATGGCAATAATGATTTGGAAGAGCTACATAAGTATAGGAAGGTAAGCAAGTCATTAGAAATCTTAGCAAACAAGGCTGGAATATATGGAATGATTGGTGGCCAAACAGTTGATGTTATGGAATTTAATGGTATAATGGACAAGGAGAGACTGGATTTTATTTACAAATTAAAAACCAGTGCTTTAGTAGAAGCTTCTATGATGATTGGTGCTATTTTAGCAGGAGCTACAGAGGGTGAAATTAAGACTGTTGAACAGATTGCTGGAGATATAGGTTTGGCCTTTCAAATTAGAGATGATATCTTAGATGTTATTGGAACAGAAGAGGCACTTGGGAAACCTGTTCATAGTGATGAGAAAAATGACAAAGCCACCTATGTATCAGTTTTAGGTATCGATAAAGCTATGGATGAGGTGGAGTTTATTTCCCAGAGAGCCATAAAAGCTTTTGAAACCTTAAATCATAATAATGAATATTTAAAATTATTAATATACAAGCTAATTAATAGAGAAAGTTAATTGGTGTTTCGCAAGATAAGTTAACTTTACTAAGTAAAGATGTATTTATCTGGAAATGGAGTTTATATGTATAGGATATTAGATAATATTAATTTAGCTAATGATATAAAAAAGATTAATAAAAAAGATTATGATTTATTAGCTAAGGAAATCCGATTTTTTTTAATTGAAAATGTTAGTAAGACAGGAGGACACCTGGCCGCTAATCTAGGTGTAGTAGAGCTAACTATGGCTCTGCATCTGTTCTTAGACTTACCTAAGGATAAGTTGATATGGGATGTTGGACACCAGTCCTATACCCATAAAATTCTAACGGGAAGAAAGGATGTCTTTGCTACTTTAAGGCAATTAGATGGAATCAGTGGTTTCCCCAAGAGGAAAGAGTCTGAATGCGACAGTTTTGATACTGGCCATAGTTCTACGGCAATTTCTGCTGCCTTGGGAATGGCTAAGGCTAGAGATATTGGCGGTAATAATAATAAAATTGTGGCAGTATTGGGAGATGGGGCTTTGACCGGCGGTCTGGCCTATGAGGCCTTAAATAATGCTGGAAGAATGAAATCTAATCTTATTATTATTTTAAATGATAATAATATGTCTATCTCCGAGAACGTAGGAGGTATGGCTAATTATCTGGCTAAATTAAGAACCAATTCCAAATACACTGGTTTTAAGGAAAATGTAGAAAACCGTCTAACCCGCTTAATGCCAGGGGTTGGTGAACCTATAGTAGATGTGCTTAAACGCTCTAAGGATGCTATTAAGTATTTTATGATACCCAGTATGTTCTTTGAGGATATGGGGCTTACTTACATTGGTCCAATAGATGGGCATAATATAGGTCAGATAATAACTGCTCTAAAAGCAGCGTCTAAAGTAAATAAAGCAGTTGTTATCCATGCCGTTACCAAGAAAGGTAAAGGTTACCCCTTAGCAGAGAAGTATCCCAGTAGATTTCATGGAGTTGATCCCTTTAATATTAATAATGGTAAACCTACAAAAAAAGATGAGGGCACCTCATATACTAAGGTGTTTTCAGATGCCTTGGTGCGATACGGGGCAGTAGATGACAAAATAGTTGCAATAACAGCAGCTATGCCTAAAGGTGTAGGACTCATAGATTTTAAAAGGCATTATCCTAAGCGCTTCTTTGATGTGGGTATTGCGGAAGAACATGCGGTAACTTTTGCAGGGGGACTTGCTGCAAGTGGATATAAACCAGTGGTAGCAATCTATTCAACATTTCTACAAAGAGCCTATGATCAGATATTACATGATGTATGCATTAACAATCTTCCAGTGGTATTTGCCATTGATAGGGCTGGAATTACAGGAAGGGATGGGGAGACCCATCAAGGGTTATTTGACCTATCTTTTTTAACCCATTTTCCAAATATGACTGTGATGGCTCCTAAGAATAGTTATGAACTAGACATAATGCTGGGGTATGCATTAAGTTATCCTGGTCCTGTAGCCATTCGTTATCCTAAAGGTATGGCATATGAAGGGCTTGAGGGTTACCAATCTCCCATAGTACACGGTAAAAGTGAGCTTATTTATAAGGGAGAGCAGGTGGCTATACTGGCAGTTGGAAGTATGGTAAAGACTGCTGCTGAAGTAGTAGATATCCTTAAGGAGTCAGGCATTAATGCAACGATGGTAAATGTAAGATTCGTGGCGCCATTTGACAGGGAGATTATAAGGGAACTATCCCAAAATCATAGACTACTGGTAACTATGGAGGAAAACGTAAAAAGCGGGGGATACGGTGAGAAAGTATCAGCATTTTTATGTGATGAATTTATTGAAGGAGTTCGTCAAATTAATATTTCTGTACCTAATGTATTCGTTGAGCAGGGCGGAGTTGACGAGCTGAAAGAAAGATTAGGAATGGATGGAGCTAGTATAGCAAAGAGAATTCTATCTGCTTTGTAATAGAGTGCTTTAGCAGTTATATTAGTATCCAAGGATGGTGTATAGATGAAGCAACGTTTAGATGTATTATTAGTTAATAGAAATTTAGCTGAAAGCAGGGAGAAGGCTAAGGCAATAATTATGTCCGGTAATGTTTTTGTAGATGGACAAAGGGAAGATAAGGCAGGCAGTACATTTCCAGAGGATGTGACCATAGAGGTAAAAGGAAGTCCTTTGAAATATGTGAGTCGGGGTGGCTTAAAGCTTGAGAAGGCCATAGAGCAATATGGTATTTCCCTAGAGGGTAAGATCTGCATGGATATTGGCTCATCTACCGGTGGATTTACTGATTGCATGCTTCAAAACGGAGCAGCCAAGGTTTAAGCAGTGGATGTGGGAACAAATCAATTGGCTTGGAAGTTAAGGCAGGATGAACGGGTGGTTACAATGGAGAAGACTAACATCCGCTATCTTACTCCTGACCAGATAGAAGATCAGATAGCCTTTGCATCCATTGACGTATCCTTTATTTCTTTGACAAAGGTGTTAATGCCTGTATGGGAGCTTTTAGCACCAAAGGCAGAAGTTGTTTGCCTAATAAAACCCCAATTTGAAGCTGGTAGAGATAAGGTTGGTAAGAAGGGGGTTGTCAGAGATAAAGAAGTGCATGTGGAGGTAATTGATAAGGTTAGCTTATATGCAGCATCTATTGGTTTTAATTGTATTTATTTAGACTACTCACCGATTAAGGGACCAGAAGGAAACATTGAATATTTGCTATATATGAAAAAGGATAAATCCCTTAATCAAGATTTATCAGTAGAGGATAAGAATGTAATACTTGGTGTTGATCTGGATAATAATTTGATACAAAATATTGTTAATAAGGCACATTTAAGTTTATAAATAATTGTTTATAATTATTGATTTTAGAGTAACTTGCTTGTAATTTTTAGAATACTATGATAAACTTTTTTTATCATCTTGATGTGATTTTTTTAGTTATGCACAACTATGCAATTGGCACTGGGAGGCCAGGCTTACTTGAATAAATATAAGGGGAGCAGCAATTGGGATGGAACATTTTTTAATAATAACTAATCAAGATAAAGATATTAATTATCTCGTAACTAAAAGGATTGCTGCATATATAGAAGAGGCTGGAAAACAGGTTACTTTAGTAGGTGATCCATATGATGAAAATTTTGGGAACAAGATACGAGATGCTCATTGTGCTATAGTACTGGGCGGAGATGGAACGATTATTAGAGCGGCCAATGGTTTGATGGGACTTAATATTCCGATTTTGGGTGTTAATCTTGGAACTGTTGGCTTTCTTGCAGAGATAGAAGAACATCATGTAACGCAGGCGTTGGATTGTCTTTTCCGTGGAGAATATAGAATTGAAAAAAGGATGATGTTAGAAGGTAATATACAGTATCATGGAATAGAAGCTCAAATTCCTAAGGGGGATACTGGGATTAAGGGATATGCTTTAAATGATATAGTAATTGCCAGAAAAGGTTTTTCTAGAATTATTGGTCTGGGTATATATGTTAATGATGAACTGATATATCGTTTTCGTGGAGATGGAGTAATAATATCTACCCCTACCGGGTCTACAGCATATAATTTATCGGCTGGTGGACCCTTGGTAATTCCTGATGCTTATGTTATGGTAATAACTCCAATCTGTCCCCATTCTTTAGGACTTAAGAGTATTGTGGTATCGGCATCTGATACAATAAAAGTAGTTATTGATAAAAGCACAAAGAACATGGACGCAGAGGCAACGGCAACATTTGATGGCAACGAGGGCATAGACTTAGGCACCGATGATTTTATAACTATTAGAAAAGCACAATATGATACAATATTGATTAAGTTAAGTAGCACGGGAATTTATGAGATTCTGCAATCTAAACTAAGGTATTAATTAATGTTTAAGGTCTACAAATATTATAGAAAGGCAAAGGTAGATTATGAAAATTAGCAGACAAAGTAAGATAATTGAACTTATCAATAAATATGATATTGAGACCCAAGAAGAATTGGCAGAACGTCTTTTGCAGGCTGGATATAATGTAACACAGGCTACAGTTTCAAGGGATATTAGAGAATTAAAATTGACTAAGGTTACCAGTGATAACGGTAAGCAAAAATATATTGTACTTAAGAACACTGATCCTGATATTAGTGAAAAGTATATCAGAGTTTTGAAGGAAGGGTTCTTGTCAATGGATATGGCACAAAATATACTGGTTATAAAAACTGTTCCAGGTATGGCCATGGCAGTAGCTGCAGCACTGGATGCCCTTCAGATGAGCAGTGTTGTTGGTAGCATCGCTGGTGATGATACAGTAATGTGCGCAATACGTACCAATGAAGAGACTGTTTTAGTAATGGAGAAGTTAAGTAAATTAATTAATGCAGAATAAATATATAAGAAATTAAAAATATAAAAAAATAAATATTTATAGAGTTAACTAAAGTTAGTAATTTAATAAAAGGTTTTGAGGATAAGGAGAGTTATAATGGCAGGACATTCTAAGTTTGCTAATATAAAACACAAGAAAGAAAAGAATGATGCAGCTAAAGGTAAAATATTTACAAAATTAGGCAGAGAGATTGCTGTTGCTGTTAAGGAAGGCGGTCCAGACCCCAACACTAACAGTCGTTTAAAAGATGTTATAGCAAAGGCTAAATCCAATAATATGCCCAATGATACCATTGAAAGAAGTATTAAGAAGGCAGCTGGAGATGCTAATGCAGTTGATTATGAAAATGTTACTTATGAAGGATACGGGCCTAACGGTATTGCTATTATAGTTAATGCCCTGACCGATAATAAGAATAGAACCGCAGCTAATGTTCGTAGTGCTTTTACCAAAGGCAGTGGTAATATTGGTACTCCTGGTTGCGTGTCATATATGTTTGATAAGAAGGGTCAGATAATCATTGACAAAGAAGAATGCGATATGAAGGCCGATGACCTTATGCTTATAGCCCTGGATGCAGGAGCCGAAGACTTCGTAGAAGAGGAAGACAGTTTTGAAATCCTTACAGATCCAGATGTTTTTGGCAGTGTTCGTGATTCTTTAGAAGAAGCAGGCATTCCTATGGTACAAGCAGAAGTAACTATGTTACCTCAGACCTATGTGGAATTATCCGATGAGGCAGATATTAAGAACATGAACAAAATCCTCAATCTTCTTGAAGAAGATGATGATGTGCAAGAGGTGTACCATAACTGGGATGAATAGGAAGTTAAATAAGAAAACCTAGTGGTTTCAAGGGTTTGAATGAACATAGGCAGATAGACCTTTTCAATATTTATACAATGTTGAGAAGGTCTATTCGCGTTAAAGGAGGATAAAGTAATTGAAATTTACATCTTTCTAATATATACTATCGAGACAAGATCATTAATCAAGTTGGTGACTTTGATAATGATAAATTAAATAAAAGTATACAGCTTTTAAGAAATTGTATAAAATATACAACTAAATATTTTATCGAAAGGTCTATTAATTGCCATATTTATATGGTATATTTATAATTGATTAGAGTTTTAGAATTAGAAAGATAAGCTACTAATTTAAATATACAGGGGCAATCCGGTTACAATATCGGAAGTCCCTATTTTATTACGAAAGTATGTTTGCAATTATGTAGAGGTTAAGTAGTACTCAATTATGCTTTGACCTAGGAAGGTGGAGGGTAAATGTTTTCAAGAAAAGATTTAATGAGATTAATAATACCGCTTATTATTGAGCAGATTTTGGCCGTTACTGTAGGTATGGCAGATGGTATAATGGTAGCTAGAGTTGGTGAAGCAGCAGTATCTGGCGTGTCTTTGGTTGATAGTATCAGTGTGTTGTTGATTGGTCTATTTTCAGCCTTAGCTACTGGTGGAGCAGTAGTAGCTGCCCAGTTTCTTGGGCATAAGCAAAAGGAGAATGCCAGTTTGGCAGCGGAACAGCTGATTGTTGTAACTTTTGCTATATCAATGTTAATCATGGCATTTGCCCTCCTTTTTAGATTATCTCTATTAAAACTAATCTTTGGTCATGTTGAAGCTGATGTGATGGAAAATGCAATAACCTATTTTTTCTGGTCTGCTTTATCCTATCCTTTCCTTGCATTATATAATGCGGGAGCTGCATTATTTAGATCCATGGGTAACTCTAAGATATCTATGTTTACCTCATTGATTATGAATTTAATCAATGTTACCGGTAATGCTATACTTATTTTTGGTTTTAGCATGGGAGTGGCTGGAGCTGCCATAGCAACTTTAATTGCCAGGGTTTTTGCCGCTATTGCTATAATGATATTACTTGCCAATAATAAAGGTGATATAAGGATTGGCAGTTTTAGAATGTTTCGTTTGAATAAGATTATTATAAAGAAAATACTACAAATAGGTATACCCAATGGTTTAGAGAACAGTGTGTTTCAAGTAGGTAAAATTATTGTTCTAGGTATTGTAGCCAAATTGGGTACAGCAGCTACTGCTGCCAATTCTGTTGCAGGTACAGTTGGTAGTTTTGGTGTTCTTCCTGGAAGTGCCATAGGCCTGGCTCTAATTACTGTTGTAGGGCAATTGGTTGGGGCAAGGGATTATGAAGGGGTGAAGTATTATACTAAAAAATTGATGAAAGTCGTATATATTATTATGGCTGGAATTAATATCGTTATCGCCTTGTTATCACCCTTGATAGTACAAATCTATGGATTTAGCGCTGAAACAGGCGATATTATGATGCAGTTAATACTGTATCACTGTACTCTTGCAGCTCTTATTTGGCCTACATCCTTTGCTTTGCCTAACGCTTTACGGGCAGCTAATGATGTTAAATTTACAATGATTATTTCTATAGTGTCAATGTTTACTTGGAGAATTGGTTTTAGTATAGTACTAGTCAATTTCACCAGTCTCGGTGTGCTAGGAGTATGGATAGCGATGTCGATTGACTGGCTGTTTAGATCCATTTGTTTTATAGTCAGATTTAAAAGGGAAAAATATAAAACCTTGTCATTAATTTGATTATAGTACTTTGGTACTGTTTTAGGTATATCTATATTAGTTTTGGCAGTTATGATAGAATGTGACACATAACTGCCAAAATTTACACATAAAATTATATTAAATAATTTTAAGTTTCCAGTAAATTATGCCGATACATAATGTATAGCAGATTTTAGGAGGTACATAATGATTGTTTCAAAAAGAAGGAAAACACTAGGGATGTCCTTGATTATATCCTTGCTCTTTTTATCTATGCTGCTGGGTATCAACACAATTCACGCCAGAGCAGCAGAGGTTGATGAGGGTGATGGAATTTTAAGACCAGATGAGTATATTTTTAATATAAAAAACGCTAAAGTAAAATCTGGTGAAGAATATGAGATGCTAGACATACAAGAGGTAATACAAATACTAGTACCTGATGAATGGAAAAGCGATGCAACAGAAGTAACTTGGTATTCTTCTGATGAGAATGTAATTGTATTAGAACCTGTTCCTCATCAGATCTATAATCAGAAAATGATTCGTAAAGGGCCTGGTTTTGCTACAATTACGGCTAATTTAAAGCTTGGTGCCTATTCTTATACAATGATTTTACATGTTAAAGTTGGACTAGAATGGGACTATGGTAAGATCAGGCAAAACCTGGGAGTAGATAATGAATTGTTAGAAGATGATCAAGAAACTACACTTGTACTATATAAACTTGATCAGGATCTAGAGCCAGCAGGTGAGCAGCAACTATATCTAAGATATGTGGATGGTGGCGATACTTCTCCATTAGTTTTGTGGACAAGTGAGAATAACAATATTGCTACTGTTGATTCCAATGGTAAGGTAGTAGCTAAGGGAGCAGGAACTACATATATAAAAGCAACAACCAAAACTTTTTCTAAAAATGGTAGCCCCCAAGAAGTTAAAATAAAGGTAGTTGTAAGACCAGCTTTTAGCCTATCATATTATGACACTGATGCTATGCCCCATAATGTTTATTCTGTAGATAAGGTAGATAAACTAGGTGAGCCTGCTATAGTCCCATCTGAATTTACAATTAACTCTAACGCAAGACGGGCTAATAATTTAAAGTGGGAGATATATGATCTTAGTACGGGAAAACTAATTTCTCCTAATGACACATCAAAGATGAGTTATAACATAAGTGAATTAAGTGGTAGTATAATGTTTACTAATGTGAAAGCAGGAACATATGAGATATTTGCTTATGCAGATAATACATATAATAAGAGTTCCGATGTACCTTATGCCTACTTGAAAATAGTAGTTCCTGTTATAATTAATAATCGAAATCTTAATATGACAGTAGGTGACATCTATAATATTCTGGACAATTCCAATATTCCAGATGCTAAGGTGTTTAAGTACAGTCCAAAAACTGGTACTTCTAGTATTGTCAGTATAGATAAGAATAGAGGAATATTTACTGCCAATAAGTATGGAGAGGAAACGATCTTTTTAACATATGAAAATAGCAGTAACCTATATGATGTTTCAACTCGAAATAAATTAGGATTAAATGAGTCGATTGAGATTAATATAAAAGTAATTGACGGTATTGCCCTAAGTAAAACAGAAGCCTCAATCTATACAACAGGTAGCCTGCAGTTATATGCCAGATTAACAGATGAAACTAAACCTGTGCAGTGGACTAGTAGCAATGAAAGTATTGCAACTGTAGAAGATGGTTTGGTAAAGGCTTTAAAACCAGGTATTGTAACAATTACTGCAACACAAACTATCGATGGTATTGTTAAAAAGGCGACCTGTGAGATTACCGTTCTACAAGCAATAGAGAAGGTAGTAGTAGAGCCGTCCCAGGTAATTATACCTATTAATGGTACCAAAACATTAATTGCCAATGTCAGCCCCAAAGATCATACATCCTCGGCAATAACCTGGGAGTCATCAGATGAAAATATTGTATCAATAGTTAGTATCAATGGACCTTCAGTAGTAATTCAGGGTAAGGCAGGAGGTAATGCTGTTATCTCTGCAATCAACACTGATAATGTAGTGGTAGGATATTGTCATGTAACGGTAGAACAGCCTGTTAAAAGCATATCCTTATCGGAAAGTAGTATGACAGTAGACTTGTCTGTTGGTAGAATACAACTAAACGCAATTGTTTATCCTGAAAATGCCTATAATAAAAAGGTACACTGGTCCTCATCAGATACATCTAAAGCCAGAGTAGATGATAATGGTTTGGTGACCTTAATAAAACCAGGTACAGTTACAATATATGCTACCTCTGATAATGATTTAAATGTTAAGGCAATGTGTGAGATTAATATAGAAGTTGGTGTTTCAGGAATTTCTATTACCGAAAAAGAGAAGACAATGTTTGTAGATCAAACAGCTGTCCTTACATATAATTTGCTACCTTTGACTTCCAGTAATACCTTGGTAACGTGGAGCTCTACCAATGACAGGGTGGCATCTGTAGATGCATCGGGTAAGGTAACGGCTAAAAGCCCAGGTACAGCAGTTATTATAGTTAGGAGTAATGATGGTGGATATACGGATTACTGTACTATTACGGTAAGTCAGGAAGCTACTGGTGTTTCTCTGGATGTGAATACTTTGGAATTAATGGTTGGAGATACTTACATATTTGAAACTACTATAATACCACAAAACAGTACAAAAACTCGTCTGCTCTGGGAGACCAGTGATAGTAATGTTGTAACAGTTGATCATAAGGGTAAAGTCACTGCAAAAGCATCTGGTATTGCCACAGTTACTGTAAGAACTGAAGCTGGAGCAGAGGCTATCTGTAAAATAACAGTCAAACAACCAGTTACAGGAGTTATACTGAATTTCTCTGAGAAGACCATTTATGTGAATCAAACATTCAGATTAAGAGCCTCTGTAACACCTAGTGATGCATCCAATCTAAAGGTAACATGGTCTACTTCTGATCCTGAAGTGGCAGCAGTTACTGAAGATGGAATTGTTGAAGGAAAAAGAGGAGGTTCTGCAACAATTACAGTTACCACTGAAGATGGGGGAATTAAGGCAACTTGTGTAGTTAAGGTTATTGAGTTGGCTAATTCGATAAAATTAAACTATGAAACTTATAATCTTGGATTAAAAGAGAGTCTTAATTTAGAAGCAGAAATTCTTCCGGCTACAACTAGTAATAAAAATGTTACATGGACTAGCAGTGATAAAAGTGTGGCTAGAGTAGATAAAAGTGGTAAAGTAACTGGTGTAGCCTTGGGATATGCCACAATTACAGCAACAACCAAAGATGGAAGCAATATACAAGCTAGTTGTGTAATAAGAGTTGTAAGACCTGTAACTAGCATTAAACTGGACACCTCATACTTTACAATGATAGTAGGTACTAATCGAGTATTGAAACCTACCATCAAACCATCTAATGCAACATACCGTAATGTTAAATGGGTATCTAGTGATGAGGATGTGGCAGTGATTGAAGAAGATGGAACCATAACAGCTTTAAAAGCTGGTAAAGCAACTATAACAGCTTACGCCAATGATAATAGTGGAAAGAAAGCCGTTGCTTACCTAACTGTTAAAGATGAAATACCATCTACAGCATTAACCTTATCAGATAAAAAAATAGTCATGTCCAGAGGTGAAGAAAGAACCTTAAAGGCAGTCTTAAGGCCGGCAGATTCTACTGACGGTGTTACATGGAGTTCTAGCAATTCTTCTGTAGTAGAGGTTAACACCAAGACTGGTAAGATAAAAGCAAAATCTACTGGAACAGCTACTATAACTGCAATGACGGAATCTGGCAAATCAGCAACAGTAGAAATAAATGTAGTTGGACTTAATATCAACAGTATAACCCTGGAACAATATGAGCAATTTATGTTACAGGTTGAGGGGAATACATCAAGAGTAATTTGGACTTCCAATAAACCTTCTGTAGCCCAGGTTAGAAATGGTATGGTTACTACCAAGGCTGTTGGTGAAGCTACGATAACAGCTAAAGTAGATGGTAAGACACTGACCTGTAAGATTAAAGTAACAAAAATAAAGTAAATATTTAATGCTATTTATTACTTACATAATTATAATACAAAACCAGTAAAGTGATTTAATAATGGATGATATAAAACATTATGGGCATAGGCTTAGTACTGTTTTATATCATCTGTTTTTTATAGGAGCTATTATTTATGTTGGGCTAAATTAAAATAAAGCCCGATGCTTTCCTATGCAGATTAAAGTTTAGACCCCTGTAATAAATTTTATTATATGGTTTGAAAATCGGTAATATGCTTAAGGATTAATTAGAATAATAGACTTAATGACGATATTAAAGAAATGAATTGAATAAATATTACCAATATGTTAAAATAAAAGCAGAACATATGTTTTAAAATAAAGCCTGCATAAGAGAAGTTGGGAGGAATTCAATGTTAGTAAGTCTATATGTAAAAAATTTTGCTATTATTAATGAGATAGAGGTATTATTTAAGGATCATCTTAACATACTTACAGGTGAAACAGGAGCAGGTAAATCAATTATTATTGGCTCAATAAATGCAGCATTAGGTGCCAAGGTACCCAAGGATATTATTCGGAATGGAGCAGAATATGCATTGGTTCAACTGGTTTTTGAAACCAAGGATGAAAAGGTTCTGGATGCGATGAGAGAACTGGATTTGCCTGTTGATGATGGACAAATTATTATTTCAAGAAAAATTATGGCTAAAAGGAGTATATGCAAGATTAACGGGGAGAATGTTACTACTAGCACTCTGACTACAATAGCCAGCTTACTAATTGATATCCATGGCCAACACGAACATCAATCCTTATTAAATAAAGCTAAGCATCTGGAGATTGTAGACCGTTTTGCAAAAGATGAGATCGGTAATCTGAAAGAAGAATTGGAGACAAGCTATAGAGAATATAATAAGCTAAGGCAGGAATTAAGTCAGGCAGGTATGGATGAAGAAAAAAGGCTAAGAGAGATTTCGTTTTTAGAATATGAGATTAATGAAATTAAAAGCGCATCTCTTATAGCTGGTGAAGATGAGGAGTTATCTGCAGCTTACAAAAGATTATCCAATGCCAATGCTATCTCAACAGTCCTAAATAGTATCTATGCCAGCACAGGATATGATGCAGGCTCAGCAGGTGATGCCATAGGTAGAGCGTTAAAGCAGATGGCCAAAGTAGTTGAATTAGATGAAAGACTACAGGACTTTTCCAAGCAATTAACTGACATAGATGGTATATTAAATGATTTTAACAGGGATATTGCACAGTATCTCTCAGAGATGGACAATTATGAGGAAGAGTTTGATGAAGTTACAAAACGCTTAGATCTTATAAATCATTTAAAAGCTAAATATGGTAATTCTATAGAAGAAATAAAAGCATATTGTGATAATTGTGAGGTAAAATTAAATAAGTACAGAGATTATGATATTTATATCAGTGATCTAAAGAAGTCTGTTGATAAGGCGGAGTTAAAACTTAGGGATATATCATTAAAATTGTCTGAAATCAGAAAGAGAAAGGCTACTCTGCTAACGGAAAAAATCAAAGAAGCATTGGTGGCCCTCAATTTCTTAGATGTCAAATTTGAGATGGTATTTAATACATTAAAGGATTATACATCCAATGGTATAGATGATGCTGAATTTATCATATCAACTAATCCTGGTGAGGATCTTAAACCTTTGGCCAAGGTGGCATCAGGTGGTGAACTGTCAAGAGTTATGCTAGGGATTAAATCTGTCTTAGCAGATAAAGATGAAATCGAAACCTTAATTTTTGATGAGATCGATACTGGTATTAGTGGAAGAACAGCACAAAAAGTATCGGAGCAATTGGCAGAGATTGCAAAACATCATCAAATTATATGTATTACTCATTTAGCTCAGATTGCTGCAATGGCTGATAGTCATTACATTATAGAGAAAGTTACAGATAATGTAACAACCCAAACTCAGATAAAAGAATTAGATTATGATGAAGCTGTAGAAGAATTAGCGAGAATCCTAGGTGGTGCAGTAATAACCCATAGGGTTACAGAAAGTGCCAAAGAGATGAAAGAGTTGGCTTTGGCTACTAAAAAATACAAAATATAAAAAATAAAAAAGACGTATACTAAACTTAAGGATATACAATACTAAGTATATCCTTTTTTGATTCATAGGTCATCTTAATGGTCTTATACTTAAACATTTTCAGACTTATTTCCTAATCTGAATCTAATTGTACTTATTGATTATAATTCAAGTACGCAACAGCGTACTAGCACACTGGCAGAGTTTATATCATCAATGGTGGATTGATACTTACCGCAGATAATATGATAGGTTAGACCTATGGAAATATATATTTATTAAAATCAGAGGGAAATATAATATTACATGTATGAGGTGCAAGGATGAGAAGCGTAAAAAACTACAGAAGGGTATTAATTTCACTCTTTTTTATCATTCTAATTGCTATTTTTGGTTTTTATTATTACAAATTGGTTAAGAGCATACCAAATGATATTAAGATTTTAGTTGGTAATGAGGAAGAGTTTAATTTTAATATTCCTATGAAAGCAAATATAAAGACTGATGATATAGGTGTTATTAGTGTTAACGATCTTAAGGTTCCATCTAATCAAATTAATATTAATTTAAATGAGCCTTTTAAAATATCATCATCAAAAACCGGTAATTATAAAGTTAACCTGAAGTTATTTGGATTATTTAATTTTAAAAGTATTTCCTTGGATGTAATAGAAAAGATTGAGTTAATTCCCAGTGGAGAGCCGATTGGTATCTATATTGACACTGATGGAATTCTGGTTTTAGGAAGTGGTAAGATAACCGGTGAAGATGGACTGAATTATGAACCAGTTAACAATAAATTAAAGTCTGGAGATTATATTTTAGCTATAAATAATAAAAAATTAGCAAACAAGAATGAGCTGATTGAGGAGATACAAAAATGTAATGGGAAAGATGTTACGCTTCTTGTTAGAAGAAATGGGGATGAAATTACAGTTCGTATAACTCCAGTAAAAACTCCTAGCGGCAGTTATAAAATTGGAGCATGGATTAGAGACAATACCCAAGGTATAGGAACCTTAACCTTTGTATCTACCAATGGTTATTTTGGAGCCCTTGGACATGGAATAACAGATATAGATACTGGGGTTTTAATGGAGATAAAATCTGGTTCAATTTATGCGGCACAAATTATGTCTATAATTAAAGGGAAAGAGGGAGAACCCGGTGAACTTATAGGAATGATTAAGCAGAGTAACAAGTATAGGATGGGCAGCATAAGGGTCAATTCCTATCAAGGCATATTCGGAAAAGTAAATGAAAATTATAATGGCTTTGCTAAGGATAAACCGCTGGAAATAGGACTGAAACAGGATGTAAAGATTGGTAAAGCAAAGATATTATGCACAGTTGGTGATGAAATAGGTGAGTATGAGATTCAAATAGAACATGTGGATATAAGTAATAGTAATCTTAGCAAAGGGATAGTAATACGCATAACAGATGAGAAATTATTGGAACTTACTGGAGGAATTGTACAGGGTATGAGTGGTAGCCCTATAATTCAAAATAACAAGATAATAGGAGCTGTTACCCATGTATTTATACAGGATTCAACGAAAGGTTACGGTACATTCATTGAAAACATGGTAAATAATTTAGAATAATAAATTGTTTTGTTTTAAAAAGAAGTCGACTTAATAATTTAAAAAGCAAGTATTTTTTTTATTAATTAACATCATATTATACATGAATTTATTCTCAATATACAAAATATTGTATATTGAGATTTTTAACGCATATTTACAAATTTTAACTGTCGAATGGTGCGAAAAGAAAGAATTGAATGTTCAAAATCAAAGAGATATAATAAAAACGTGGTAAATATTAACATAATTATCCGCTTTTACAAATGTGATTTGGTTATTTTGTTTGATCAAGTGTAAAATATCTAATGCTGTAATATAGTCAAAATATAAAAATGACATTTTGTGTAATATGCTTAACGAATATTCATTGACTATGACTTGCCAAAGAGATATAATATAGCACAGAACAACATAAAAGCAAAAGTGTAATCCTAAAAATCACAAAATGTGAAAAGCGGTACAGAAATCCCGAATTCACAACACACCAATGGGGGATGGTGGTTCAAAAGACCATTTTTGGAATAAGAATAATGGAGGTTGGATGGTAAATGAGTAAGATTAATGTAGCTATTGTTGACGATAATGAGAGGATGGTGAAACTTCTAGAGGACATTTTAAAAAGCGATTCAGATATTGAAGTTGTAGGTAAATCAGATAACGGTATTGATGCATTAGAGATGATTCAAGAGAAAAAACCAGATGTCGTATTGCTAGATTTGATTATGCCTAAGTTAGATGGTTTAGGTGTGATGGAGAAGATTAGAAGAGATTCTGACTTTAAAAAGACTCCAGCCTTTATTGTGATAACTGCCATAGGGCAGGAAGGTGTTACCGAGAGTGCTTTTGAATTAGGTGCAAATTACTATATAATGAAACCATTTGACAATAATGTGATTTTATCTAGGATTAAGCAAATTAAAGGAGATTACCATAGTAAATTAATCGATAATCATAATAGAGTAAGTGCTTTTGAGAATAAAAGTACATATATGGAAAGAAATTTAGAATCTGATGTTACGAATATAATTCATGAGATAGGTGTTCCGGCACATATTAAAGGATATCAGTATTTACGTGATGCAATTATGATGTCAGTTAAAGATACCGAGATGTTAAATTCTATCACAAAATTATTATATCCTTCTATTGCCAAAAGGCATAAAACAACCCCAAGTAGAGTAGAGAGGGCAATCCGCCATGCAATTGAAGTTGCTTGGAGCAGGGGCAAGATGGATACTATAGATGAATTATTCGGATATACTGTTAATAACGGCAAAGGAAAACCTACGAATTCAGAGTTTGTAGCTTTAATTGCAGACAAAATTCGTTTAGAATATAAATTACGTTCTTAATAGTTAAAGGCAAGACCACACTTATTCTATAAATTATGGTCGTATATATAAACGGTATAATCAGATCAATTATTTTAAATTGTCCTCATGGCGTTTTATGGCTGATCAGCTTCAAAAGGCTACTATGAATGTATATTCTATGCATTATATAGTAGCCTTTATTTATTGTATAGGAAATTCAAGGGATTTCCTATACAATAAATAAAGACTTGTATTTAATTAATAATCATCAGTATCTACATTATTAAAATTCGTATAGAGGCTTTCCCTGGAACAATAATACATAATATGGTGAATGACTAGCGATTATAACCTTATATCAAACAATATTAATAATTTATTAATAAAAATTATAGAAATTATTAAAAAAGAAGTAAAAAATAATTTACCTTTTCTTTTACCTATGATAATATTATTTTTGTATGTGTATTTTTAAAAGCAAAATTGTGGAGGTTATAATGAGTAAATTTGAGATTCTTGGTCTGATTTTTAGTTTTGCTGGAGGCCTAGGTATGTTCCTGTATGGAATGAATGTTATGGCTGATGGATTACAAAAATCAGCAGGTAACAAATTAAAGCAATTACTGGGTTATTTGACTAGAAACCCTTTTATTGGTGCTATTGTTGGAATGCTGGTAACTAGCATTATACAAAGTTCATCAGCAACCACAGTAATGGTTGTTGGTTTCGTTAATGCTGGACTAATGAACTTAAGTCAAGCTGTAGGTGTAATTATGGGAGCCAATATTGGAACTACAGTTACTGCCTGGTTAGTATCCATGAACGAATGGGGAGCCCTTTTTAAACCAGATTTTTTTGCTCCTTTGTTAGTGGGTATTGGTGCATTTACCATACTGTTCAGTGGTAAAAAAGAGAAGCGCAAAGATATTGGAGAGATTCTAGTTGGTTTTGGACTTCTATTTATTGGTCTAAATATAATGTCCGATGTTATTAAACCATTCCAGGATAGTCCAGTCTTTAGTAAAGCCTTTGTTGCATTAGGAAGGAATCCTTTACTTGGCATATTGGTAGGCGTGATTGTTACAGCTATTATACAAAGTTCATCGGCTTCAGTGGGAATTTTACAAACCCTTGCTATGAATGGAGTAGTCAACTGGAGTTCAGCTATATTTATTACCCTAGGTCAAAATATTGGTACCTGTGTTACTGCTATGCTATCTAGTATCGGTGCCAATAAAACAGCTAAAAGAGCAGCTACAATTCATTTATTATTCAATGTAGTTGGGGCCGTAATATTTGGTATTATAATGTATATTGTTTTTATGGTATCTCCACAGTTTGCATCATCCAAGATTAATAGTGTTGAGATATCCATGTTCCATACAGTATTTAACCTAACTAATACCATTATCCTCTTTCCCTTTGCTGAACTATTGGTTAAATTATCAGGAGTCTTTATCCGTGAAAAAACCAAGGTTGATGATGAAGATGAGTACGAGGTAAGCCTTAGACATTTAGATGAGAGGATTTTTAAGTCTCCTTCATTTGCTGTAGAAAATGTTATTAAGGAAATTGTTAATCTTGGTAAGATAACCTTTGATAACACTAAAAATTCTATTGAAGCACTACTGGAAAACGATGAGCAAATGGCAAATAGAGTTTTTGAAGTGGAAAAAGTTATTGATAAGCATACAAAATTAATAATTGACTATCTTATTAAGATTACCAACTTATCATTAACGGAAAAACAACACTTGATTGTAAAAAATCTATTCTATACCGTAAGTAATATAGAAAGGGTAGGAGATCATGCAGAAAATATAGCAGAATTAGCTATTGAGAAAATAGAAAATAGTATTCATTTTTCTGATCAGGCATATCGAGAGTTAAAAGAAATATGTGATACTACCATTAGCGCGCTGGAAAATGCTATAAAAGCGAGAGAAACAGGCAATATTACTTATGTAGCTAATGTAGAGCAGATGGAGAAGATGGTGGATGTTTTATGGGAAGATTTAAGACAAGCCCATATAGAACGGTTATCCCAAGGAATTTGTAATTCTGAAACTGGAATTATCTTTATTGATACCTTAACTAACCTTGAACGTATATCAGATCACTCTCTGAACATAGCTCAATTTATAGAAGATGATCAGGATTAAATAATTAAAATAGCACTGTATATAATTAATTTCAAATTTGCACAAAAAAGTTGGATAAAATTAATAAAAAATAAACATAATCATAATAATCGGGAAAAGAATAATTAGCTCTTGATATTTTGGCACAAGTTAGATAAAATATAAGTTAGATTGAGAAAATTTTGTCAATCTGAATTGTAAGTAACTAGATAAATTACTGTCTTTTGGCAGTAAATTATAAATTAATCAATTAGGAGGAATAAATCATGGCAGTAAAAGTAGCGATTAATGGTTTTGGACGTATAGGCCGCCTTGCATTTAGACAAATGTTCGGTGCAGAAGGTTATGAAATTGTTGCTATTAATGACTTAACAGATGCTAAAATGTTAGCTCACTTATTAAAATATGATTCCGCACAAGGTAGATATGCTAAGGCTGATACAGTTGTGGCAAAAGATGATTCTATCGTTGTAGATGGTAAAGAAATTAGAATTTACAAGGAAGCAGATCCATCTAACTTACCTTGGGGTCAGCTAGGTGTTGATGTAGTACTTGAATGTACAGGTTTCTTTGCATCCAAAGACAAATCTCAGAAACATATTGATGCTGGTGCTAAGAAAGTAGTTATTTCAGCTCCTGCAGGCAATGATCTTCCTACAGTTGTATTTGGCGTTAATGAGAATATATTAAAAGCTAGCGATACAATTATTTCTGCAGCTTCTTGTACTACAAACTGTCTAGCACCTATGGCAGACACTTTAAATAAATTAGCTCCTATTGAAAAAGGTTACATGGTAACTATCCATGCATACACTGGTGATCAGATGACTCTTGATGGTCCTCATAGAAAAGGAGATTTAAGAAGAGCTCGTGCTGCAGCTGTAAATATCGTTCCTAACTCCACTGGAGCAGCTAAAGCAATCGGTCTTGTTATTCCTGAATTAGCAGGTAAACTAGACGGTGATGCACAAAGAGTTCCTGTTCCTACAGGTTCCACTACTATCTTAACTGCAGTAGTTGATAAAGCAGTTACAGCTGATGAAGTGAATGCAGCTATGAAAGCAGCTTCCAGCGCTTCCTTTGGTTATACTGAGGACGAAATTGTATCTTCTGATATTATCGGTATTACTTATGGCTCTCTATTTGATGCAACTCAAACTAAGGTTATGGACTTAGGTAATGGAAAATCCTTAGTAAAAGTTGTTTCATGGTATGATAATGAGATGTCCTACACATGCAACATGGTTAGAACAATTAAATACTTTGCAGAATTAGCATAGTATATAATTAAATTTGTTTTCTAATTGATCCATCATGGGTCCGGTCTATATGGACCGGACCTTTATTATATAATAATATACTTCTCGATTATCTTATTATATAATAATAAGTAATAGATTATTTTGGTCTAAAGTAGAAGGGGCTATCCCTTTATTATATATAAGTAAGCTAAGATTAGTAGCCTACTTTTCTACTAGAAGTATATGTAAATGAAAGGAGTAACGAAATGTTAAATAAAAAATCTGTTGATGATATTAATGTAAAAGGAAAACGAGTATTAGTTCGTTGCGATTTTAATGTTCCCTTACAGGAGGGTAAGATTACTGATGAGAACCGTCTTGTAGCTGCGTTACCTACAATTAAGAAATTAATTGGTGATGGTGGTAAGGTAATACTTTGCTCCCACTTAGGAAAACCCAAGGGACCAAATCCTGACTTCTCTTTAGCACCTGTTGCAGTGAGATTATCTGAGTTATTGGGACAAGAAGTTAAATTTGCTAACGATGATAATGTTGTAGGTGATAATGCAAGGGCAGCGGTTGAGGCTATGAAAGAAGGAGATGTTATTCTTCTTGAGAATACCCGTTTTAGAGCAGAAGAAACTAAGAACATTGATACATTCAGCCAAGATTTAGCATCTATCTGTGATGTATTCGTAAATGATGCTTTCGGTACTGCCCACAGAGCTCACTGCTCCAACGTAGGTGTAACAAAATTTGTTGATACTGCAGTAGTGGGTTATTTAATGCAGAAAGAAATCGAATTCCTTGGTAACGCTGTGAATAATCCTCAAAGACCTTTTGTTGCAATCCTTGGTGGTTCTAAGGTATCCAGTAAAATATCTGTTATCAATAATCTTTTAGATAAAGTTGATACCTTAATTATCGGTGGAGGTATGTCCTATACTTTCTTAAAGGCTAAAGGTGAGGAAGTAGGTAATTCTCTACTAGAGGAAGATTATATCGAATATGCTAAGGAGATGCTTGAGAAAGCTGAGAAAAAGGGAGTTAACTTATTACTTCCTATCGATAATGTTGTGGCTAAAGAATTCTCCAATGATGCAGAATTTAAAACAGTAGAAAATGATGGAATTGAGCCAGGATGGCAAGGACTTGATATCGGTGAAAAAACTTGCAAGCTATATGCTGACGCTGTTAAAGATGCAAAAACAGTAGTATGGAATGGACCTATGGGTGTATTCGAGATGTCTAATTTTGCAGAAGGAACTAAAGCTATGGCTAAGGCACTAGCTGAAATAGATGCTATTACTATTATCGGTGGTGGAGATTCTGCTGCTGCTGTAAATATCCTAGGTTATGGAGATAAGATGACTCATATTTCCACAGGTGGAGGAGCATCCTTAGAATTCCTAGAAGGAAAAGAATTACCTGGCGTAGCTGCTGCCAATGATAAATAATCAGTGATGATATCAAGAGTGTAGCAGGAACAAAAGCTTGAACAATAAAAATAAAGAATAATAATATCTATAGGAAATCTAATTAAGAAATATTAGAAAATGAGATACAATGGAGATATAAGAAAGTTAAAGAAAGAGGATAATTATGCGTAGAAAAATAATTGCAGGTAACTGGAAGATGAATAAGACTCCCAGTGAGACTGTTAAACTAATTAATGAATTAAAACCTTTAGTTGCAACTGAGGATGCGGATGTGGTTTTTTGTGTACCCGCAGTATCCCTTACAATTGCTAAAGAAGTTGCAAAAGGTAGCAATATCGAGATAGGTGCTCAGAACATGCACTTCGAGGAAAGCGGTGCCTATACTGGTGAAATTTCTGCTAGTATGTTGACTGATATTGGTGTAAAATATGTTATTATAGGTCACTCTGAAAGAAGAGAATATTTTGGTGAAACAGATGAGACTGTAAATAAGAAAGTACTAAAAGCTATTGAGCATAATATTACACCAATTATTTGCTGTGGTGAGACTTTACAGCAGAGAGAGCAGGGAGTTACCATTGACCTTATCCGTCAACAGGTTAAGATTGCTCTATTAGGAGTTACAGCAGATCAAGCTAAGAATGTTGTAATTGCATATGAGCCTATTTGGGCAATTGGTACTGGTAAGGTAGCTACCACAGAGCAGGCTGAAGAAGTATGTAGTGCAATTCGTAAGTGCATAGCTGAAATCTATGATGATGCTACTGCTGAAGCGATTCGTATTCAATACGGCGGTAGTGTAAACGCTGAAAATGCAGCGGAATTATTTGCCCAGGCCAATATCGACGGTGGATTAGTTGGCGGAGCAAGTTTAAAGGCTGATTTTGGTAAGGTTGTAAATTACAAATAAATAGTTTATAGGGAGATACAGGTAATGGTTCACACCCCGGTATAAGCACAGTCGCTTGATTTGTATGCCATATTTCGGACATAAAATGTACCTATATTATACAAATTCCAGTGTTCTTCACATAAGGGTGTATTGCAACAATACCTGTATACTCCGTATATAATTTGGAATATCATCTTTGCTAGGCTGCATAAGCCCAGCAGAGATTTTGTGGTTATCCACGATGGCAACTAGTGTAAGATGAAAAGGAGTTTATAAGGAATGAGTAAAAAACCCACAGTGTTAATGATACTAGATGGTTATGGATTAAATGATAAGACAGAAAATAATGCAGTAGCTAAAGCAAAAACACCTGTTATGGATAGATTAATGGCTGAGTATCCATTTGTTAAAGGAAATGCCAGCGGAATGGCAGTAGGACTTCCTGAAGGACAGATGGGTAATTCAGAAGTTGGCCATATTAATATGGGTGCAGGTAGAATTGTATATCAAGAGTTAACTAGAATAACTAAGGAGATTCAGGATGGAGTATTCTTTCAAAATTCAGCGCTTTTAGCAGCGATAGATAATTGTAAGAGAAATAATTCTGATCTTCACTTATTTGGATTATTATCCGATGGTGGTGTTCACAGTCATAATACCCACCTATATGCTTTACTACAACTGGCTAAAAAACAAGGCATAGAGAATGTATACGTTCACGCTTTCCTTGATGGAAGGGATACACCTCCAACATCAGGTAAAAGTTTTATTGAGCAATTGGAAGATCAAATAAAGATTACAGGGGTAGGAAAGATAGCAACAGTTATGGGCCGTTACTATGTAATGGATCGTGATAACCGTTGGGACAGAGTTGAAAAAGCATATCGCGCTATGGCCTATGGTGAAGGTGAAACTTCAGAAAATGCTATCTTAGCTGTACAGAATTCCTATGATGCTGAAAAATATGACGAATTCGTTATACCAACAGTAATTACTGAAAACGGGAAACCTGTTGCTACTATAAAAGATAAAGATTCTGTTATATTCTATAACTTTAGGCCAGATAGGGCAAGAGAGATTACTAGGGCTTTCTGTGATAATGAATTTGATGGTTTTGATAGAGATAAGAGACTTGAGCTTACTTATGTATGCTTTACTGAGTATGATATTACAATACCCAATAAATTAGTAGCATTCCATAAGGTATCCATAGATAATACCTTTGGCCAATTCCTTGCAAAAAATCATAAGACTCAGCTACGTCTTGCTGAAACAGAGAAGTATGCCCATGTTACCTTCTTCTTCAATGCTGGTGTAGAAGTTCCTAATGAAGGAGAAGAGAGAATTCTTGTAAATTCTCCAAAGGTAGCCACCTATGATCTTCAACCAGAGATGAGTGCTCCAGAAGTAGCTAAGCATTTGGTAGAAGCAATTGAGTCGCTAAAGTATGATGTTATTATAGTTAATTTCGCAAATCCTGATATGGTTGGTCATACTGGAATAGAAGATGCAGCAATTAAAGCAATTGAAACAGTGGATGAATGCGTGGGCAAGGCTGTTGATGCCTTACTTAAAGTTGATGGTCAGATGTTTATTTGTGCAGACCATGGAAATGCAGAGCAATTAGTTGATTATGAAACTGGCGATCCATTTACTGCTCACACTACCAATATGGTTCCATTTATTCTTGTAAATTATGATAAAGATTATACCTTAGCTGAAGGTGGATGTTTGGCTGACATCATCCCTACTCTAATTGAAATGATGGGACTTGCTAAACCAGAAGAAATGACAGGTAAATCCTTGTTAGTTAAAAAATAATCCTTTGCAATAAGCTATAACAGGGGTATTTGTACTAAAAACAAGTTGAAATTATTCTATTACTATGTTAAAATAGGCATAGTTTTTAGGAGGTGCGCAATGGACGTATTAAAGATGATGGTTCAAATCATATATATATTGATTTGCATTGGATTAACAGTGATTGTTTTAATGCAGGAGGGTAAATCTGCTGGGTTATCAGGAGCATTGACCGGTGCATCTGAAACCTATTGGGGAAAGAACAAAGGCCGTTCCGTAGAAGGGGCTCTTTCTAGAGCTACAAAGATATTAGCTGCTTTATTTATAGTACTTTCTGTAGTTTTAAATTTAAATTGGTAGAGAATAAGAGAAGGGGTTATTGCATGATTTGCAAGCCCCTTTTTTCTCGCCTATAAAACTTATATTGATAAAAATATAAGTTAGTAAGGGAAAGTCTTATGTTTTTGCAATAGATTAAACTATAGCTTAAGAGAAATATATTTTCTGTTTTTGTAATATATGGTATACTGAATTTATAGTAATAATTTATATATTTGCAAATACTTATAATAAATAGAGCGGTGGAAACAATATTTTACTACTGCCTATTTGCATATATTTTGTATATCATATGTCATTAGATGACGAGTAAGTAACAGAAATGAGGGAAAATATGGATGATAAAAAAGTTGCTGAAGATAGAAAATTAATGCTTGAAGAGTTATTTCAGAGTGAAGAATATAAACCTATGAAATTTAAAGAGCTTATGGCTTTACTTCAAGTACCAAGAGGATCAAAGCATGAGTTAAAGGGGATTTTGGACCAATTAATATCGGAAGCAAAAATCATAATAGATTCAAAAGGGCGCTATCGTAAACCTGGCGATAATATTAAGATAGGGGTTTTTTCAGGAACCCAACGGGGTTATGGTTTTGTCATTTTAGAGGATGAAAAGGAAGATATATATATACCTGAAAATGCTACCTTAGGTGCATTTCATGGGGATAAGGTATTAATAAGTATAAAAGGGGAACAATCTGGAAGAAGAAAAGAAGGCAATGTTATAAGAATAATAGAACGGGGGAAAACCGAGATTGTTGGAACCTTCCAGAAGAGTAAGAATTTTGGCTTTGTGCTTCCTGATAACCATAAATTTGGTAAGGATGTTTTTATACCCATTGAGCATACAAAAGGAGCTGTTTCTGGTCATAAGGTAGTTGTTAAAATAACCAACTATGGGGACGAAACAAGGAATCCGGAGGGTAAGGTTGTTGAGATACTAGGCCATTTAAATGATCCTGGCGTTGATATTATGTCAGTGGTTAGGGCTTTTGAGCTTCCAGTAGAGTTTCCCAAGGAAGTTATGAGACAGTTGGATCAGATACCTGAGGAACTTAGTGAGAGTGATTATTTTGGAAGATTAGATCTTAGGGATCTTCAGACTGTTACCATTGATGGGGAAGATGCCAAGGATTTAGATGATGCTGTTACTATTACTAAGAAAGGGGACATCTATCATTTAGGAGTTCATATTGCTGATGTAACTAATTATGTTAAAGAAGGCTCTCACCTTGATAAAGAAGCATTAAAAAGAGGAACCAGTGTATATCTGGTAGACAGGGTAATACCAATGTTACCCCATAAGCTTTCCAATGGCATATGCTCCCTAAATGCGGGAGTAGACCGATTAGCCCTTAGTTGTCTGATGGAAATTGATAGCAAGGGAAATGTTATTGGCCATAAGTTAGCAGAGACAGTAATAAGAGTAGATCAAAGGATGACCTATACCAGTGTATCAAAAATAATAGAGGACCAGGATGAAGAGGAAAGAAAGAAATATGAAGACTTGGTTCCAATGTTTGAACTTATGCTTGAACTTTCTGAAGTATTAAAGGCCAGAAGGCATAAGAGAGGTTCCATTAATTTTGACTTCCCAGAAAGTAAGATTATTGTAGATGAAAGGGGTAAACCTATAGAGATAGCAGCTTATGAGAGAAATAAGGCCCATAAGATTATTGAGGAGTTTATGTTGATTGCCAATGAAACCGTTGCAGAGGATTTCTTTTGGCAGGAGCTACCATTCTTATATAGGACCCACGAAAATCCTGATGAAGAGAAAATTAAGAAGCTTGCCATATTAATAAATAACTTTGGATACAGCATTAAAATAGGCAGGGATGAGATACATCCTAAAGAGCTACAAAAACTTCTGGCTAAAATAGAAGATTCGCCAGAAGAAGCTTTAATTAGTCGTCTAACTTTAAGATCCATGAAACAGGCCAAGTATACTGTCAAAAACACAGGCCATTT
>JAAYPX010000221.1 GCA_012519565.1 Clostridiales bacterium | reverse complement strand
ATTTATATTTATCTTCCTAGGTCTATAATGTTCTGGATAAGGCCCTTACACTTTCCACATGGCTCGCCAGTTTCTTCATTTATACCTGTTCCAGCACCTGTTATCTCTCCAACCTTCTCTACTGTATCTGCACCATTTTTCACTGCATTTACTACAGCTTCTAGAGATACATTCTTACAACCGCAAACGGAAGAAAGTATTGCCTCTAATTCGCTTTTACACCCTTCGCATTGCGTACATACTCCTGCAAGGTTAACCAGTTCATCAATTGTTCTTGCACCAGCAGTCATCGCTTTTCTGATTGATAGATAATCAACTTCATTTATTGTACATATTACTTTATTTTTTGCGTACTAGCCTAACCAAGGGTACTGACTGTTCTGGTTTCACCCAATCCGTATTTAAAAGCAAGGGTATTAAACTGCCACGAACTGCAAAAAATCAAGCAAAAGGTGGTAGAAGTGTCCCTTTAAAAAATCTCCAACCTGGTGTTTTGATTTTTTATAAGAAGAATGGACAGATAAATCATGTTGCTTTATATATCGGAAATAAAAAAGTGATTCATGCCAGTAATCCAAAATCAGGAATAAAAATATCCAAATATAATTATCGTAACCCCTATAAAGCTGTTAGTTATTTTGACTAGCAGTATTTGCCATGATAATCCAAACTTATCCTTGCATCATGATCTAAGCACTTCCTCAATTCTTTTTAGCTCCTCCTCTGTGAAGTCCATATGCTCCACTGCCTTCACATTCTCTACTATCTGTCCTGGGCGGCTAGCTCCAATAATAACAGATGTTAACTTTCCTTGCTTTAATGCCCAAGCTAAAGCCATCTGGGACAAGGACTGTCCTCTTTCCTTAGCGATTTCATTTAACTGAATTACTTTTTGAATAATATCCTCTGTTATCATTTTCTCATTTAAAAAGATGCTATTTCCTGCAGCACGGGAATCGGCAGGGATCCCATTGATATATTTTCCTGTAAGTAACCCTTGGGCTAAAGGACAAAATGCTATGGAGCCCATTCCAGCATCTTCGATTATTGGATTTAATTTCTCATTCTGTCTTTCTAGCATGGAATAGCGATGCTGATGGATTAAGCAAGGCACTCCCCTTTCTTTCAACATTTCAGATGCTTCCTTTAGTTTTTCGGGACTATAATTTGACAGACCAACATAAAGAGCTTTTCCAGATCTTACGATTCCTGCCAGGGTGTCCATTGTCTCCTCAAGGGGTGTTTCCACGTCCATCCTATGATGATAGAAGATATCAACATAATCTAATCCCATCCGTTTTAAGCTTTGATCCAGGGATGCTAGCAAATACTTTTTGGAGCCCCAGTCTCCATAAGGACCATCCCACATTCTATAACCTGCCTTAGTAGATATAAGCAGCTCATCTCTATAGGATGCTAAATCAGAAGCTAGTATCTTCCCGAAGTTGCCTTCTGCACTTCCTGGTCCAGGACCATAATTATTGGCTAAGTCAAAATGTGTGATTCCTAAGTCAAAACTGGTAAGTATCATTTCTCTCATATTTGCATAGCTGCTTTCATCACCAAAATTATGCCACATCCCTAGAGATATTGCTGAAAGTTTTAAACCAGAATTACCGCATCTATTATAAACCATACTGTCATATCTTTTTACATTTGCTTGATACATTTTTAATTCTCCTTTTCTTTTTGCTATATTTGCTTCCTCTTTACAAAGTTTAATACTTCAAGTATACTTGAAGTCAATATTTATTTTTAAGGAGATTCCCATGATTACTTATACTATTAAAGAAGTATCCGAAAAAACAGGATTACCCCATTCTACACTGCGATATTATGAAGACATAGGACTACTCAAAGATGTAATCCATGAAAAAAATAAAAGAATCTATACTGATGAGCACCTACGCCGAATAGAAGGAATTTTATGCTTTAAAAATACTAATTTACCTATTAAAAAAATACTGGAATTCTATCGTTACGAAGAAAATCTAGAGGAAGCTATCAATGATATAGTAGAGCTTATGGAGACACATGAAATTAGTATAGTTAATCAAATTAGTACATTACAGCATCACTTAGAACATATTCAGCAAAAGGTGAGCTATTATAATAAAGTAAAGGAATCCTTGGAGAATAATATTCCCATACCAACTTGGGATGATGTTATTGGCTAACACCAATTTACTTCTCTGTCTAATTTTTTACCTCATTTTTACATAAAAAACACCCTTGATGTATTCCCATATAAACACATCAAGGGATATATAGTTGTATTATTGTTTATTCATTTCAATAACAAGAAAGTGGGAGGTCTCTATTGACTTTATTTTTATATCCTCTTCTATTAAATAGTGAGAAGAAATGATAATCTTTATTGGAGAAAGGCTTCCTCAATAGATAAAGCACGAAAGATTAGCGGAGATATTACTGTTATCCAAAGCCCCATTAAGGCATATCTAAAAAAATCACTATATATGTTTAGGGGTAGTAGATTCATAAAGTACTCTTTAATCAAAATAAGACCAAGGTATCCAATTACTAGTTTAAGAATTTGCTTCCACCATCTTGCTTTTGTTACATAATTAATATATTTATCTTCGATTATATAGCCAAACCATAGTGCTGTTAGTGCACCAACATTTTTATAATAAACTGTTGTATGGAAAAACAATAGACATATAATCATTGGTATTACAAGAAGTCCAAGAAGCCTGGGATCTCCCTTATCCTTAGACCATTCGAATATCTTAATTACAAATATTGTACATAATATCCCAATTACCAATCCCCCGATAACATCTATTGGCCAATGAACTCCCAAATACATTCTTGATAAACCAACTAAGAGCATTCCAAGTACACCTGTAAAATAAAACCATTTTTTCTCACACTCTATCATCAGTGTTGTAAATAATGAGGTTGATTTCTGTGTGTGTCCACTAGGAAATGAATATCCTCCAGCCGTATGTAATCTACTAGATTTAATCCCTTCATATCCTATAGGTCTTTCAAGCTTTACAATCTCTTTTATCATAGTATTGATAGCTCCACTGGTAAGATAAACAAATGCCAGTTTATATCCTATATTCTTATTAAAACACCAATAAAAAATCGCAATAACAAAAATAAAGAATAAATCCTCTCCTAACATTGTTACAATTTCAAAAAAAGAATCCAAAATCGGATTTGAGAATGATTGTATATACTTGAGAATTTCTAACATTGTATCCATAAGGCTTCTCCTGGCACCTAATCCATAACGCACTCTTTCATATATACTATATTAACCTTTTTACTTAATATGTTATCATAGAGAGATTTCATCAACTTATTATTGCGCATATTTTCGTCTACTAAATAATAGTATCTATGAGTACTATACATGGATTTTTACTTAACCCATATTAAAGGAGCAAATACTACAGATATTTGCAGAAATCAAAATCAGTAACCACTAGGACATATATATATTAACTAATATTTATCATTAGGTTTATTAGGCCAAAAGGTGAACACGATACCCACTATACCTAATAATACAAAAACGGAATTCCAACTCAAGTTTAAATCACCTACAGCATTTCCACCATAAGCTAAAGTTAAAAGGATAGAGCATAGGATAATTGCAATTCCTTGTAATTGTCTTTTCATTATAATAACCTCCATAAAATAATTTTTTAACTTTCTTACTGCGATGCTCCGTCATCATATTGACGATATTATTTTCCTTTTTCTTTTCCTCCTATATAGCCTTGCATTAGTAATATGATAGAATCTAATTTTTCTGCCACAGTGGTTCCAATGAATAAGTTAGAATATTAATTAATGGATATTCTATTACATTTTTATTATATTAATGTTATTGTGTAATTTCAAGCTATTTAATGCTATTATATTACAGATTTTAAAGGACAAACTGGTTATTACGATTTACTAATATGATATGTTGGAAACCCCTTGCCATTTTGAAATCATTGAATTATAGTTAGATTATTAAGATGTTAGTAAGAAAAGGAGTTGTACAATGAAGATAGATGAAAATAAAATACAGGCAATATTAAATAAATATGACAATGCCCTTCGAAAAGCTGGTGCCTTTTTGATCGAGCTTGACAATAATGAATTGTTGATTACCGATTCCTGTGAAGGTATTGATATGCAACCACTGGATAAAGAACTATGTTTCAAGTTATCCAATCTGTTTCGTGAGCTTGGAGAGAGTTTGTAGTACAAGAAACTATGAACACGGACATGGTGTTAATGATAATACACCATGTCCGTGTCTGCTTTTAAATTATAAACTGCATGAATATTATAAGCAAACCAGGTAGCCAAAAATTCAGTCCCAGGATCAATATCTTTTTTAATTGCCTGATATGCCTGAACGATTATTAAGTGATAAGGGCACATAGTCTCATTAGCTATTTTTTATATTCTACACGGCTTTTTATCTAAAATCCTCCACCACCATTCTTCTCCCATCCGTCCTAATCGTAATTGCACCACTTTTAGTTGTCACCTTCACTTCTACTCCATTATTATGTAACCTCTCCAATAATTCCTCATGGGGATGACCGTAGGGATTATTTTTTCCACAGGATATGATTGCTACTTCCGGCCTGATAATACTGAGAAGGTCCTCACTGGTGGAACTTCTAGCCCCATGATGGGCCACTTTTAGGATATCGTAATCTACTTCTTCCACAGGCAATTTGCCCTCAGGCTGACCTGCCTTAGGCTGCACTTCCATAGAATTTACCCCCTTTAATTTCTCAAGCAGAACTCTCTCCCCATCAGCTTCCAAATCACCAGTCAGTAGCATATCAAAATCTCCATACTTTAACCTTAATACCGTAGAATAGGAGTTATTAGATGAGGAGCGAAAGGTCGAAGCTGGATGCAGGCATGTTATATGTACATCCCCATCACTAATCCAATTTCCCTCCTCTATAAATAGGATATTAACTCCTTTATCTTCTGCCATAGTCATTAAATTTATATAATTATCGTTCCTGTCAGAGATATTAGGTAAGATCATATGGTGTATCTTGATTTTACTGCTTTGCAGTATCTCCAAAACTCCGCTAATATGGTCACTGTCAGAATGGGTAATAATGGAATAATCTATCTGGTTAACTCCTTGGGATAGTAAAAAGGGAATTATTCGGTATTCACCCACCTTTTTAATATCAGTACTTCCACCATCTATTAGATATGTGCTACCTGTTTCTGTTTCTATGAAAATTGCCTCACCCTGGCCAACATCCAACATAGTAATCTGAACACCAGCTATTGAACCCGGTAAGATTAGTAATATGGTACCTAGTATAAGAGCTAGACTAGCTTTATTATTACTATATCGCTTTACGCCCCATACAAATATAAATATGAATATATAATACACGGTTATCTTAAAAATGCTGGGCTGTCCTATAGTCAGAAGATTTCCTGGAATACTACTTCCTAAGCGGCAGACAAATTCATAAAGTCTCAGGATATAGTTAGCAGCCCCTATGAGAAATATACCTATGGGCACATATATCATACCGGCTATACCAGCAATCAGGGAACTGATAATAAGTAGTGACATAAAGGGAATTAAAAGAAGATTAATAAAGAGGCTATAGATTGGCAACTGATAAAAATAAAATAATATCAAGGGCATGGTCATAAGCTGTGCACTTAAGCTAACATATATATTATTAAGTACTACATTATCACCGGGAAATATCTCTTTCATGCTGGGAATAAGTATGGCTATTCCAATAACCGCTGCAAAGGATAACTGAAAGCCTACGCTAAATATTTGCATAGGACTATTTAGAAGTATTAGAAATGCAGATAGGGCTGTGGCGGAGAGCATATCATAGGT
>JAAYPX010000220.1 GCA_012519565.1 Clostridiales bacterium | reverse complement strand
TTAATCAATTTAGTTACTAATAAATTGATATTATATATGGATATTAATAACAATTATTTTTTTTACACCTTATTACCCAAATATTTATGAGGATTTAGATATTATATTGGATTTTCACACTAAATCATAAGTTTTAATATTAAAAATTCTATGGATATTATATATAATAGAATCAATATATTATAAAGGAGAAGATTTATGGAGTCAAAATTCAGTAAAGGAATTAAACTAACTAACATGGACATAACAGACCGCTTCTTTAATAAACTAATGGAAACTGTTAGAAATGAAGTTATTCCCTATCAGTGGAGAGCCCTTAACGACCAAGTAGAAGAAGCCGCTCCCAGTTTCTGTATGCGTAATTTCAGGGTAGCAGCTCAGTTGGGTAAGAAAAGGCGTGAACTGGGACAAGAACAGCTACCTACATATCCAACCCATATATTTAATCTTGTTCCTGATTCTATGGATAATCTAGAGGATCGATTTTATGGATTTGTTTTTCAGGATACTGACTTCTACAAATGGATTGAGGCGGTTGGTTATTCACTATCCCAGCATCCAGATCCAGAGCTGGAGAAATTGGCGGACGAGGCAATTGATATTGTATGTGCAGCTCAACATGAGGACGGATATCTAGACACCTTCTACATTATCAATGACCTAAGCAAACGCTTCACTAATCTTCGGGATCATCATGAGTTATACTGTCTTGGACACCTAATTGAAGGGGCAATTGCCTATTACCAAGCAACAGGTAAAGACAAATTGCTAAATGCAGCAAGAAGATTCGCTGATTGCGTAGATCGTCATTTTGGGCCTGAAGAAGGAAAATGCAAAGGTTATCCAGGACATCAGATTGTTGAGATGGCTCTTGTAAGATTATATGAAGTAACAGGAGAAGACAGATATCTTAATCTTGCAAAATTCTTTATAGATCAAAGAGGGCAAAAACCCTATTATTTTACCTTAGAATTTAAGGGTGAGCCAGAAGGGGAGAATAGTCCTGAAAAATATCATTATCATCAAGCCCATAGACCTGTTAGAGAGCAAGATGAAGCTGTAGGTCATGCAGTGCGGGCAGTTTATTTATATAGTGGAATGGCTGATGTGGCAAAACACACTGGTGATAAAGAGTTGTTTGAAGCCTGTCAGCGACTCTGGGATAATATTGAATACAAGAAACTACATATTAATGGGGGAATTGGATCATCCCCAGATGGAGAAGCATTTTCCTATAATTATAATTTGCCCAATGATAGGATGTATAATGAAACCTGTGCTTCCATTGGACTAGTTTTCTTTGCAAAACGTATGCTGGAGAGTACACCCAAGGCAAGGTACGCAGATGTTATGGAACGGGCCCTTTATAATGGTGTAATCAGTGGTATGGATTTAGATGGCAAGGCTTTCTTCTATGTGAATCCTTTAGAGGTAGAGCCTGAAGGCTGCAAGAAAGATGCACAGCGTAGACATGTGGCACTTCCTAGACAAAAATGGTTTGGCTGTGCTTGTTGCCCTCCGAATCTAGCTAGGTTGCTTACTTCCATCTCCAGCTATGCTTATAGTGAAAATGATGATACCTTATTTATGCACCTGTATTTAGGTGGCAATATCAAAAAACAGGTTGGAAGCCAGATTGTGAATATAAATGTTGAATCAGAGTATCCATGGGATGATACAGTTGGCATCACTATGAGTATGGAAAAGGACACCAGGTTCACCATGGCTATTAGAATCCCTGGATGGTGTCCTGATGCCAAACTTTATATTAATAATGAGGAACTAGCGCCAGATATAGTTGATGGTTATGCTTATTTAAATAGAAGATGGAAAGATGGTGACACAATCAAATTACTTATGCCAATGGAGCCAATCTTCTATCAAGCTAGCACCAATGTCCGCGCCAATGTTGGCAAAGTAGCACTGATGAGAGGGCCTCTTGTCTATTGCATTGAGGAGGCAGATAATGGCAGCAATCTACAGCTTGTTGAGGTTAATGTCAATGCCCCTGTAGAAGTTATTCATGAAGATGATGTGCTTGGAGATATTATACGTCTAAATGCCAAAGGAAGAAGGATTAAAGAAAGTGGTGGAGATGACTTATACATTAAATTTAGTGGCTACGAATATGAAGAAATTGAACTCCAATTTATTCCTTACTATACTTGGTGTAACCGAGGTGTAGGTGAGATGAAGACCTATCTTGATTGGTATAAAGAGAAATAGGAGCTATAAAAACCTTCCTGTATGAAGCAAAATACAAGGAAGGTTTTCTGATTAAAGCAGGATAAGCATTAAGCCCCATGCTATTCATTATACATTGCTCAGAAGATATTTATGTTATAATATTAGGGGAAGCATATTTCATGCCATATTAAGCACACTTAATATTAGTGAATTGGATATGATAGTATCAGCTTGTAAGCAATTTTGCGAGTGTTCACTTGGCTTTAAGGGAAATATATAAGATGTAAAGTTTAAATTAAATAAGTTAAGATGAAAGGATTAACTATAATGGCAAGGCAAAATATATATACAATGAGTGTTGCAAAGGTCTATCCTTTGTATATACAAAAGGTAGAGAAAAAAGGGCGAACCAAAGATGAAGTGGATGAAATTATCCGTTGGTTGACTGGCTATAGCCAG
>JAAYPX010000219.1 GCA_012519565.1 Clostridiales bacterium | reverse complement strand
CCAAAGTCTTGGTTTTACCCATGTCTTGGTTCTGAATTTTTTAGAATTTTCAGGGTTGTTTCACTGTTTAGTTATCAAGGTTCACATTATTTTTTATTCAATTCTTATCCGTATTATCAACATAAGCTTTGATTATTTTGTCGACTTTTGCTTGGCGCCGACAAGTAATAACTATATCATACTCTTCAAAAGGTGTCAATAACTTTTTTTAAAATTTTTATTTTTTTATTATACTACTATGAACAAACTTAATATTAAATTAAACATCATTTAATATAATATAAGCATGCAATATAACTTAAACATATAATATAACTTAAATCAAAAATTAACTTCTGAGCAGTTGCCCCTGAGTAGTTGTCCCTTTTAAAAGCATATTTTATCTTACTACATCAGTAGTACATATTCAAGAGCAAATTTGATTATCCAAGTTACTCTTTCCGACTCTTAATATATATACCACAATATATTTAATATTTATCACAATATATATCACATACCATCTTTACAATCATGGATTGTAGTATTACCTTCTAGGCTTGATAGATATTTTTGAGCTTCTTTAGCAATCCATAGCTTGTTCCCTAATTTGACTATTTTTCTATACTTTTTCTCCGCCTTCTGATGCTCACCTTTAATAACTTCAATTTGCGCTAAGATGTACAATATACCCAAGTATTGTCTTTTAGATAAATCAAAATCAAGCAGTTCCTTAAGATATTGATAGCTCTTATCATACTCTTTAAGATAGTAATATCTCTCTCCTACTAAAATTTCAACTGCTTTTTTATGCCTCTTAAGTACAGGAGATAACTTAACCAAATCAGTTTGATATAGTAGCTCAGCTTTTTCTATCTCCCCCAGGGCATAATAGCAAAGAATTAGATTAATTGTGTATGCTAGATATGTAGAGTTCTTCTCTGATAAATAAGAAGTATCTATATTCTCTAGAATTTCCAGTGCAGTCTCCATTTTACCCAGTAGCATATACCCCGCTGCCTGATTAATTGCTAGATAATTCTTTATCCGATCATTTTTTCGAAAACGCTTTGTTTTCTTATCCATCATTCTAAGGTATCGTTCCGGGTCACAATCGGTATCTAGTGCTTTTACATGAATACTCCTTTCTATACCACCAACTATATAATTGCATACCATTAGAACAATGAAAGTAATTACCAAGGTTAAAATAAAATTAACATTCAAAGTTTGCAATAAGACCATACATACCAAAGCTATTAGTAAAAATAATGCTTTTAATATCACGCTCACCTCTCTAATCCCTCAGCTCGATCACTTTATTCATCTATGAGAAAATGCTAAGCCTCTCAACAAACCACCTATAATGCAGTTAGGCATTATTCTTCAACTTCAAGCGCTGCAATCTGTTTTGCCCGTAAGGCTCTTCTCTTTCTTCTTGCTTCTTCCGACGAATGCATAATAAAATCCTTAATCAAACTTGAATGCCTTATATGATATAGCACTAATTCTGGATGGGTGGTATCTCCTGTATAGCAGATAATCGTCCCTAATTTAAACAATCTTTCCATAGGACTTCTGGTTAAACGGACATCTTGTATCTTATACATTAAAGCATCGTCTTCCGTTATATTAAGAAAACCACTAGTAATAGTAAGTTTCTCATCAGTAATGGTATATTTAGTAAAGCTAAGGGGTAATCCTAAAAATTTTGTGCGCTTTCTTTCTACAAACATAATACTAACCATGCCTTTCCTTACAAACTGCAAATTTGGCTTATTAATCATATACCAACTAGTCTTGAGTTAGCACATTTGGCGGTAAATACATCTGGCTAAACCCTCACTAGCTAGATTAGTGCCATGCCTGATACACAATTATAGGAAATTGACGTTAATACATCAATTTCCTCTATAATTATTCCAAATTAATTATTGTTGATTTATCGCCTTGGTTTACTTTTAAATCAAGCTTAGAAACCACTGTATCCTTTGGCACCTCAAAGATCAAAAGTGCCGTTATCTCTTCTCCCCCATCTATAACTTCATTAATAAAATGTATGTCTTCTTGCAGCAATGTCATAATTGGCTTGTAAACTGTCTCTTGATTAATGTTAACTGTATAATTTATATCAGAAGTACTTAAGTTTAATTCTATTTTCTCATTGGAAGTATTATGTACTGAAAATGATACCACAAGTAATTGATTGCCATCCTTAAGGGTTAAATTAAAATATGAATCTGCTTTCTTAGGATATTCCTCATAAAAATCATAACTCTTATAGGCAAATTCCAAACCTTCTATATTTAACAACTCATTTAGGGTCTCAACCATAATAGTTTCGCTTGTATCATTATTCAAAGATGTATTTTCTTTAGAACCCTTGTTATCATCAGTTAACTGATCTTCTGTACCCTTGTTCCTATCTTCCTCATCTAAATCTTTTTCTCTAGAAGCCAGGTCTTTTAAATTTACATCTTTGTTATCTTCATATACTAGATCATTTACATAATCGTTCAGTTTGGCATTTATATCCGAAGTCAATAGAGTTGTTTCATAATTTTTATCATACTTAAGTACAGTACCCGCAATATACTCTGCCAACATGTCTGTTTGATGTTCTGATGGTTTATACTGCTTCATACATCCGTTTAAAACTAAAACACATATTACAATTAGGGTAATTATTTTCGTTTTCATTTGTGCTTCATCCCCTCCAGAGAAAGTAATTATAAGTCAAAAGATATATACTTATAATCTATATTACCACTATTTACTTTTATCGGCAACATTAAAACTTAACAAAAATCTAGGAAATAGTATAAAAGTATGGTTTTTATTAAATTTCTCTAAATATTTATATCTTGTCTTTACTCAAATTGTGAATTATATAGTTTATAATAGAAGCCTTTTCTCTCCATCAATTCTTTATGAGTTCCCTGCTCTACCACATTACCTTGGTCTACTACCAGAATATTGTCTGCTCCCTGAATAGTAGATAAACGATGGGCTATTACAAAACAGGTCTTATCTTCCATTAGTTTGCGCATAGCTTTTTGAATCTTTATTTCAGTTCGTGTATCAACATTGGATGTTGCCTCATCCAGTATTAACATCTTTGCATCCAAAAGCATTGCCCTTGCAATGGTCATAAGCTGTTTTTGACCTTTAGATATATTTAAACCTTCTTCATTTATTATAGTATTATAACCTTGGGGAAGCCTTCGTATATATGAGTGGATGCCAGCCATTTTAGCTGCTTCCACCACCTCCTCCATAGTAGCGTCCTCTTTACCATAAGCAATATTATCAAATACAGTCCCTTGAAAGAGCCAGGTATCTTGAAGAACCATAGTATAGGCCTTTCTCAGACTTTGTCTACTAATATCCCTATTTTCTTTGCCATCTATATATATTTGACCATCCCATACATCGTAAAAACGCATAAGTAGGTTAATAATCGTGGTTTTTCCAGCCCCAGTAGGGCCTACAATTGCCGTTAAACTTCCAGGTTTTGCGTTGATAAATAAATCTTTTATGATAACTTTATCTGGAAGGTAGCCAAAGGTTACTCCCTTCATAGAAACATGACCATCTACATCCTCAAGTTCTTCTACATTCTCTCTATCAACAGGTTCTGGGTCTTGGTCAATTAACTTAAATACCCTCTCAGCTGCAGCTGCTGCAGACTGCAGTTCACTGATAATATTAGCTGT
>JAAYPX010000218.1 GCA_012519565.1 Clostridiales bacterium | reverse complement strand
TCTTCTCTTAACTGATGTTTCGATACCCTTAAAATCAAGAAACTCACTTCCATTATCCACTGTGATTGTCTTAAATGTCTCAGCAAATTTATTATAACCTAGTTTCTTTTCAAGGCTATCTATCGCCTTTTTAACGCATTCTTGAGATTTTCTCTTCATCTTAAATATTATCTCTTCTCTGCTCTTTCTCTCACTTAATACAAGCAATACAGCCTTTCCTTTGTTTTTTCCTCCAACTACACAGTCCATTTCCCAGTGACCGTACTCATCCCTATTTTCAATCTCCTTAGGTCGTTCCTCTATACTAGTACCTTTTAGATTTTTTAATGCTATTCTTGTTCGTCTGTAAGTACGTTTCTTTCCATCCTTCTTTACTGGAAGATCCTTGTTGGTTAAGTGCAAGAACAACCCTGCATCAATGTAATTGTATAAATTTTTTGTACAGATAGTAGTTTTAAACCGGTTCCCTTCTAGCTTTATCCTTCCTATAACGGCATCAGGTGAATATTTCTCATCAATAATCTTTCGCTCAATATATTCAACTAATTTATGATCACTTCCGATTTTGTAGCATCTTCCTTTATTTGCAGCTTTCTCATAATATTTACGTTGTGCTGTATCGGCACAGTATGCCTTATATTCTCTAAGCTCTGTATCAAGCAGTATCACTGTTCCTCTCTTGATTTCTCGCTGAATAGTACGCTCGCTCTTTCCTATTAATTCAGCTATCTGCCACGCTTTCTTTTTATCCTTAAGGTAAGCCTCAATTTTGTATCTTTCTTTCTCAGTTAAATGTTTATATTTTGTATCATTTGTGATATTATTAGTTTTACACATGGTAGTTGCTTCTCCTTTGTAAATGTTTTTGTGGTGATTACATTATACAATGAAGAACTACCATGTGTCTTTTTTTATTCAATTTCCCGACACTTTATTTTACAACTTACCTGTTTTTTTATTTTCTGGTATATTTTTCATCCTTGCTTTTTATATTGATTTGCAATAAGTTATATAGCAGAGAAGAGTAAAAAAGCCTTCTACTTATCCGCTATATAACTATTCTCCAAGGTAATAATACATTGATATCTAGAATTTTTTCTTCTTACTTGTTCTACAATTTTTGAAAGAAATGCCTGCTCATCTTCTTTCGTATATGAAAATGGTACTACCAGATCGAAAATAAGATTTATATGATGTTCCCCATTGACCATGCGAAAATCATGAATGGATGCTCGGGAATCTAACTCAGATATAATATTAATAATCATCTCTTTGTTTTCCAATACTTTTTTGTCATTTACCTCAATGGGATCCATATGAATTACCATGAAAATATCTAGTTTTTCTAAGATATCCCTTTCAATTTGATCGATGGTTTCATGGGCCTGCTCAAAATCTATATCATTAGGTACCTCTGCGTGGATTGTGGCCATTCTGTGAGTAGGACCATAGTTATGAATTATTAAATCATGACTTCCCACAATCCCCTCATAACTTTCTACCATTTCAGTTATTTTTAGATATAATTCTCTATCTACTGCCTGTCCAATTAAAGGCTCCAAGGTTTCTTTTGCTATATTATAACCTGATAAAATAACAAAGATTGATACAATTACCCCCATATAGCCATCAATGGAAATTCCGGTAAGCCCTGATACTATGGCCGATACTATTGTTACCGATGTAACAAGAACATCACCTCGGGAGTCTGCTGCCGTAGCCAGCATAACTGTAGAATTTATTCTTCTACCTAAGGTTCTATTAAAGAGCATCAACCATAATTTAACCAGGATAGATAAAATCAAAAACACTATTAAAATCGGCTCAAAGGCGATGTCCTCAGGGTTTAATATCTTTTTAAAGGAACTAATAAATAGTGTAATCCCTAGATATAATATCAAGAATGATACTATAAGGGCTGCAATGTACTCTGATCTTCCATGACCAAAGGGATGTTCCTTATCAGCTGGCCTACTGGCCAGCCTTACACCAATGAAACTAACTATGGACGAAGCAGCATCCGATAGATTATTAAACGCATCGGCCATAATAGAAACACTGTTCATTATGATGCCAATAGCTAATTTAATCCCAAATAAAAAAACGTTAGATATTATACCGACAATACTGGCTAGCACCCCATAGGCAGTTCTTACCTCTGGATTTTCTACCTTATCCTTATCTTTTATAAATATTTTTACTAATAACTCTGTCATCAATGGCCCCCCCATATACTCTTAAGACACATGCCTCTAGCTATTAAGTATTGATAATGCCATATTTACCATACAAAACCCTATAAATAAAACTGTTCCTATATTAAACAGGAAAACCGATTTTCTCTGTATTGCCATTGGCGGTTTAACTAGTTTTATCTTTTTAAAATTTAATATAAGAAGAACTATCCCTAATGTTATAGCAGTGATAACCCATATGCCTATTAACATTATAACTCCTAGGTTCTGGCTTTTAAGTACCAAAGGGGCTATAACCCCTCCAATAAAATTAATCATCATATGCAATATTATGGAGTATTTTATTGTATTAGTCCTAATTGTCACGTAGGCAAAGACTATACCCAAGGTTGTTGCATAGAAAAACTGAGAAAGATTCATATGTATTAATCCAAAGGCTATACCAGTATACAAGATTGCAGGTAAATCTCCATAGTAACGGAGCTTACTAAGAAGAAGCTTTCTAAATATAAGCTCTTCCACAATCGAGGCTACTATACATCCATATAAAAAGGTAAAAAGCATATTACTATTTAAAATAATATCTTGGAAGGAAGTTATTAAGGGCCGCCCAATTAACATTGAAATAAGTAAATTGATAAAGACACCTACATAATTTGATACATACATCAGGGCTGCACTTATAATAAATATCATTCCAAATTCACTAAGTTTTAATTTTTTAACTTCACCTTGATTATAGGAGGGTATACTCCGGCCAATACTATATATAACTGGTAACCCAATACCAACCATGGTAATAGCTGTCACCGCCCAAATATACCAGTCAGTAGCCTTAAGATCAGGAGCAATCATTTTTACAAGAAAATCAATAAGCACTTGTGATATAAAAATTGCTAAAACCATGGCAAGCAGAGAAAAGCCAATTCTATTTACTCGTTTACCAATATTGTAATCTTCTTCCATTATATTTTCCCCCTTATATTTTTCCTTATTTATTGTAAGCCATAATCCAAAAGTTTTCTAGCGTCCTGCCATCTTCCATGAGTGGTGGAATATAAGATAACACATAGTACCTCTTTACCATCCTTCTCCCCAGAAGCTATTAAACATTTACCTGCCATTGTGCTGGTTCCTGTCTTTAAGCCTGTGGCATAAGGATAATAATTACCACTACTATTTTTAATAAGGGAATTGGTATTATACCAAGTAATATCTTGTCCACTAGGTAAAATGCTTCTTGCTTTTCCCTGAGAGCATATTTCCTTTATAATCTCATTTTCTACCGCTGCAACCCCAATTAAAGCCATATCATAAGCAGTAGTATATTGACCCAAGGCATCGTATCCATCAGGGGTTTTAAAGCAGGAGTTTTTTACCCCTAACACTTTAGCCTTTTCATTCATTAACCTGGTAAACTCCAATACCGCATCTAACTTATCTGCTGATTGATTATCCAGTGATTTTCTACCCACATAGACTGCCGCAACATATGAAGCATCATTACCCGATGGTAGCAGCATGGCATTTAACAATATTTCAGTTGTAAGTATTTGTCCAATTTTAAGATGAGCTATGGAAGAATCAGATGGTATCATCTTAATCTCATCCCCCACAGTTATCTCCTCATCTAACTCACACCAGTCCAAGGTGACTAGAGCCGATAATAACTTAGCCGTACTGGCTGGAAATGTCGGTTCTACTGCTTTTTTATGATATAAAACTTGTTTACTATTAACATCTATTAGCATGGCTGACTTGGCATTAATTGATATATCAGGGTTCTCAATATCTAAAGCTGCCTCAATTTGGCTATCATACTGCATGATAGGTATATATGCCATATAATCCACTTCATCACTGTCTAGGATAAGCGATAGATCTGGCGCAGGCAGTAGAGCTCCACCCAGGGTATTTTTTGTTGCGGTATCTTCATCTATTACATTAGCATAGGCTTGGTTATCAAATCCCATATCATCTGGATTAGTTAAAAGCCAGGGCTCTGTTTCAGTAATGTCTATTAATGGACCTGATAAATCCTTATTATTAGAAGCAGAGTTGTTTAAATTAGTATCATTTCCGTCTTTATTATAACTGATTTCTTCTGTAGTAAAGGATTGATTTTGATTCGCATCAGCCCTTGTCCCTAGGTCTATCATAATATTAACACTGAATATTAAGACCAGTGTTATCAGACAAGCAGAAAGGATTAATGCAAGAATATTCTTTTTATTCATTCCTATCTCCTTATTTATTTAATACAAAATTGTCAGTTAAACGCCTAATATTAAAAAAATTAACAATAAGGGACGTTACGAATAATATTAACGTCCCCTATTATTATAACTGATTTAATTATTATTATACTACTTCTTCAGACTTAATTCAAAAATTTAAGGGCTATATTACCAATTCCACCATCAATATCTAGTTTATGTCTTGCATGTTTTCCTCTATTATTATAATTATTAACTTTATCACCATTTAAGCGAACATCACCTATACCAGCATCTATTCTTAAATCATATTCATCCATATTCCCATTGATTAGCAGGGTGACATTACCAAGTCCACAATCTATCTGATTATTACCATATAATTCACCATCTATTTCAAGATTACCTCCACCACAGTCAATATCTATATCTTGAAATATAACATTAGAAAATATAATATTTCCAACTCCACCATCCAAATCTAGTTTATCTATCTTCATCTGACTTCCCTTTATATTACCAGCTCCTGCATCAATAATCAATTTATCCGTATCTAATGCTTCAATATCAATATTACATGCACCTGATTCAATTCTTACACTTTCTGCTACAAAATCCTTAGGCAAATATATTATAACTCTAGTTTTGCTATTATTATTAGACCAAGTAGCCCAGTTAAATATATTGTTTAAAACCTTTCTAGCTTTACTTTCTTTAATTTTCAAGGTCCCATCTCTGCCTACTGTAGCAGAAAAATCATCACTTACATTCATGCCTTCCACTACAAAAGTTGTTCCTTCTTTAATAATTAGTACACCAGCATCAATATTAATATCTAGATTGGTAACATCCGTAAAATTTTCTGAAAAATTCATATATCCTTCCTCTTTATTATAATTGAATATATTACCACTTATTATGTTAGATGCAAATATAGCTGTATTAACAATTGCTGAGACAATTCCCACAGTCAATAAAACAGCAAATCCCATTGCTATATACTTAATTACCTTCTGAAAGCTGTTCATTTAATATCAATCCCTCCAAACATGCATGTGGAGCTCAAATAAATTGTAGGTAGCTCATGGTTATAAGGCCTGTTTACTTTATTACTTACTCCTCCAAATATCGGCACACTATTTATCTTAATGTTTACATTTTCCGGAATATATATATCAATACCAGCAAAAATTGCTGTAGCATTAATCTCCACATCATGATTTATACTTGCATTCCTTAAATCTAAAACAAGAGATCCAAATACAGAATTCAAACTTGCTCCATAGAAATTATTTTGTATATTTATACTATTACTGGTAAAAGTAGCGTTATATTCAGGTAAACCATCGTTTCTCGCTCCATCATCCCTATATACATCTTGATTGTAAATTACTTCCCCCTCTACATTATTATTTTGTCCTGGTTCACCTTTATATTCTAATCTATAGCGCTTATATCCAGCGCTCTGAAATATAATTCGTAATCCTATAAAAATAAATATGGTTGGCAATAATAGTTTTCGTACGCCAAAACCAAATACTGGCTGCGATGCCAGTAGCAGGTATACACCTACAATAAATGTTACAGTAGAGCCTACACCAAACCTACTTTTAAGCATGCCTATAAAACTAGGCACGATAATGAATAAGGTCCACCATCCTTTAAAAAAAATATCAACATCCCATATGGACTTAGCAGCTATTGCCATACCAAGTACAATAAATACCAAGCCCCATAACATATTAGAAATTCTATTGCTCATCTACTACCCACCCTTTCATATAGTTCTATATAATCTCATTTATACTCTGGTATATAATCCCATATATATGATACTTTAATCATATGCTTATTACAAGCTACAAATGTTAATTTTCTAGTTTTATCACATAATTATCACTATATTTATACCATACTTAAACCCAGAAATACTGATATATATATATATATTATCTTATTAAAAGATGTATTTCCAGACAATTATCATTGTTTTCTGACTTCTCTCGACTTGTCAAAATTTTAACTTACTTTTTCATTGTCTTATATATATTTTTTTGTTATACTTAAAATTGTTGCTATAATTATAACAAATAAGGAGGTGCCCTAATGTTTCTTATTTCTCAATATAAAGGCTCGTTAGATCATTTTTCAGAACACCCATTATGTCATTTTTTTACCTATAAATATATAACTTAGAGGTGATGAAATGAAGAAAATGTTATTAGAAAAGCTTTCGCAATCTGTATTATCCGTTGTTCCCATTATGATCATAGTAGGTATTTTACATTTCACTGTAACACCAATGCCTTTCTACACTTTAATGTTATTTATCCTGAGTTCAATATTAGTTATATTAGGAATTACATTTTTTAATTTGGGTGTTGATACTTCTATGATGCCCATGGGGGAGAAAGTTGGTTCCTCCTTAGTAAAATCTCGCAATCTCCCATTTATTATATTCATAACTCTTATTATAGGGATTTTTATAACTATAGCAGAACCAGATTTAAAGATACTTGCCAGTCAAGTTAATGGTGTACCTGATATGGCATTAATTATAACTGTAGCAGTTGGTGTAGGAATTGCATTAGTACTTTCATTCCTTCGCGTACTATTACAGATAAGATTATCATATATTCTAATCATCTTATATGGGATAATCTTTGTTTTATCATTCTTCACTAGCACAGATTTCTTATCAATAGCTTATGAATCTGGTGGTGTAACTACTGGCCCTATTATGGTTCCTTTTGTAATGGCTTTAGGCTTAGGTATGGCTTCTGTCCGTGGTGATAAAACTACAGAAGAGGATAGTTTTGGACTAATTTCTTTCTGTTTAATTGGCCCAATTATAGCAGTGCTTATACTAGGAATGTTTTACAAGCCTTCTGGTGGCAGTGCCTTATCCGTACCTAATATTAATAGTTTTTCTGATTTGCTTAATTTGACTTTTAGTAGCTTTCCTACTTATTTAAAGGAAGTTGCTATAGCATTACTTCCAATAATATTGCTATTTATAATTTTCCAAATTGTTAGACTCCGTTTAAAGAAGAAAACCTTATTAAAAATGTTGGTAGGAACTATATATACATATATTGGTTTGGTTTTATTTTTAGCCAGTGTAAATGTTGGTTTCATGCCAACTGGTTACTTAATAGGAAACTCATTGGTTGAGCATACCAGCCCATGGTTCTTAGTTCTGATGGGTTTGATACTAGGATTCTTTATTGTGGCTGCTGAACCAGCTGTGTTCGTACTAAAACATCAAGTAGAAGATATAACAGATGGCGCAATTTCAGCAAAAGCTATGGGTATAGGCCTATCCATAGGTGTTGGCCTATCCGTAGGTTTATCTATGCTCCGTGTTATATATGAATTTTCTATCCTATATTTAGTTATCCCAGGATATACAATAGCACTAATACTTACGCTCATTGTTCCTCCTCTATTTACCTCCATCGCTTTTGACTCTGGCACTGTAGCTTCTGGGCCTTTGGCTGCTACATTTCTATTGCCCTTAGCAATAGGAGCAAGCGAAGCTGTTGGTGGCAATATATTTACAGATGCATTCGGTATTGTAGCTATTATAGCCTTAACTCCAGTAATTACAATACTATGTTTTGGTGTTATTTACCGTATAAAATCAGCCCGGCTCGCCTCTGAGAACGTTGAACCAGTGGTTGATGATATTATTATCGAATATGATAGGCCTATTGCTGCGGATAATACCCTTACCGCTGATGTAGCTAATGAAGCTGACAATAATATTTCAACCACTATGGATGCAGCAACCTATACAGATATTGAAGCAGATGTAGATATGGTAGCTGATTCATATACGGAAGGTGGCGCCAGTTTAGAAGTTGACCCCCATATGGATGTAGACCCACATATGGATGATACTGTTGCCAATACAAAAGTTATATCCGATGTAAATATCGAAGATCTTACATTAGAAATTGATAAACCAATAGATATAGATGATACATTGAGATATAATAACAATTGAGAGGAAGCTTCAATAAGGAATGGAGGTTGACTAATGGATCAAAAAACTGATATTTTACTTGAATTGATGATATCAATAACCGATTATAGTGTTGCCAACTCATTTATAGATCTTTATCAAAATAACAATCTTCCTGTTAGTTTAATTACCCATGGTAAAGGGGCAGCTACTTCTGAAATTTTCGATATTCTGGGATTTGGAGAGAGCAAAAAATCAATAATTCTTAGCGTTTTAAGTGAAAGAAAATCTAAACATGTATTTAAATTATTGAATAACAAAATGAATTTAAACAAACCAGGGAGGGGTATAGCCTTTACTATACCCATCAATAGTATTAGTAATATTTTATCAAAGATATGTATATCATCAGACCAGGACATGAAATCTGTAGTGGAGGAGGAAACTATGGTTCAGAAAAACGCTTATGATCTAATTATTACAATTGTAAATACAGGGTATTTTGACCAGGTCATGGATGCAGCAAAATCTGCTGGAGCAACTGGTGGTACTTTAATACACGGAAGAGGTTTAGGTTCTAAGGAAGCTGCTAAGTTTCTTGGCATTACAATACAGCCAGAAAAAGACATTGTACTTATCCTAACTCCCCATGAATACAGGCAAAAAATTATGGAAACTATTACCCATGAAGTTGGATTATCAACTCCAGGTAAAGGAATATGTTTCTCAATGCCAGTTAATGCAACCCTAGGTTTAGAAACAACAATATAATAAGAGGATGTAGTAAGGTATAGCCAATCTATAGCCCTACTACATCCTCTTAATTTTTCTTATATAATTTACTGATATATTATTATACCGCTTAAGCTAACTTTGACTTAGCAACTTCAACTAGTGCTGCAAAACCTTCAGCATCATTGATAGCCATCTCAGAAAGCATCTTTCTGTTAATATCAATATTGGCTAATTTTAAACCATGCATAAATTTGCTATATGATAATCCATTGATTCTTGCAGCCGCGTTAATTCTAGCAATCCACAACTGTCTAAATTGTCTTTTTCTCTCTTTTCTACCTGAGAAAGATGTTGCTAAAGCTCTCATAACAGATTGCTTTGCTACTCTATATTGTTTTGATCTAGCTCCTCTATATCCCTTAGCTAGCTTTAATACTTTATTATGTTTTCTCCTAGCGTTTAATCCGCCTTTAACTCTTGCCATCTCAATTCCTCCTTATCGCCAATCTATTACAGATATGGTAAGATTTTCTTCATGTTCTTTATATTTGATGCATCAGTCATAGTTGCTTTTCTAAGATTTCTTTTTCTTTTAGCGGATTTCTTCGTTAAGATATGACTCTTATAAGCTTTCATTCTCTTTAATTTACCAGTACCTGTTTTCTTAAAACGCTTAGCTGCTGCTCTGCTTGTTTTTAATTTTGGCATAATGTTTCCTCCTTAATAATAAATGCATCTAGGCAAATTAAAATTATATAAATCAAGTGCCTAAAATGCTGCTATATAGTATTTTAACGTTTTTCTGATAAGAACATTGTCATACTTCTTCCTTCGAGCTTTGCCGATTTTTCTATCACAGCTACATCTTCAAGTTTAGCATAGAATTGATCCAGAATAACTTTGGAAGATGTTGTATGGGCCATCTCACGTCCACGGAATCGTAAAGTAACTTTAACCTTGTCACCTTTAGCGATAAATTTACGAGCTTGATTTGCCTTTGTATTGAGATCATTATCATCAATATTAGGTGATAATCTAATCTCCTTCACCTCAGTTACCTTTTGCTTTTTCTTAGCTTCTTTTTCTCTTCTTGCTGCCTCGTATCTGTATTTACCAAAGTCGATAATCTTACAAACCGGCGGTTTTGCTGTTGGAGCAATCTTAACAAGGTCCAAATTAGCTTCTTTAGCTAACTTTAAGGCCTCCCTTGCTGACATAATCCCCAGCTGCTCTCCGTTTTCACCAATCAGGCGTACCTCTTTGTCCCTGATTTGTTCATTAATCATTAAATCGCTAATAGTACTGCACCTCCATAGGTTGTTAAATAATGAGTTTCTACAATAAAAAAAGATGGATAAAAAAGATTATCCATCTATAAGTCAACTACATAATTACCCGAAAAAACAGCCTCGTGCAATCTACTTATTAACCCTTTCACAGTATACATTTATTATAAATGTAAATACGCTATGGGTGAGAGATGGATTCTCTTCTTTCTAAATAACTAATCATATAATTAGTCACAACGCATTTATTATATCACAGCATAATAATATTTGTCAATATATTTTATATAATAGCTTTACTTTTTAATACATCCAATGTTTTTGATATTGCTGTTCCTAGTACAAAGCATACCCCAGCTTCTATTAACCCATTGATACCAACAAATGCAACTATAAATGCAAACACATTGCTTGCCCCAGAGGGCTGAACATACTGCTGCTGTATAAAGTCTGTATTATAAAATAGTAGTACAAAGGTAGGCATGAATAATAAGGTGTTTAATAAAGGTCCAGCTAGATTAGTCAGTAGAAAAGATAACTTATTTGTACTAGAATTCTTTCTTAGCTGTACAAAAATTAGACCGGTAAACCACCCCATAAGTACTCTAGGAACGATAGTAAGAATAAATGTTGACAGTGGACTAATTGATAATAGCATTGTACCAAAAGCATCTAAACCAAAACATTGAATAAAACTAGTTATTCCAAATACTGCTCCCAGTATTGCTCCGCCACTAGGTCCTAGTAAAATAGCTCCCACTGTAACTGGTACCACTAATAAGGTAATCGATAACCCCAGGGTCTTAATATAGCCCAGAGGGGTAAAGGACATGATAATAATAATCGCTACAAATAGTGCCAACTCCACCATTTTAATTGTACGGGTATTCGTGATTGTCTTAGTTTTTGTTTTCATTGTTACATCCTCCTCATTTCATGATTTGTTGCCCTACAAAACATGAGCCATAGATATAAGAAGCGCCATACATACAAGCCTCCCATCAAGGCAAAGCATGTCGGCGCTTTCTATGTAAAATGAAACTAAAACTCCATCATCATCAGGCAGATCAATACCATCAACACTTGGAATATCTGATTTTAGTTCCTGCCGCTCTTGCTTTAAGGGTCAAGACTATCAATATTTATGTGTAACTACTAATACAAGAGAACACTGAAATCACAGGCCTTTTCCTACCGCCACCAATCGGTGTGCAATGGATAAGCTTAAATTTCGTTCCTATTGTATTATGTTTTATTATAATATTACAAATTATTAATAATTGCAAGATAAAAATAAAATGAATAAATTATAAAAAATAATTATTATCCAAAGGTCTATGGTAATCAGCTATATCCTCTGCTTCTGCTATCAGTTTAATATATGAAAATACTACTGAAACTCCCCCTAATATAATCATTCCAAAATAGACCAGTTGATGAGATGGTAAAAATCCTATTAGAAAAGCACTTCCGTTGACTATTATATGCAATAATATTGGTGCTATAATGCTCTTGAATTTCCTTGCTAATAGCCCTAGTAAAAAACCCAAGCCAAAGGCATAGGTACCTTGTATCAGATTGCCATGGTATATACCAAAGACAAGAGCCTGCATAAAATTTGCAGCCATAAAAGAAACGGAGCGCTGAGTCAACTTAAGCATTAAGCCACGAAATATTAATTCTTCAACTATAGGTGCTATAATAACTGTATACAAAATCACTAGCCCTAGCTTGCCACTAAATAAAGTTTCCATTACACTAGAGTATTCCTTAAATAGTTCTTCCAAAAATGGTTGAATAATATTCATGATACCCGAAAGTAATAACTGACAACCAATGCCCAAGGAGATAAATAGACCAATTTTTTTAAATTTAAAAACAGAGTTTAATCTTATCTTAATTTCATATTTTGTAACCCTGCGATACCAAAAAAAGAATACCACTCCGCAGACTACACTAGCTATTACTGCAAAAACATATTGTGTTTCCGGAGTAATCTCAGTCATTTTGGCCAGTTCCTTATAAATAATGTCATTATCAGTTATTCCCATGGAAGCAAATTCATAACCTAACACCAGTCCTCCTATAAATGTATATGAAAACACTATAATAGCCATAACCAAAGCCTGTATACCTATCGCCACCAGCGCCGGTGATAAACCAGCCATAAACCTTAGAACCCTCTTCAAAATTAACATCACCTTTCATATTTTAGCTCATGCTGTTATTACCCTTTTTAAATTATATATTTTTATAATTATATAATAGTTAAGCATATCAAGCAATATAACATTATGCAAATCGGAAATTTATACCATGCCCTTTATGATTCAATTTATTTTTTAGAGATTTTTAGAGATTTTTAATAAGAATTTTCTTTTTTAATACATGAAATTATGATAAACTATAATGCAACTAGGTGATTCTACATAGAATCGGCATTTATACAATAAAGCGAGGTTATAGCATGCGGAAACAGACAAGACTGGATGAAAGTGCTAATATTTATCAACATAGAGAAATGAAATCAGAAAAAGAAAAACTTAGGGAAATGTCATGGAGGGATAGAGTTAGTTACCTATGGGACTATTATAGGGTACACGGGCTAGTTATAGTGCTATCTATTTCTTTAATAGTATATATTTTCTATAAGCTTATAACTCCTGATATTGAAACCAGATTTTATGCTGCATTTATTAATAGTCCCATTAATCCAGATTCACTTAAGGAGTATCAGACGGAATTTCATGAACACCTTAATCTAGACCCTGAATTAGAAGAGGTTTTCTTTAATGATAGTTTTTACTTTGGCAGCCCCTCAGAATATAGTATAGCTATGAGGCAGGCATTACAAGTTTACGTGGCCAACAAAGAAATTGATGTTATTATTGCACCGGAAAGCGAATTTCAGAGCTTAAATTATATTGGCTTCTTTGATGATCTTTCCGATCAATTACCTACAGATTTATACAGCGCCTTAACTAATTCATTTTATATTGCTTCAAACCAAGACGATATTGATGCAAATCAGGCTAATCCTGAAAAGCGTGTATACGGTATCTATCTTACTGATTTAGATTTATATAGTGCCTATACTAAGGATCCCTATATCATAGGAATTGTGGCAAACTCCAATTATAAACATAATTCAGTGGAGTATATTAGGTATTTATTTAATATCTTCCCTTAATTATAATAATATTGAAGATAAAAAATCTCATTTACATCTATTAACCTTGTAAATGAGATTTTTATATATCAAATTATATTATTTTTTTGTTATATATCCTTGGGCCTTTAATAGCTCAGCAATTAGTACAGCCCCTCCTGCGGCACCTCTAACAGTATTGTGGGATAAGCCTACAAATTTATAGTCGTAAACCCTATCTTCACGGAGTCTTCCTACTGTAACTCCCATGCCATTTTCATAATCACGGTCCAGTTTAGCTTGAGGCCTATTATCATCTTCTAGATATTTGATAAATTGCTTTGGGGCACTGGGTAGCTTTAATTCTTGTGGTAGACCTTTAAACTCTGCCCATGCTTTTAGAATCGCTTCTTTAGTAGGTTTCTTATCAAAACTTACAAAAACAGCTGCAGTGTGACCATCAGTAACTGGTACACGGATACATTGAGTTGTGATAATTGGAGAAGATGCCTTAATGATTTCTCCGTTCTCTACCTTACCCCATATTCTAAGGGGTTCTTGCTCACTTTTTTCTTCTTCACCACCGATATATGGTATCACATTATCGACCATCTCTGGCCAATCATCAAAGTTCTTACCAGCCCCTGAGATTGCCTGATAAGTAGTAGCTACAACAACTTTAATCCCATATTCTCTTAAAGCATGTAATGCTGGAGCGTAACTTTGGATAGAACAATTTGGTTTAACTACAACAAAACCTCTAGTGGTTCCAAGACGTTTCTTCTGACTCTCAATAACTTCCAGATGTTCTGGATTTAATTCTGGTACTACCATAGGTACATCAGGAGTCCAGCGATGGGCGCTATTGTTAGATACAACAGGAGTCTCAGTTTTAGCATAAGCCTCTTCTATGGCCTTGATCTCTTCCTTAGTCATATCTACTGCACTAAATACAAAATCCACACTCTTACTTACTTCTTCTACATTATTAACATCTAATACCACCAGTTTCTTTACTGACTCAGGCATAGGACTAGCCATCTTCCAGCGTCCGCTTACAGCCTCTTCATAAGTCTTACCAGCACTTCTAGGGCTTGCTGCTACAGTAACAACTTCAAACCATGGATGATTATCCAATAATGAAATAAACCTTTGGCCTACCATACCAGTAGCACCAAGGATACCTACTCTTAATTTTTCCATTTAAATTCCTCCCAATCTGTTCTTGTATGGCATACATTTGTCTTTCTTGTAAGTATACTATAATTTTTTCAAAAATCAATATTTTTTTGTCTAAATTATTATATTTGTAGATTACGATAATTTACTAGACTTTATGGGTTTTCATTTGGTTATTTTTCTCTGATATCAAAATCCTCTAGAAGATTTTTCAAGTCTTCCATAGTTTCTATCTCATTGACCATTCTTCTTAATCTAGAGCTACCAGGATATCCAGCTGTATACCAAGCTACATGTTTTCTCATTTCTCTTATACCTGTAAATTCACCCTTATACTTTACTGCCATACTTCCATGACGCAAGATCATCTCTTTCACTGTAGCAAAATCCGGTTTATCCATTATAATGCCAGTCTCCAGATAAGCCTTAATATGTTCAAATATCCAGGGATTGCCTCTTGCTCCTCTGGCAATCATTACTCCATCACAGCCTGTTATATCAATCATTCTTTTAGCGTCTATGGGACTAAATACATCACCGCTTCCTATAACCGGTATAGAGACTGCTTCTTTCACCTTACGGATAATCTCCCAGTCAGCCTCCCCACTGTAATATTGTTCCCTGGTTCTACCATGGACTGCAATAGCCTTAGCTCCATTATCTTCTGCTATTTTAGCTATTTCCACGGCATTAATATGACTTTCATCGAAACCTATTCTTATCTTAACAGTTACAGGTTTACTAATACTTTTGGATACTTCTCGAACAATCTCGCCCACTAACTTGGGATTTTTCATAAGAGCAGAACCTTCCCCGTTATTTACTACCTTGGGAACTGGGCAACCCATATTGATATCCAATACATCAAAATTTCTCTCTTCAATCCGTTTGGCTGTCTCCCCAAGAATATGGGGATCAGATCCGAAGAGTTGGATAGCTACAGGTCTCTCTTCCTCAGCTATAGTTAGCAGATTTTCTGTATTTTGATTATTATAATGTATCCCCTTGGCACTTACCATTTCTGTGCATAGAAAATCGGCTCCCTTTTCCTTACACAATAAGCGAAATGGCAGGTCTGTTACACCTGCCATGGGACCTAAAAATAATTTTCCATCTACTTTTACATTTCCAATGTAAATACACATTATCTATATTATCTCCCTTTATTCTTGTCACTGATTATTTTCAAGCCCTTTAAAGTTAAGGTCGGATCGTAAACTTCAATCACATCAGTAGAATCAGCAATAATTTTTCCTAAACCTCCAGTAGCTACAACCCTACAATCTTGAATTTTAGCTTCTTTCAACATATTTGTAACTATATATTCTGTCTGTCCAATACATCCAAAGACCAAGCCTGCTTGCATACTGGTTACAGTATCCTTGGCCAATATGGTACTGGGTTTTGCTATCTCTATCTCAGGTAGCTTAGCCGTATCTCTCCATAGGGCGTTGGCTGATATCTGAAGCCCAGGACTGGTCACCCCTGCAATAAATGAACCATCCTCTGTAATTAAATCATAGGTAATAGCTGTTCCAAAGTCTATAACCAGAACTGGTCCACCATATATTTCATAAGCTGCAACAGCATCAACAACCCGATCAGTTCCTATTTCCTTAGGATTAGGCGTTACAATTTTAATTCCTGTTTTTGTACCAGCGCCTACAATCAAAGGAGTTATACCTAGATATTTAGCTAAAGCCGATGTAAATGAATACATTATCTTAGGCACAACCGATGCAACCGTTACAGAATCTATATCCTTTATATTAATATTCTTCAAATTAAAAAATTCATACAATAGAATTCCATATTCATCAGATGTCCTTGTTACCGCTGTGGTAATTCGAAAATTCGCCACTAAATTCAAATCATCAAAGACACCTAAGGTAATATTTGTATTACCTATATCAACTACCAGTAACATTATACACCTCCATTATACAATCGTAATAAGACTTATTACCTTTACTCGATAAGAGATGCATCTTCATTAAGGAAAAAAACTTTGTAGAAGGTTTCTAAGGCTTCTAACAACTCTGCCTTTTTCCTTCTCATTTCTTTGATCTTTAACGCACTTCCTATCTCATCATATAGATAATCACTTTCATGAGCCTCTACTCTAAATATTAAGGAACCATCTTCTTCAAATTCTAAGGATAGAATGCCGCCTACATCCTCTGTAAATAGCACACACATAATCTGTAATTCCTGCTTTACCCTTTCTGGTAATAAATTAAACTCCTCATTGAAGTAATATTTTTTCTCATAAGCGCTACTGGCACATAATACAATCCTATCCTCAACCACTTTATCGACTCCTTATTTTCCTATTGTCGCAACCATAACAGCCTTTATTGTATGCATGCGATTTTCTGCCTCGTCAAAAATAACATCAGCAAATCTCTCAAATACTTCCTCAGTAACCTCATTTCCTTTTACTGCAGGAAGGCAATGTAATAATATGGTATTTTCTTTTTTTGTTTTTTCAATTAAAGCAGGATTGACTTGATAAGGCTTAAGTATTGCTATCCGCTCAGCTGCTAAGGCTTCCTCGCCCATGGAACACCATACATCAGTATAGATAGCATCAGCCCCTTCTACCCCATCAAGAGAATCAGAAATTTCTATCCAGCTACCAGATTCCTTGGCATATTGTTTACAAGTTTCTATTAATTCTTGATTTGGCCATAAGGATTTAGGTGCCAATATTGTATAGTTAATACCCAATTTAGATGTTCCAATCATAAGGCTGTTAGATATATTATTGCGGCCATCTCCTACATATACAAGCTTTAACCCTTTTAGAGTACCAAACTGTTCTTTTAAAGTCAATAAGTCCGCTAGAATTTGTGTAGGATGGTAAGTGTCTGTAAGCCCATTCCAAACCGGAACTTTACTATACTGGGCTAACTTCTCTACTGTTTCCTGGGAATATCCTCTAAACTGTATACCATCGAACATTCTACCCAAGACCCTAGCTGTATCTTCAATACTTTCCTTATGGCCCAATTGAATATCATCCTTACCCAAATACTCTGGATGTCCCCCCTCATCAATACATCCCACTGTAAAGGCACAGCGAGTTCTTGTAGAAGGTTTCTCAAATATTAAAGCAATATTCTTTCCTTTTAAACTATCCCCAAGGATCCCCTGTTTCTTCTTAGCCTTCAATTCTGCTGCCAAATTAATTAAATAGTCAATCTCTTCTGCTTTATAATCCTTTAACGTTAATAAACTCCGTCCCTTTAAATCCATAATATCCTCCATTCTTAATATGCTCCCCACTGATGATATAGCCTTTTATAGGAACCATGTTACCATAGGATAGCCCATGACTTCTATCCAACAACCATGATAAAGCGTAGTTGAATTAATAACAGATACAGAGAGCTGATTAATAATTATACTTATAATTGATATTTTATACATTATTCCTTTTTTTATGAACTGTCAAGTATTATATATAAAATTTAATATATCAACGTAAGTATAATGGTATACTATGGACTTATATAACAAATCTGGAACGATATATTATTAATTAATATTCATCGCGGCTTGTATATTTTTCAATTAAATTTTGCTCCAATATTTCCTTTGATATTTTCTTTAATAATAATGCCCTTTCATGCTCCTTTTTATAAAGAGATGCATCTTCCTCTTGACCAGTTTCTATATTCCAGGCCCTACTTCCTTCAAAAATTCCTTCTCTGGAAATCTGGAACATAAGGTCATCCTTGACAAAAGAACCTTCAAATAAATAAGTAGTAAATGCTACAAAACCTTCCTCTGCATTGACCAGATCCTGACCTACAATGAATGCATCATCTATATCTATCCCCATAATATTGGAGATAGTTGGCATAAAATCTATTTGACCACCAGTGATACTGTTTTTTTCCTTAACTCCGCTACCAGGTACATGGATAATCAGTGGTACATTTAACATCTCATCATAATCATAAGGCTTGCCTAGAAATTCTGTCATTCTTGTCTGATTTTCCTCCATACCGCAATTAAGACCATGATGATCACCATATAAGGCTATTACGGTATTGTCATATAAGCCCATTGCTTTCAAATCATCGATAAACTGGCCTATAGCTTCATCAGTATAGCGAACTGTTTGAAGATAAGAACCAAAGGCAGTTCCTTGATCCTCTTCTTTTAATTCCAAGGTCTGAAATTGTTCTTCTAGAACATAGGGATGATGGTTAGTTAGGGTAATGACAAAGGAGAAGTATGGTTCCTTTTGTACCTTTAATATCTCAGATAATTGCCTAAATACGGATTTATCTGATATCCCCATTCCGATTATTTCATCCTGCTCTAAATCTTCCATACTGATATAATCATTAAAGCCCTGATAAGGATAAGCATTTTCCCGATTCCAAAACTCACCCTCAAATCCATGGACCACAAAGGTATCATATCCCTGCTCCTTTAATAACCAAGGTAAACCACGGAATGTATTCTTCTCATATAATCTATATATCTCACCATCTATTAATGGATATAGACTATTCATACTGGTAAATTCAGCATCGGCAGTATTGCCTTTACCAGTATTGGAATAATAGCGATCAAAAAAGATTGTGTCCCTTTCCAATAATTTATTTAAATTCGGGGTTATCTCCTGACCTTCATATTCCCTATTAATTACAAACTCCTGAAATGCTTCCAGTTGAATAACAATTAAATTTTTCCCTCTTCCAATTCCATAGTGTTTGGCAAGTTCCTGGTTATCTTGGGTGTTCTGTGCTGGGGGTAACTCCTGTCCGTCTTTAGATAAATCTTGATCTCCCTTATTATCAATATCTTCAACATCTGAGTCTATATCAGCTAAGTCTTTATCATCAAAATCTTTATCATCTGAGTCTTTATTATCTAAGTCTTTATTATCTAAGTCTTTGTTATCCCTACTTTCATTATCAGGATTTGCCTGATCTGGCGAAGGCTCATCATCGCCTAGCAAGGATAAATTAGGATTAACCTCCTGTAGAACTTCTAAAATCTCTTCTTCATCCATTCGCTCTGTAGCTATATGTTCGGTAATTGTCTCGTATATATCATTAAAATGACTTGTGAAAAACTCCATACTATTAACCCTTTCAAAAGCAGTAGAATGAAAGGGATTGGCAATAACAGTGATCAAAATTGCTATTATGGCATAGGTTATATATTTTATCTTTCGACGAAAGGCCCATTCATGTTGCACTGGTGCAGATGAATATTTTTTAAAATAATGATAAGTAAAAGGGATGTCCACAAAAAGCAAAAAACTAGAAGGTATTAAGGTTGCAATAAAACTCTTAGGTACCGCTGTAACACTCTTCACCTGCCATAGTTGCCGGATAGATACTGTCTGATGGTAATAATTATAGTACATAGTATCAGCAAACATTACCAGACTTAATAATACATAAACTAAAAGGAAAATTCCTCTTTTCCTTTTTAATCCACTCTTACTAAAGCAAACAAAAATAAAAGCCCATATTGATAAGCTAATCATAATTAGAACAAGCTGCATATAATTAACTTTAATAAGAGAATAGTAAACCATCATTTTAATCATGAACAATATGGCTATCATATAAGGTGAGGATAAAAAAGCTTTTACATTCTTCATGTTCTTATCATACCTTTCATTAAAGCATCCTTAATCTGTCTTAAATGTAACTATGGCACTTGCTATAAATCTCGAATTTGGAATATCTATAGCAGTATACAGTAAATACAAAAAGTTTGTTTTGTCGTAGAAATATAATATCTCAATAAAAACTTTAAAGCAATATAAAATCTCTTAATTTTTTCTTAATATATAGATTATTGTTACCATTTGTAGCAAGTAAATGAAGTGATGTTATATTTATCCTACACACAAAAATCGTATCAGGAATAAGCAGCATACTCCTCCCTGATACGATTTAATCCTAATCATTTAATAATTTAGTCATTTAGTTCGTCTTCTTTACCTACTTCTGTTAAGGATTTCACTAGTCCCGCTAGTCCTTGTATCTCAGAAGGTATTATAATCTTAGTTGCTTTACCATCAGCTGCTTTTGCAAACGCTTCTAAACTCTTTAACTGAATTACTGCATTTTGAGGTGCAGCTTCATTTAGGAACTGGATACCCTGAGCATTGGCCTTTTGCACTGTAAGGATAGCCTCAGCCTGACCTTCCGCTTCTTTAATTGTAGCTTCCTTCATAGCCTCAGCCCTAAGTATAGCTGATTGCTTTTCCGCTTCAGCTTCCAAAATAGCTGCTTCCTTTTTACCTTCTGCCACCAGTATTGCCGATCTTTTTTCACCTTCAGCTATTAAGATAGACTCCCTACGTTCCCGCTCTGCCTTCATTTGCTTTTCCATGGCGTCTTGTATAGCCGCAGGAGGAATAATGTTCTTAAGTTCCACTCTGGTAACCTTAATTCCCCATGGGTCAGTAGCCACATCTAGTGTTATCCTCATTTTCGTATTAATTATTTCCCTAGAAGTTAGAGTTTCATCCAGCTCTAAGTCACCTATAATATTACGCAAAGTAGTAGCAGTAAGATTCTCTATAGCCATCAAAGGCCTCTCCACTCCATAAGCATATAGCTTGGGATCTGTAATTTGAAAAAATACTACCGTATCAATCTTCATAGTAACATTATCCTTAGTAATCACTGGTTGAGGTGGAAAATCAGCCACCTGTTCCTTTAATGGTACTTTCTTAGCTATCCGATCAATTAAAGGCACCTGCACATGTATACCTACATCCCAAGTAGTTAGATATGCTCCTAGCCGTTCAACCACATAGGCATTGGCCTGAGGCACAATGCGAATACAAGATGCAATAATAACTAATATCAAAATCAAAAATATCAGAAAAATTACTTCCATATTACTTTTCCTCCTTATTGATATTTAAATTTAAAACAGGTCTTACCATTAACTTGACTCCCTGTACCTCTTCAACAACTACCCTGCTTCCTTCTTCAATTATATTACCTTCTACAGATCTAGCGCTCCAATACTGCCCTTCCACTATAACCTCTCCGGCAGCATTAATATTATCAATCTTAAGGGTCACCAAGGCTTCCTTACCGATAATTCGTTCATAATTAGTTCTTACCCTTTTAGGGTTAAAATATTTTATCACAATAGGCCTTGTAAAGAATAATAAAGCTAGGGAAACAGCAATGAACAATACTATCTCTAAGAATAAAATATCCATGAACAAGGAGACAATAAAGGCAACCAAAGCTCCGCCTGCAAACCATATAGTAGTAAGCCCCAATGTAAAAAACTCAATGGCAATTAATACTGCAAGTATAATTAACCAGTAAATTGAATTTGACAAAAAGCTTCCCCCTTTCTAGTTTGATATACTTTAATTTTACTTTATTACATTTTATTAAACAATAGTTAATAGATAATTCTAATTTAATTTTAATCTAAGAGGAGCAAGTAAAAAAGGTTACTAACTTAATATAATAGTATAATCAATTTACACTTTACTATTATATCTATAGTAACCTACAAATATCTTATTTAGTATATCTTCGTTGTCTGGCTCCCTCATACATTAAAATTGCAGCGGCCACTGCTGCATTAAGAGATTCCACTTTACCAGCCATCGGAATCCTTATCCAGGTATCAGCCAGTTTTGAGCTTTCATTACTTAAACCATTGGCTTCATTACCTATAAGAAATGCACATTTGCCAGTAAAACTTCCTTCTGTATCGTAGACTCTTCCTTGCAGATGGGCAGCAAATATTTCAATCCCCTGAGCCTTTACTTCCCTTAATACCTCAGCAAAATTCTCTGCCTGATAATAGGGCATTCTATAAATAGACCCCATAGTGGAGCGTACCACCTTAGGATTATATAGATCTACACAGGATTTATTACTTATAATTCCTGTAATACCAGCGCCTTCTGCCGTTCTAATTATAGTCCCCAAATTACCAGGGTCCCTAATATCCTCCAGCAAAAGAAGATAGGCCCTGTCATCCTTAAGGATATCTTCTAGGGAATATTCTGTAGTCCTTACCGTAGCCATAATACCTTGGGGTGTCTTTGTATCCGATACCTCTTTGAATACCGAAGTACTTACCAGTTCACAGTTTAGTCCCTTGAAATAATCTGCTTGATGGGCTGTCTTTTCCTGAAAAAATTCCTCAGTAGCATAGGCCTTGTGAACAATTCCTGCTTCCTTTGCCTCCTCAAACATCCTTAATCCTTCAATGACAAATAACCCCTGTTCTTTCCTGGCTTTAGGCTTCTTTTGCAGCAAAAACAGGTTTTTCATCTGGGGATTACTTATGCTGCTTATTACATCTTTCCGCTTCATGATAATATTAATCCTCTTGCATTTTACTTAATTTTGCAGTCTGATCTGCAGCAATTAAACTATCAATTATCTCATCTAGATCTCCATTCATTATAGCATCAATCTGATGGAGAGTTAATTTTATACGGTGATCAGTTACACGACCTTGAGGGAAATTATAAGTTCTTATCTTTTCGGAACGATCTCCTGTACCTATTTGGCTCTTTCTAGCTTGAGCTTCAGCATCCTGAGCCTTCTGCAATTCCAAATCATAAAGTCTGGAACGAAGGACTTTAATAGCCTTATCCTTATTCTTTAATTGAGACTTCTCATCTTGGCAGGTTATAACTATTCCTGTTGGAATATGGGTAAGTCTAACAGCAGAGTCTGTAGTATTAACAGACTGACCACCATTACCAGAAGATCTAAATACATCAAATTTACAATCTGCAAGATCCAATTCCACGTCCACATCTTCAGCTTCTGGCATAATAGCTACTGTAGCTGTAGATGTATGAATTCTTCCTCCGGATTCTGTTACTGGAACTCTTTGTACCCGGTGAACACCACTTTCATATTTTAATTTTGAATAGGCACCCTTGCCATTGATCATAAATACAACTTCTTTAAAACCGCCTATACCATTTTCATTTAAACTCATCATATCGGTTTTCCAACGGTTACTATCCGCATATTGACAATACATACGATACAGTTCTGCTGCAAATAGGGCTGCTTCATCGCCACCAGCACCAGCTCTTATCTCTACAATAACATTCTTCTCATCATTAGGATCCTTAGGTAAAAGTAATATCTTTAATTCTTCCTCAATCTTAACGATCCTTTGCTTACTGAGGCTTAGTTCTTCCTTAGCCATTTCACAAAGTTCTTCATCAGTTTCTTCTTCAAGGATAGTTAGGCTATCCTCAATAGTCTGTTGTGTCTCTTTATATTCCTTATATTTTTCCACTATATCATATAAGTCAGCTTGTTCTTTTCTTAGTTTAGTATATCTAACCTGATCATTTACAATATCAGGATTAAGCATCTCCTGTTCAATCTCTTGATATCGTAATAGTATGTCTTCTAATTTATCAAACATAAATTACCTCCAAATAATTCTATATATACAATCTCCTACCACACACAATTCGATCTAATCCACTTAAATCTTGTTTTATGAAAACATCAGAAAAACCTTCTTTCTCAAGAAGTCTTTTCACATCCATACCTTGATTATAACCTATCTCAAAGAAAACCCATCCATCAGGATTAAGAAAATCCTTTAGGGATGATATGATCCTTCTATAATAATCCAATCCATCACAAGCTCCATCCAAAGCAATCATTGGCTCATAATCCCTAACTTCAGGCATTAGACTTCTGATTTCATCCGATGGAATATATGGGGGATTAGACACAATGATATCATATGTTCCTTCTATATTCTGGAAGAGATCACTTTGTATCAGCTTTACATCTACTTTATGCTTATTGACATTACGGGTTGCAAGTGCCAATGCTTTTTCTGAGATATCTGCGCCATAGGCCTCCTTAAGTCTTCCAAGCTTGGCCAAGCTTATTATTATACACCCGGAGCCAGTACACATATCTAACACTGATTTATTGTCGCAAATCTTTAGAACTTCCTCCACTAAACATTCTGTATCTTGTCTGGGAATAAGAACATCTTTAGACACTTCAAACTCTAGCCCCATAAACTCTTGGGTGCCAGTAATATACTGAAGAGGTATGTGGGATGCCCTTAGTTCTATCAGATCCATATACCTTTTACTATCCTCAACTGAAACTTCTTTATCTCCGTTTAGTATAAACTCATGCCGACTTATGCCAAAGGTATGGGCCAGCAAATACCATGCATCTACATCAGCATCTAAGATATTCTTTTCCCTTAACTTTGATTGTGCAATGTTTAATAATTGCCTATAAGTATTCATTCCGACCTCTCTAGATTACTCTAATTTAAATATTTATCCAAAGCTTTCAGAATATCATCATCCTCTTCTTCATCGGTATCTAATATATTATAATCTAGCTCTACATCTTTTAAAATATTTTCTGCATCTTCTAAACTATAATTAACATTAGTATCAACAAGATCCTCATCTTCAATATCTTCCCCGGAAGTCTGATCTGATGTCTCTAATTCTAAAAAACTTCTCCAGTCAAAAACTGCTTCAACCGATGCAATAGCCACCTCAATCATATCATCATCTGGCTCTTTTGTTGTCAAACTCTGCAGCCATAGGCCAGGCTTACTTATTATATTGATGATTATATTATCACTTTTACCCGCCAGCCGAATAAATTCATAGGAAATACCAGCTATAAGGGGTACCAGCAAAATCCTGGATATTATTTTCCATGTCAAATTCTTGGTTGGTAGTATGATAAAAAATATTAAACTGATTACCATAACCAACAACATAAAACTTGTTCCACATCTTTTATGACGTCTAGATTGCCACTTTACATTGTCAACAGTAAGTTCAAATCCATTTTCTAAACAATTAATAGTCTTGTGCTCAGCCCCATGATACATAAAAACCCGATTTATTTCCTTCATGCGGGAAGCTGCTATTATATATATAATGAATATTGTTAATCGAATTAGCCCCTCTAATAGAGACATAGAAAATTTGGTTGTTATATGTTTAGAAAATAAACTGGATATTAGTACTGGAAGCACCATAAACAAGGCAATAGAAATTATAATTGACAATGCAACCGCCCCTACCATAAGTAGGGTGTTTGATTTATCAGTATCAGATACATTATTCTGATTATCTGTTTCCTCATCATCAAAAAAGCTGGAAGAGAAGTTTAGTACCTTAATTCCTGTTACAAGAGAGTCCACGAAAGCTAATATACCTCGAAATATAGGAAGTTTAAATAATTTCACTTTATCAGCAAAATTTCTTTGGGTATTTTTTTCTATAACTATTTCATTATCTGGCTTACGGACTGCCACAGCGTACTGATCTTTATGTTTCATCATAACGCCCTCGATAACAGCCATTCCACCGACTCCTGATGGCTTCATAATGCACCCATACCTTTCTTATTATTATCTCTTGAATCGTATTTCTAATTTCTTTAGTCTATAATTATTCGTTATTTAAAAATAGGCTGAGGAAGTAAACCTCAACCCAATTTTTAGCGCTTTATAGTTTTCTTATTTAAGTAATAGATTTTAGCATAAATATCAAGCTATAACCGCCAATAGAAGTTTTCTTCTATTAACTTATTTATCTTGATTTAAACCATATCTGCGATTAAATTTCTCAATAGCACCACGGGCAGCTGCTGCCTTCTGCTGACCAGTATAGAATGAATGGCATTTGGAGCAGATTTCTACGTGGATATTTTCCTTTGTTGATCCAGTTACGAACTCATTACCGCAGTTACAATCTACTTTAGCTTGATAATATTCTGGATGTAAACCTTGTTTCATTTTTTTCACCTCTTTAATATCAATCTTACGAAACAATACCTAATCTATGGTATATAATCATTTCCATCATATAAACAGCTTGTTAATTATATCATAGGTTTTTTTTTAATGCAAGAGTTAAAAGACAATTTTAGTCTTTTTTATGATTTCAACAAACTCTTCATTGGATTTGGTTTTGATAAACATATCGATGATTCTCTCCAGGGCTTCTTCTGACTTCATACTACTTAGAGCTTTTCTCATCAAATAAGAAGCTTCTAATTCCGATTGACTAAGTAGCAAGTCTTCCCTTCTGGTACTGGATTTTGGCAGATCGATGGCAGGGAAAATACGCTTCTCAGACAAGTTACGATCCAGCACCAACTCCATATTACCCGTACCTTTAAATTCCTCAAATACCACATCATCCATCCTACTGCCTGTATCTACCAATGCAGTTGCAAGAATAGTTAAGCTACCACCTTCTCGCATATTTCTTGCCGCACCAAAGAAACGCTTAGGCATATATAGGGCAGCAGGATCTAGACCACCTGATAAGGTCCTTCCGCTAGGTTGTACAGTTAGGTTATATGCTCTAGCCAGTCTTGTTATACTGTCCAGTAGGATAATAACGTCCTGCTTATGTTCAACTAGCCGCTTAGCCCTCTCAATAACCATCTCAGATACTCTCTTATGGTTATCTGGTAATTCATCAAAAGTAGAATATATAACTTCCACATTTTTCCCTTGAATAGATTCCTTTATATCGGTAACTTCCTCTGGTCGTTCATCAATTAGCAAAATAATAACCTTCATATTCGGATGATTTATGGTTATTGATTTTGCAATCTGTTTTAAAAGTGTTGTCTTACCAGCCTTAGGCTGGGATACAATCATTCCCCTTTGACCCTTTCCTATAGGTGATACCAAATCTACAATTCTGGTAGCTATCCCAGCCCCAGGGGTTTCCAGATAAATTCGCTCATTGGGGAAGATTGGTGTCAGATCTTCGAACTTATTCCGCTTTTGTGCTTCATTAGGAGGAAATCCATTAACAGCTTTTATATATAATAAGGCAGAAAATTTTTCATTTTGGCTTTTGATTCTTGTGTTACCTGTAACTATATCCCCTGTCTTTAGATTAAACCTTCTAATCTGTGCCGGGGACACGTAGACATCATTTTCTCCGGGTAAATAATTATCACATCTTATGAAGCCATATCCATCAGTCAAAACTTCTAAAATGCCTTCCTTGGTTTCACCACTGTCCAGTTGTTCCATCTCACTGTTTCCAGTATTAATACTGGTATTATTAATGTGGGTATGGCCATTGCCAGTATTACTATTGCCGCTGCTGCCATGGCCAGTATTTCCTTGATTAGTATGACCATGGCTATTACTAGAATTACCTTTGTTGCTATGACTATCTTGGTCATCCTTATTATTACTATCGCTAGTACTGTCACTGGTATTATGTTCGTTATTACTTTCCTCTCCTACTTCCTTCCCTCTCGAATCCATATGGCGGGAATCATAACTCTGTGTATCATGTAGTTTAAGTGCTTCAATTAACTCTTTTTTCTTTAAAGTAGAAATGTTTTTTAACCCTTTATCCCGGGCAATTACCCTTAAATTGGCCAGGGTCATCGAATCATATTGCTTTTCCATATATTTTGCTCCTTTAATAAATAATCAATAATAATCTATAAAATTGGATTCGCTATCGGAATTTATAATAGATATAGATATGAATTAGATTTTATCATGATATACATTGTGTTAATAAATGTGTACATATATTATACACCTTTTGCTAATTAATGCAAAGTGTATTTTTATAAATTTTCAAAAAATAGGTACTACTTGATTTAGCTACGTCTAAATGTTATGATAAAATATGTTTATCAATAAATATTAGTGTTAATATTAAACATGTGTTTATTTATAACTAAATTTAAATACATAAGGTGGAATACTCCATGAATATTAAGGAAAATGCGCTACAACTTCATGAAAAACTAAACGGTAAGTTAGAAATTAAGTCTAAGTTCTCCATAAAATCCAGAGAAGATTTAGCTTTGGTCTATACCCCTGGGGTAGCTGAACCATGTAAAGTTATAGCTGCTGATAAATCAGCCAGTTATAGATATACCATGAAAGCTAATACCATAGCTGTAATCTCAGATGGAAGCGCTGTCTTAGGGCTTGGTAATATAGGCCCCCATGCTGCAATGCCCGTTATGGAAGGTAAGGCAGTACTATTTAGGGAATTCGGTGGTGTTAATGCAATTCCCATATGTCTTGATACCCAAGATACCGAAGAGATAATCAATACAATTGTAAATATTGCTCCTGCTTTTGGGGGCATTAATCTAGAGGATATATCTGCCCCAAGATGCTTTGAAATCGAAGATCGCTTGAAATCAATGCTGGATATCCCTGTTTTCCATGACGACCAACATGGTACAGCCATTGTTGTACTGGCTGGAGTAATCAATGCTCTTAAAGTAACTGGCAGAACTAAGGATAGGTGTAAAGTTGTTATCAACGGCGCAGGCTCTGCAGGTATTGCTATTGCAAAGCTTTTACTAACCTATGGTTTCACTGATGTAACCCTATGTGATCTTCATGGTATAATATCAAAAGATTATCCTAATTTAAACTGGATACAGAAGGAGATGCTTCAGGTAACAAATCTCCAAAACCAAAGGGGCACCCTTGCAGATGCTTTAATTAATGCAGATATCTTTATCGGTGTATCTGCTCCTAATATTGTTACACCAGAGATGGTTGCATCTATGAAAGCTGATCCCATAATCTTTGCCATGGCTAATCCAGATCCAGAGATCCTGCCTGATATTGCCAAAAAAGCTGGGGCTAAAGTTGTTGCCACTGGTCGCTCAGATTTTCCAAATCAGATTAATAATGTAGTGGCCTTCCCTGGGATATTTAAAGGCGCTTTGGAAGCTCAAGCTAAGCAGATTACAGAAGAAATGAAATTAGCAGCTGCTAGGGCCATTGCAGACTTAGTCAGTGATAGCCAGTTAAATGAGGACTATATCATCCCCTATGCTTTTGATAGTAGGATTTGTGATGCCGTTAGCCAAGCAGTACTTGAAAACATAGGGAGGTAGCAATGAATAAGACCACTAAAAACGGGAAAATATTATGGGATAATAAACGTTTCCATTCCCTAGACTACCATATGAAGCAAACCTATGGTCAAAAAATATATAAGCTCTCCCTTAATGGTGGAATGAGTTGCCCCAATAGAGATGGTACCATCGATACTAAAGGTTGCATCTTCTGCAGTAAAGGTGGCTCTGGAGATTTTGCTGCTTCCAATAGACTTACTATTACAGAGCAAATTGAAGAAGCCAAACAGCTTATATCGGCTAAAATAAAAGCAGATGAGATAGATAGAAAGTATATTGCATACTTTCAAGCCTTTACCAATACCCATGGTCCAGTGGATTATTTACGAAGAATATTCACTGAGGCAATTATGCACCCTGATATCTTAATACTATCCATTGCAACCAGACCGGATTGCCTTGGTGACGATGTCCTAAAACTACTTAATGAATTAAATCAGATAAAGCCTGTATGGATTGAATTAGGACTACAAACTATACACGAAAAAACGGAACAGTTTATAAGAAGAGGCTATCCCTTATCTGCTTTTGAAACCGCCCTAAAGAAGTTAAACCAGCTTGATATTCCAGTTATAGTTCATACCATATTAGGACTACCAGGAGAAAACCCAGCAGACATTCTCCTTACTATGAATTATATTGGTGGTAAGAATATACAGGGCATAAAGCTTCAACTTCTGCATATATTAAAAGGTACGGATCTTGGTACCTTGTACGAAACTGGTAAGCTAAAGGAGGTTCTTACCTTAGAAGCATATGTGGACCTGGTTATCACCTGTCTAGAACATCTTCCTAAGGAAATAATAGTTCATCGTATCACTGGTGATGGTCCTAAAAGCTTACTTCTAGCCCCAAACTGGAGTGGGAACAAAAAACTGGTTTTAAACCGAATTCAACAGGAAATGAAAAAACGGAACACTTGGCAAGGCAGATGCTTTTACTAAGTTTAGGAATAAGAAGGAGGAATACCTATGAAATCTGATACCTTTATGTTATATAAACTAATGATATTATATACCTTAAGCAGGGTAAACTTTCCTTTGACCAATTCCCAATTAACGTCCTTTATTTTAGATAAAGGATATACTAATTATTTCAATATTCAACAAGTTATCTCTGAATTAATTGATGATGCATATATCGTAAATAAAACCATCCGTAATAGTTCCTTGTACTTTATAACAGAAACAGGATTAGATACCCTCTCACTTTTTGATAATATGATTTCACCAGGAATTAAGGAAGATATTGATACCTACCTTCAAGAGAATCAATACGAACTTAGGGAAGAAGTATCTACACTGGCTAATTATTATCAGGTAAAAAAAGGTGAGTTTGCAGCCCATTTACAAGTATACGAGCGGGGTACCCCCCTTATGGATATCACCTTAAATGTTACCACAGAAGAAGAGGCAATTAAACTTTGTAATAATTGGAGGGAAAAGAGTTCAGATATTTATGCCTATCTACTCTCCACCCTCTTGGAATGAGTTTAATCCACAGGCCTTCTCAACATAATGGTATATTTCATCTTTCCCTTGTTTAGTAAGAGAAGAGAAAGGTATGATTACTGTTCCTGGAATTGCTTGTAAGCTGTCCCTAATCATCTTTATATGTTTATCCTTTTGACTTCGCTTAATCTTATCCAGTTTAGTAGCAATTATGATCGGCTTAAAGCCATAATGGACAATCCAGTCATACATATCCTTGTCATTGGCAGAAGGCTCATGTCTAATATCTATAAGCAAGAAAATCGCTTTTAATTGCTGTGAGCTCTTTAAATAGTTCTCTATCATTCCCCCCCATTTCTGCCTAATGGCCATTGAAACACTGGCATATCCATACCCTGGCAGATATACAAAATACAATTCATCATTTATATTGTAAAAATTGATTGTCTGAGTTTTTCCTGGCTGAGATGAAGTTCTAGCCAATGACTTTCTATTCATTAAGGAATTAATTAAGGACGATTTTCCAACATTAGACTTGCCAGCAAATGCAATCTCTGGTTTGTCGTTAACTGGTAATACACTGGTGATACCACATACCGTTTCTAGACTTACATTTTTAATTTTCATATTGTCACCTACTTTCAAAGGGGCCATCTCAAAATGACGCTATTGCCTATTGGTGTTCCCATAAGGAAATATCCCTGCACCCTAGATCATTTTGAAACAGCCCCCTGATTTTATTTTTATGCTATTTCATCCTTAGTTTTCTTAGTCGTTCTTTTGGTAATAGTCTTTTTTGTCACTGCCTCATCTACAGTAATCTCTAAAGGTTTATCATCACCTAATACAGCTTCCTTGGTTATGATAAGCTTAGTTACTTTATCATTAGATGGTATTGTGTACATGGAGTCCATCATTACATTTTCCATTATAGCTCGAAGCCCTCTAGCTCCAATTTTTCTGCTAAATGACTTTTTGGCTATTTCCTTTAATGCCTCTTCTTCAAACTCCAGATCTACTCCATCCAGCTCAAATAGTTTCTTATATTGTTTAGTTATAGCGTTCTTGGGTTCTGTTAGTATCCTCATTAATGCTTCTTCATCTAACATATCCAAGGCTACACATACTGGAACCCTTCCTATAAATTCAGGTATTAAGCCAAATTTAATAAAATCTTGGGGCATAACCTGACGGAACAACTCACCAACATTAGTTTTCATTTTATCTATAATATGGGCATTGAATCCGATAGATTTCTTGCCAATTCTAGATTCTATTATTTTTTCTAAACCATCAAAAGCGCCACCACAGATGAATAGTATATTGGTGGTGTCTATCTGAATGAACTCTTGATGAGGATGCTTTCTTCCTCCCTGCGGAGGTACTGAAGCTACTGTTCCTTCCAAAATCTTAAGAAGAGCCTGTTTAACCCCTTCTCCAGAAACATCTCTAGTTATAGAGGTGTTTTCTGATTTTCTGGTGATTTTATCAATCTCATCAATATAAATTATCCCGTGTTCAGCCCGTTCAATATCATAGTCAGCTGCTTGAATAATCTTTAGGAGAATATTTTCTACGTCTTCTCCTACATAACCAGCTTCTGTTAATGCTGTTGCATCTGCTATTGCAAATGGAACATTTAGTAACTTAGCTAAGGTTTGGGCTAAAAATGTCTTACCAGACCCAGTGGGACCAATCATCAAGATATTACTCTTTTGTAGTTCAACATCCAAGTCTTTTTCAGCTAAGACTCTTTTGTAATGATTATAGACAGAAACAGCTAAAACTTTCTTGGCATCCTCCTGTCCGATAACATGCTGGTCTAAGAAACTTTTAATTTCTGCCGGTTTCATAAGATTTATGTTAGTTCCTGTTACAGCATCTCCCTCGAATTCCTCATCAATTATCTCACTGCAGATTTCTATACATTCATCACAGATATAGACACCAGGACCAGCAATAAGCTTTCTTACTTGGTCTTGGGTTTTGTTGCAGAAAGAACAACGGAGCTGTTTTCTATCGTCAACTTTTCCAGCCAATGTATTCACCTCAACTCTCTGTAGTGCAAAAACATATCGAATTATCTGCTTGTGATAATACTATCGATTAAGCCATAATCACGGGCCTCTTCCGCACTCATATAATAATCTCTTTCAGTATCTACTTCAATTACTTCTAGAGGTTTACCTGTATTATTTGATAATATTTCATTTAATTTTCTTCTGGTCTTAAGAATATTATCAGCTACAATTTTAATATCTGTAGCCTGACCTCTAGCTCCCCCTGAAGGCTGATGAATCATTATTTCAGCATTGGGAAGAGCAAATCTCTTACCCTTGGTGCCACCTGCCAGTAAAAATGCACCCATACTTGCTGCCATACCAATACATATAGTTGAAACATCACATTTGATATAATTCATTGTATCATATATAGCAAAACCTGCAGATACAGAACCACCAGGGCTGTTTATATAAAAATGTATATCTTTATTAGGATCTTCTGATTCTAGGAAAAGCAATTGAGCCACAATTAAACTTGCAGTTGTATCATTAACATCTTCTCCAAGAAAAATGATTCTCTCTTTTAGTAATCTTGAAAATATATCGTAACTTCTCTCACCACGACTAGTCTGTTCAATTACATAAGGTACTAAACTCATATGAAATCCTCCTATCATTGTTTATTATAAGTTACGCCACCTATACCAAGGTGTATTTTTAACAAATTATTTTTCTTTAGCGTGCTCAACTACAAAATCAACTGCTTTTTGTACAGCAATGTCTAATTTGATTTGCTCTTTTTCTCTATCTGCAATTAGTTCTTTCATCTTATCAGCTTCCATTTGATAGGTTTTAGCCATTTCGTTTATTTCCTTATCAAGATCCTCATCAGTAGCTTCAATGTTTTCTGCCTTAACGATAGCTTCAAGTACTAATCTGGTCTGAATACGTTTCATAGCTTGAGGTTTTAAGCTATCAATAAACTTCTTGGAATCCATACCAGTAAATTGGAAATACTGCTCTAATGATAAACCTTGATATTGTAATCTTTGAACAAAATCATCAGCCATTTGACTTACCTGTGTATTAACCATAGCTTCTGGAATTTCCATTGAAGCATTTTCAATGATTTTCTCTATAATTTCATCTTCCATAGCTCTCTTAGCATCTTTCTCTTTGCTTTCTTCTATGGATTTTTTGATACTTTCTTTATACTCTTCTAAGGTGTCAAATTCAGATACATCCTGAGCAAAATCATCATTTAATTCAGGTAATTCTTTAACCTTAACTTCTTTAATTTTTACTTTAAACAATGCAGGCTTTCCAGCAAGATCAGCCACATGATATTCTTCAGGGAAGGTAACATTAACTCCTACTTCTTCACCTATAGATTTACCAATTAATTGCTCCTCGAAGTTATCAATGAAGGAGCGTGATCCTATGGTTAAGGAATAGTCCTCTTCCTTACCACCTTCAAAGGCCACCCCATCAACAAAGCCTTCAAAATCGATTATAGCAATATCTCCATCCTGAACTGCTCTATCATCAACAGTAATAAGTCTGGAGTTCTGCTCTCTCTCTCTATTAATACGTTCTTCGATCTCTTCCTCTGTTACAGTAATTTCTTTCTTCTCTACTTCAATTCCCTTATAATCCCCTAAAGTAACTTCAGGTTTAACAGCTACTTCTGCAGTAAAAATAAATGCTTTACCTTTTTCAATCTGAACAACATCAATATCAGGTCTTGATACAATTTCTAATTTACTTTCTTCGGCTGCCTTTTCGTATGCTTCAGGAATTATCTCGTTAGCAGCATCCTCATAAAAAATTTCTGGTCCGTACATTTTTTCAATAACCGCACGGGGTGCCTTTCCTTTTCTAAAACCTTGAATATTTATCTTGCCCTTATTCTTTAAATATGAATTCTGAAGAGCATTTTCAAATTCTTCAGCTGAAGCTTCTATTGTAAGCCTAACCATATTTTTTTCCAGTTTTTCAACCTGTAAACTCATCTTTGTATTTTCCTCCTTGATTTAAGTACCTATATTTTTTCCATTTATGTCAGTTCCACACATTGTATATTAAAAGTGTATTTTTCATTTTTGAACAGAGATTATGACAATTATATATTATAACATAATTAATTCGTAAATACTATAATAATTTTAAATCTTTTATTTTCCCTAAATTGTATAGCCATTTTGCTCTATTACAGCTACAATCTGATCCACATACTTTTGGCATAATTCTTTAGTTTTAGCTTCTACCATTACCCTTATTACAGGCTCTGTTCCACTTTCTCTTACCAATACCCTGCCATCATCACCCAGTTCTTGCTCTGCTAGTTTAGTAGCTTCAATTACTTTTATATCTTCTTTAACTGCTTTCTTATCCTTTACTCTTACATTCTTTAATATTTGAGGAAATATTACAAGCTCCTTATGAAGTTCAGATAATTTAGCCTTGCTTTCCAGCATGACTTCCATTAATTTAATAGAAGTTAAAATGCCATCACCGGTTGTTGCATGTTTACTAAAGATAATATGGCCCGATTGCTCTCCACCGATGGAGTGCCCATTTTTCATCATATTTTCATATACATATTTATCTCCAACGGCAGTTTTCTCATACTTGATTCCCTTTTTTTCTAAAGCCTTATAAAGTCCCATATTGGACATAATTGTTGTTACAATTGTGTTATTGGCTAAATCATTCCTTTCCTTAGCATAAACACCACATAAATAAAGAATAATATCTCCATCTATAATGTTACCCTTATCATCGACTGCCAAACATCTATCTGCATCACCATCATAGGCGAATCCTACATCTAAATTCTTATCAATAACATATTTTTGCAATATTTCAATATGGGTAGACCCACAATTGTTGTTTATATTAGTTCCATCAGGCTCTGCATTGATAACATAGGTTTTAGCGCCCAAGGCATCGAATACCCCTTTGGCAATGGCCGTTGCAGAACCATTGGCAAGATCGAGCCCTACCTTTATATCCTTATAGGATCTAGTTGCGAGGGATATTAAATAACCAATGTATCTATTTCTACCCATCGCATAATCCACTGTTCGTCCGATATTCTCTCTAGTGGCCAGTGGTATTATATCTTCATCCATATCTATGTAATCTTCAATTAGTTTCTCTATTTCAGCATCTAATTTGCATCCGTTACCATCGATGATTTTAATTCCGTTATCATAATAAGGGTTATGACTGGCTGATATCATAATTCCACAATCAAATCCTTCGGTCCTTACTACATAGGATACACTGGGTGTGGTAGTCACATGCAATAGGTATACATCTGCTCCGCTTGCTGTTAGACCGGATACTAAAGCATACTCGAACATATAACTGGATCTTCTTGTATCTTTTCCTATGACTACTTTAGCCTTATGATTCTCACCATAATAATGCCCCAAGAATCTACCAACTTTATAAGCATGTGTCACGGTTAAATCCACATTAGCTTCTCCCCTAAATCCATCAGTACCAAAATATTTTCCCATCT
>JAAYPX010000217.1 GCA_012519565.1 Clostridiales bacterium | reverse complement strand
CATATTCCTCTGAAAGGAATGAATGGATAAGCGAAGATGGTCATATACTTTCAATTGACCAGATTATATCCGCAAGGTGCTATACTTAATTCCATAAAATGTCCATATTTCGTATTACCAGTAAATACAAAAAGACCAGCCGCTTCAAGCATTCATGCCTGATTGTGACTGGTCTCTTTTTGCCCCGCTTGAAGCTGTTCATTTAAGTTTTTCTTCAATCCCTAAGTGAACGCTTCTTTTAAGGTCTGTTTTTTTATCCACCAAGATATGCTTCTTTTACTTGTTCATTATTTAATAAGTCCTTAGCACTACCTTCTATATCAATTCTACCATTTTGAATAATATAAGCACGATGGGCAGTTTGTAATGCCATATTGGCATTTTGTTCAACTAATAATATGGTTGTACCTTCCTTATTAATATTCTTAATAATATCAAAAATTTCGTTAACAATAATAGGCGCCAGACCCATGGATGGTTCATCTAGAAGTAGCAATTTTGGTCTGGAAAGTAAAGCACGACCAATAGCTAACATTTGTTGTTCACCACCTGATAATGTTCCGGCATATTGATTTTTTCTTTCTTCTAATCTAGGAAATAATGAAAAAACATATTTAATATCTTTCTTTATTTCTGCTTTATCTTTTCTTAAAAAAGCGCCAATTTCAAGATTTTCATATACACTCATGGTTGAGAAAACTCTTCTACCTTCAGGTACATGAGATATACCCAGCTTTACAATATTAGAAGCTGAGTATGACTCTAAATTTTTACCTTCATATAAAATTGTTCCAGATTCGGCTTTTTTAATTCCGGAAATAGTGCGTAGGGTAGTTGTTTTACCAGCACCATTAGCACCGATAAGAGTGACAATTTCACCTTCATTAATTTTCAAACTAATATCTTTTAATGCATGAATACCGCCGTAATAAACATTTAAGTCCTGTATTTCTAGCATTTATTCACCTCCGAGATAGGCCTTAATAACTCTTGCATTTGTCTGTACTTCTTTCGGAGTACCACTTGCAATTAAAGTTCCATAGTCAAATACAAAAACTTGATCAGATATACTCATTAATAATGACATATCATGTTCAATTAATATTATAGTCAATTCAAATTCATCTTGAATCCATTTTATTAAATCAGTAAGCTCTTTAGTCTCATTTGGGTTCATACCAGCTGCTGGTTCATCTAATAAAAGCAGTTTAGGTTTAGAAGCTAGAGCTCTAGCAATTTCTACTTTTCTTTGCTCACCATAAGGAAGATTATTAGCTAATTCATCCTTTTTATCATATAGATTAAATACTTTTAATAATTCTATAACTTCATTATACGCTTTACTTTCATTTTTATAATAGGATGGTAAACGTAGTAATGAAGGTAGGATACCATAGTTTAAATTATTGTGATATCCAATTAAAACATTGTCAATAACACTCATATCCTTGAATAATCTAATGTTTTGAAATGTTCTAGCTACCCCATATTTAGTCATTTTATGAGGTCTAAAACTTTTAGATGTAATCTCTTTATCTAAATGATAAGTGATTTCTCCTAAGCTTGGGTCATAAATACCTGTTAAAAGATTGAAAAATGTTGTTTTACCAGCACCATTTGGCCCTATCACTCCAACAATATGTCCTTTATTAATTGTAAGATTTATATCATTTAATGCTTTAATACCACCAAAGGATTTATGCAAATTTTTAACTTGTAGAACTGCTTCCATTTATTACACTTCCTTTCTTTTTATTCTTAAATAAATCGAATTGACCTTTTCCTAATAATCCTTGAGGTCTGTAAACCATAATTAAGAATAAGATTACAGCATATACTACCATACGTAATTCTGGAATACTCTGTAAGAATATAGAAATAATAGATAATAAAATTGCTGCAATTATGGAGCCTGGGATACTTCCCATACCGCCAAATACAACTATAACTAAAATATCAATTGATTTCATAAAACCAAAGGAATCAGGTTTTATAAAAAAGAAGTAGTTTGCATATAAAGCACCAGCTATACCTGCAAAGAAAGCACCTGTGGTAAATACAAGTACTTTATAATAAGTTGTATTTACCCCCATTGCTTCTGACGCAATTTCATCTTCTCTTATAGAAATACACGCACGCCCATTATAAGAATTTATAAAGTTTCTTATGGTGAAAACTGTTAACACAACACCTAGATAGACCCAGGTCCAGTTAGTATATTGGGGGATATCATTAAGACCAGTAGCTCCTCCAATATAATCATTATTAAGTCCTATAATACGGACAATTTCACCAAAACCTAGAGTTGCAATGGCAAGGTAATCACCTTTAAGCCTTAATGTAGGTATACCTATTATAACACCAGCTATTGCAGCAAATACAGCTGCTGATATAATGCCCACAATGAATGGTAAACCTAATTTAGCTGTCATAATTCCTGAAGCATATGCTCCAATGGACATAAAAGCAGCATGACCTAATGATAATTGACCCGTTATACCTGTTATAAGATTCAAACTAACTGCTAATATAATATTGATTCCAATGAGAACAATATTTAGTAATATATAGGAATCTATAATGCCAACATTTATTAAAACCTCTACAATTATATAGATACTTAAAACTAATAATAATTTGAGGATATTTTTCTTATTTAATAATTTCATATATACACCTCCTGGTTTAGACCTTTTCTTTGATGTTCTTGCCAAGTAGTCCATTTGGTTTGACTAAGAGAACTAGAATTAATATAGCAAATGCAACTGCATCTTTATAAAGTGATCCACCAAAGGCACTTACTAAGGTTTCTGTCATACCTAGGAAAAAGCCACCAAAAACTGCACCAGGTATAATACCAATTCCACCAATTACAGCAGCAACAAAAGCTTTTAACCCGGGACCAGATCCCATAAGAGGGTTAATTGAATTATAATATACTCCAACTAAGACACCAGCTGCTCCTGCAAGAGCAGAACCAATTGCAAAAGTATTAGATATGGTCTTATTTAAATCAATACCCATTAATTGTGCTGCATCTGGATCTAAAGATACTGCTCTCATAGCTTTACCAGCTTTTGTATTGTAAATAACATATTGTAAAACAAGCATTAAAAATATTGTAGTTAAAACTATATAAATATTTCTAACATCTAAAGTAGCACCAGTATTAAATATGTTTATTCTCCTACTAGGTAATACATTTGGAAAAGTTCTGGTTTCAGGTTTCACAAAATACATCATACCATATTGTAAAAATAAAGATACACTTATAGCAGTTATTAATGCAGTTATTCTTGTAGAATTTCTTATGGGTTTATAAGCTATTTTTTCAATTAAAACACCGAGAAAACTACACAGTAGCATGGATACTATAATTGCAGGGAAAAATCCATAATTAAAAAAAGTAGTAAGAGCAAAACCAATATATGCACCAACCATATAAATATCGCCATGGGCAAAATTTATTAAATTGATTATCCCATAAACCATAGTATATCCTAGGGCGATCAATGCATATATACTACCAAGTGATAACCCATTTACAAGTTGTTGAATAATTTGTTCCATTTATTGTCACCCCATTAATATCAAATAAATTTTTATCAGAGGGAGTAATACTCCCCCTGAAAGTTTAAGGTTCTAATTTAAGCAAGAATTCTGGTACACCATCAACTAACTCAAGAATAGTTACAGCTTTTACAGGATTATGGAATTCATCTATTGAAAGAGTACCTGTAATACCTTTAAAATCCACTGTTGAAGCTAATGCATCCTTAATAGCTTCTGGTTCAGCAACCCCAGCTCTATCAATTGCATCTACTAGGAAATAAGCAAGGTCATATCCTAAAGCATTGAAAGCATCTGGTTGCTTATTATATTTGTTAGAGAAAGCTTCTTGGAAAGCTACTACTTCTGGTGAATCATCAGATGATGAATAGTGATTAGTATAATATACACCTTTTAGTGCTTCAGCACCAGCAATTTCTGTAAGTTTTGGTGAATCATAGCCATCGGCACCTAAAATTGGCACATCTAAACCTAATTCTCTAGCTTGCTTTATAATTAAACCAACTTCTTCATAATAAGCTGGAAGATATAATACTTCAGGATTAGCAGCTTTGATAGCAGTTAATACTGCCCTAAAATCTGTTTCACTTGCTTGGAAAGCTTGTTGAGTTAAAATAGTTCCACCTAAACCTGTATATGTTTCCTCGAAACTCTTAGTTAAGCCTTTACTATAATCACTGGTGTTATCCATAAGTATAGCAGCTTTTTTCAATCCTAAATTGCTATAAGCAAAGTTTGCCATTGTTACACCTTGGAAAGAGTCACTAAAACAAGTTTTAAAAACATATTCTCTTACATTACCATTGGAGTCAACAGTAACATCATCAGCAGTAGCAGAAGCTGATATTAAAGGTATTTTATTTTGCATAGCAGGTGGTATAGCTGCTTTAGTATTACCAGATGTTGCAGGACCTAATATGGCAACAACTTTATCTCTAGTAGCAAGTCTAGTAGATACATTGGCTGCTTCATCTGTTTCTGATTTATTATCTACTTTAATAGGTTCAATTTGCTTACCTAATACTCCACCATTAGCATTGATTTCTTCCATTGCTAATTCAATACCTTCAGTTAATCCTTGACCATAGGTAGCTACATTACCTGAAAGCTCATAGTTTAAACCTACTTTAATAGTATCTGAATCACCTGCTGAAGTTGGATCATTTGATGATGTACAACCTACAACTAAACTTAATGTCAATAAAACAACTACAAATAAACTTAATTTTCTACTCATTTTTTCTCCTCCTTTAACACAATTGAAAATTTAGTAAATTCAGTAAATATCGAATATTTAAACAATAATGCTTAAATTATGAAATTACCACCTCCAGAAATTTAAAATAAAAATACCTCCATTAATTATGTATATTAAACACATATAATAGAGGCGCTTTTTAGCACGGTTCCACTCTACTTCGTAATTTCTTCACAGAAATTACCTTAGCAGGTTGTAATTAACCCAAACCTGTAACGGAGGCCACCGTCATAGCTTAATAATTTATTGATTATAAACTTTCAGCCATGCGACTCGAAAGGGATCTATTATCTATCAGACCAATACTAGTTCCCAGCCATCCTAGCTCTCTGAAATTGGTTCCCTGATAGTTTTCTCTTCGTCATTGTCTTTTTAGTTGATCTTAAATTTAATTATAATTTAAATAAATATAGTATAGATTACTAATTTTATTAATAATAACACTTTAAAACCATGTTGTCAATAGTTTTTAAATTTTCTAACAATAAAAATTATAATAATATTCCCATAATTGATTCATAAATTTCATACCTATATATGGATTCTTCTGACTATTCAACATATTTT
>JAAYPX010000216.1 GCA_012519565.1 Clostridiales bacterium | reverse complement strand
ATAAAGTGCGCCTTCAGGGGCTCGAACCCTGGACACCCTGATTAAGAGTCAGGTGCTCTACCAACTGAGCTAAAGGCACTTATATTATTTTTTATGTTTAAGTTATTTTTGAACGCAAAAAATATTATATATTAAGTTTAAACAAAATGCAATAGTTTTTTTCAATTTTTTTTATTTTTAATCATTCTTATTTATCTTTATGTTATAAGGTAAAGAAAAAATGTAGAATCTACATATTTCTTTACCTTATATGCCTTTTCTATACTATTTATTTAGCTATTCTAATTAATATTTCTCATTATAGCATTGCATCTAGTTTGTCCTGTATTGCTTTCTTAGCTACAACACCAACAACTTTATCCTCTACCTTGCCATTTTTAATAAATAAGAGTGTAGGTATAGTCATTACACGATACTGACCTGCTGTCCCTGGTTGATCATCTACATTTAGTTTTCCTATCTTAATTTTACCTTGATATTCATCAGCAAGTTCAGATATAATAGGAGCTATCATTTTGCAAGGTCCACACCAATCTGCATAAAAATCAACTAAAACAGGTATATCTGATTCTAAAGCTTCCTTTTGAAAATTATCATCGGTAAATATAAATGCCATGTTTTTTCCTCCATTCTTACATTGAGTAATTTTATTAATAAGTCATGTTCTTACTAAGAACAATAAAATCACCCAATTTCATCGTGTATGTGTATAGTATCTCTTTATCTTGACTTATTATGTGATATTACAATAAATCCAATAATATTACAAGACCCTATTTTTATACTATTTTTTCTTTTTCTTTTTATTTACTGCGCTGTTAAGTATGCTCTCTACTTCATCCCATGATCTTTTCAATTTCAGTACTTTCTTATTTAATTTATAATTAGATGCAGTATACTTACATATTTTATATCTTAATGAGGATCTTTTAATGGTAATCACCATACCTTTCTAAATATAAATCATGGTTTTTACCATTATATTAGTAACATAATAAATTAGTACCTAGTCATTATCTATATATCACCATCCTACAAATGGGCATTCCCATTTGGACAAATTTTTCTTCATATTCAGTCATTACATTATCATCTACATATTCACTATTATGCAAGTCATAGGTTATATTCTTTAATTTCCATTTGGTATCCTTTATCTCCTCTATGGAAAAATCAAATAACTTACGGTTGTCTGTTTTAAAAATAATGTTCCCATCAGCCCTTAAGCAATTGTCATATTTATCCAGATAGTTTTTGGAAGTTAGTCTCCTTTTAGCATGACGATCCTTGGGCCATGGATCAGAAAAATTAAGGTAGATTCTAGAAATTTCATTTTTATCAAATATTGTTTCTAACAATTCAGCATTAAAGCGAATAAAGTAAAGATTAGAAAGTTCTTTTTCATTTATCTTTTGTACTGCTCGCACTAACACACTGGAATATTTTTCAATTCCAATGTAATTTATATTTGGATTCTTTTCAGCCAATTCTATAATAAATTTACCTTTTCCCATCCCAATCTCCACATGAATAGGATTATTATTATCAAATAGTTCATTCCATTTACCCTTATATTTTTCCGGTTCTTTTACTACATATTTATCAGATGCTATTATTTCCTTAGCTCCACTTACATTTCTAAGTCTCATTTTTTAACTCCTTATTTACTAATTCTCTAAATCAGTTATCCTATACTAAAGCCTATATTTATGGTATTAATAATAAATTATTGTAAAGGCATTTTTTCTAATAGTCAATTCTGTCTTTTTATATCAAGATTAACTTTAATAATATAATTTAGAATTTAATGTATACTATTAAATAAATAGTGTTATT
>JAAYPX010000215.1 GCA_012519565.1 Clostridiales bacterium | reverse complement strand
GGGATTGTGGATAAAAGTACGGAAACTCAAGTAAATTCATACTTTTTTCTTTTACTATTATGTGGTATTATAATAAATAGGCTTTTATAAGGATACAGAGGGCATAGAGCTACCTGGAGATTTGCTAATTCTCGTGTAGTGATAGCAGCTAGAAGCAGTTGGCACCAGGGGTTTATAAATGTAATTCTGGCATTGATTTGTAAGATTTATACTTAAATTGGTGATAACAGTACAAATGAATGGAGGAAAAAGAATGTCTAATTTATTTTCAGGTTTAGAAGCAATGGGCCTAGGAAATCTAACCAACATTGATGTATATGAAGAAAAAGAAAAGAAAGAAACTACTAATAATACCAGAACGCAGGTTGAAACTTTTTCAGAGGAGAATGCAATATTTGACCAAACCTATAACTGTCCAGTATGCGATAGAGAATTTAAAGCTAAAAAGGTTAAAGCCGGTAGGGCAAAATTGCTGGATATGGATTCTGACTTAAGACCTAGATATAAACATATAGATCCCCTCAAATATGATGCTATTGCTTGTCCCCATTGTGGATATGCTGCTATTGTTAGGTTTTTCAAATATGTAACAGATACTCAAGCAGGCTTAATAAAGAATAATATCTCCTCAACATTTAAAGGCCTTAAAGAGTCTGATGGCATTATTGACTATGATGAAGCAATTGCAAAACATAAGCTAGCTCTTGTCAATTCTATTGTTAAGAAGGCAAAAACTTCTGAAAGAGCATATACCTGCCTTAAAACGGCTTGGGTTATAAGAGGTAAGGCAGAAAATCTTTCTAAGGATACCCCTGATTATAATAAAGTTATTGCAAGTTTGAAAAAAGAAGAAATAGAATTTATAACTAAAGCCTATGAAGGATTTAAAGAAGCATTTCTTAAAGAGACATTTCCTATGTGCGGAATGGATGAAAATACTACAACCTTATTAGTTGCTGATTTGGCTAGACAGACTGGAAATTATGATGAAGCTGGCAGATGGGTTTCTAAATTATTAGTTTCCAGAGATGCCAGCGAACGTATCAAGGAAAAGGCTAGAGATATCAAAGAGTTACTTTTAGACAATAAATAGAAATAATTATGGTATAAAGGTCAATACATTAAAAAATATATTATTGATAAAAGGAGGGGTATATAGTGAAAGAAAAATTATTCACTATTCCTGTGAACGATGCATTTAAAGAGGATTGTGAATGCCCCATATGTTCTATGAGGGACTCTTTAGAGAGGGATCTAATTGATTTCACCATGGGTCCTAGTTATATGGAAGACGATATCCGCGCTGTTACATCAAAATTGGGATTTTGCAGAGAACATATTCAGTTGCTATATAAGAATCAAAACCGTTTAGGTTTGGCATTAATATTAAAATCCCATTTGGATAAAACCATAAAAGATGTAGAGAAACTGTCAGGAGCCAATAGTAAACTACAGGTGCCCTCCTTTTTCAAAAAGAAAAAGCCAGAAGGCAATCCTCTTGTAGATTATCTTAATGAAATAGAAGAATCCTGCTATATCTGTAGTAGAATGGAGACTACCATAGATCGTTATATAGCCACTGTTTTTTACCTTTATCATAATGAAGATGATTTTAGAGAAAGGTTTAAGCAGTGCAAGGGCTTCTGCAATAAACATTATAAAATGTTATATGATTCCGCTCCCCAGTATTTAAAGGGGGATGAATTAGATAGTTTTGTTAAATTACTTAATAAACTTTATCTTGATAACATGAAACGTTTACAAGAGGACTTAGAGTGGTTTATTAATAAATTCGACTATCGTTATGCAGATGAACCATGGAAAAATGCAAAGGATGCACTTCCTAGGGCTATTCAAAAGATTAATGGCATAGTACAGTGATAAGTTACGGTAGAGTTAGTATATATTATTAAAAATGTAATATACTATATATGATTTGTAGGTTTTTTGCCTGCCATGTATTAACATTTTGATAAAAAATGAAAAAATAAGATAAATAGTGATTTAAAGAGAAAACAAAAGAAAATAGAAGGATTAGTAGATTATTTAAACCGAAGTGAAGTTGCATAATAAAAGCAAATTTACTAATATATAACCAGCGATTAGCACTCGATGAAGGTGAGTGCTAATAATCTTAAAAAGGTCATTTAGACAAACTTTTTGAAGGAGGAATATGACATGAAACTTGTACCATTAGGAGATAGGGTAGTTTTAAAGCAATTAGTTGCAGAAGAGACAACAAAATCTGGTATCGTATTACCTGGTCAAGCTAAGGAAAAACCCCAGCAGGCCGAAGTAGTAGCAGTAGGTCCTGGAGGGATGGTAGATGGTAAAGAAGTTACCATGCAAGTAAAAGTAGGCGATAAGGTAATATACTCAAAATATGCAGGTACAGAAGTAAAACTAGATGATGAGGAATTTATTATTGTTAAGCAGAATGATATAGTGGCAGTTGTTGAAGACTAATTATAAAGGAGGAAAACTACAATGGCAAAAGAAATAAAATTTGGTTCTGATGCAAGAAAAGCACTGGAGACTGGTGCTAATAAGTTGGCAGATACTGTAAAAGTGACTCTAGGACCTAAGGGAAGAAATGTTGTTCTAGATAAATCCTTTGGAACACCATTAATCACCAATGATGGTGTAACCATAGCTAAAGAGATAGAATTAGATGATCCATTTGAAAATATGGGTGCTCAGATTGTTAAAGAGGTAGCTACTAAGACTAATGATGTTGCAGGTGATGGTACAACTACAGCAACTGTTTTAGCACAGGCTATGATTAGAGAAGGTATGAAGAACTTAGCAGCTGGTGCTAATCCTATTATTCTAAGAAGAGGTATGAAAAAAGCTACTGATTGTGCATTAGAAGCTATTAGCAAAATGAGTTCTAAGATACAAGGAAAGGATCAAATTGCAAGAGTAGCAGCTATCTCTGCAGGAGATGACACTGTAGGTCAACTAGTAGCTGATGCAATGGAGAAGGTTTCCAACGATGGAGTTATTACAATCGAAGAATCCAAAACTATGATGACAGAATTGGATTTAGTAGAAGGTATGCAGTTTGATCGTGGATATATTTCTGCATATATGTGTACAGATATGGATAAGATGGAAGCTGTTTTAGAGAATCCATATATCTTAATAACAGATAAGAAGATTTCAAGCGTACAGGAAATATTACCTATACTTGAGCAAATAGTTCAAACAGGTGCTAAATTACTGATAATTGCTGAAGATGTTGAAGGTGAAGCTTTATCAACATTAGTACTTAATAAACTTAGAGGAACATTCTCTGTAGTAGCTGTTAAGGCTCAAGGATATGGTGATAGAAGAAAAGCAATGCTTCAAGATATAGCTATCTTAACAGGTGGAACAGTTATCTCTGATGAGTTAGGATTGGATTTAAAGGAAACAACTCTAGAACAATTAGGTCGTGCAAAATCTGTTAAAGTTCAAAAGGAAAACACTATTATAGTTGATGGTGAAGGCGATAAGGAAGAAATTCAAGCCAGAATTAATCAGATTAAAACTCAGATTGAAGAGACAACTTCTGATTTTGATAGAGAAAAATTACAAGAAAGACTTGCTAAACTTGCTGGTGGGGTTGCAGTTATCAGAGTAGGTGCTGCGACTGAAACTGAGATGAAGGAAAGCAAACTACGTATGGAAGATGCTCTAGCAGCTACCAGAGCAGCTGTAGAGGAAGGTATCATCGCTGGTGGTGGATCTGCTTATATTCACGCTTCTAAAGAAGTAGAAAAACTAGCAACTACCTTAGAAGGTGATGAGAGAACAGGTGCTAATATCATCTTAAAGGCCTTATCAGCTCCTCTTTACTGCATCGTAGAAAATGCTGGATTATCAGGTTCTGTTGTTATCAATCAAGTTAAGTCCAGTGATATTGGTATAGGATTCAACGCTCTGACAGAAGAGTATGTAGATATGGTTAAAGAAGGTATTCTTGATCCTACTAAGGTTACAAGAACAGCTCTTCAGAATGCAACCAGTGTAGCATCTACCTTATTAACCACTGAATCCTTAGTGGCTAATATCAAATCTGATGATCCTACACCTGCAATGCCTGCAGGCGGAATGATGTAATTCCATATTAGGTAGAAACAAACCCTAAGAAAACTAAAACTTCAACACTGAACAAGGCAATAGCTGTTCAGTTGTTGAAGTTTTTTATCTACCTATTGACATAAG
>JAAYPX010000214.1 GCA_012519565.1 Clostridiales bacterium | reverse complement strand
GAAAGCTTGTCCTTTAATGACCTTAGTAAATTCTACAAGGATGTTTCTAATAAAAATAGAGTGCTTATATCCCATAGTTTTAATGCTCCTTTACTCTATCTTTAATGGTTTATATAGTATATTTTATAATCTCCAATAATTATAACCAGCATCCTCATATTCCTTACGGTCAAGTAATCCTTTAACATCAATAAGCACTCTATTTTTATTAGAAACATCCTTGTAGAATTTACTAAGGTCATTAAAGGACAAGCTTTCATACTCTTTGTGAGGAACTGCTAAAACTATTGCATCAGCATCTGTAATTTCACTAATCTCTGCTAAATGTAAATCATATTCTTGTTTGGTTTCTAGAGGATCAGCTTGAGGGTCCGAAATTATAGGCTCAATACCATATTCTCTTAATTCATTTACTATATCAATAACTCTAGTATTTCTAGTATCAGGGCAATTTTCTTTGAATGTAAAACCAAGTATAACTACTTTAGCGCTTTTAACAGAAATATCTGCTTTTATTAATTTTTTAATAAGATTTTCAACTACATATTTACCCATTCCATCATTTATTCTACGACCAGATAATATAATCTGAGAATGATATCCCATCTGCTCTGCCTTGTATGTTAAATAATATGGGTCTACACCAATACAGTGTCCTCCAACAAGCCCCGGGAAAAATTTCAAAAAGTTCCATTTCGTTCCTGCAGCCTCTAGTACCGCCTTGGTATCTATATTCATCTCATTAAAAATCATGGATAATTCATTCATAAAAGCTATATTAATATCTCTTTGAGAATTTTCAATAACTTTAGCCGCCTCTGCTACCTTAATACTCTCTGCTTTATGTACACCTGCATCAACTACTAGTTCATAAACTTTTGCCACCGTATCCAACGTATCTTCATCCATTCCCGAAACAATCTTTACAATGGTTTCCAAACGATGAACCTTATCACCAGGATTTATACGCTCCGGAGAATATCCTACTTTAAAATCTAATCCACACTTTAAACCAGATTCTTTCTCAAGAATAGGAATACATACCTCCTCTGTTACTCCAGGATAAACAGTAGACTCATATACTACAACAGATCCTTTAGTTAAGTTACGCCCAACAGTTCTACTTGCAGATTCAATAGGTCTTAAATCGGGTGTGTGATCTTTATTAATAGGAGTAGGAACAGCTACAATGTGAAATTTCGCATCTTTAAGTTTAGTTTCATCATTTGTAAACTCAACAGTGGTATTTTTTATCAAATCATTACCTACTTCTTTTGTTGGGTCAATTCCTTTTTTATATAATTCAATTTTTTCACTACTAATATCATAGCCTATAACATCTACTTTATTTGCAAATGCAACCGCTATAGGCATTCCAACATATCCCAATCCAATTAATGATATTTTTTCTTCTTTATTTATTATTTTGTTATATAATGACATTACATTACCTCTCATCCATTAATCTTTATCATGTAAAACTTTATTTATCTCTTCTATGTATGCATCTATTACAATAAAGCGACTATAGTCTTTAATCATCTTTTTTCTTCCAGCTATGCCCATAGCCTTTTTATTTTCATATGGCAATTTAATAAACCTCAACAACACTTTTACCAAATCATGTGGGTCTTTTACTTTAAATCCAAACCCACTAATTCCTTCATTAAAGGTTTCACGGCACCCAGCAACATTTGATGCAATGATTGGTCTACCCGTTGAAGCCGCTTCTAATAATACATTTGATGTTCCTTCATGGTATGATGGGAGAATTATGGCATGACTTTTTGTGATAAATGGACGAACATCTTTTTGCATTCCATGATATTTTACAATTCCCCTTTTTTCCAAATTTTGAACTTTATCTTTATAATCTTCCTCGAAGTCACCAATAAGGTTAAAATGGACATTTGAATAGTTCTCTTTAATGATTGCTGCTGCATCAAACAGCTCATTTACACCTTTATCTTTCATAATCCTTCCAATGTACAGGAACTCAATTGTCTTATCATCAATTGGATAGTCTTGATATTCAAACTCATTTATGTTTACTCCAGAACCAGGTAACATTCTACTATTGTTATTTACAATATCTTTCTTGCTAAAAAGATCTTTATTTTCTTTGTTTTGAAAAAATATACAATCGGCATTTTTCAAAGAAGTTTTATATAATTTCAACAGCACCTTCTGAAGTAATCCAGCGCTTTCTATTGCTGTTCCTAAACCAGTTATATTAACTAGGTATGGTGTCTTTGTAATTCTAGAAGCAATACCACCATAAATATTCGGTTTTATAGTATAGGTTAAAATCACATCTGGCTTAATTTTTTTTATAATTTCGTAATACTTCTTTAGCAACTTTAAATCTCTAATGGGGTTTGTTCCTCTTCTATCTATTGGTGTCTCAATATATTTGCATCCAATTTCAATTAGCTTTTCAACAAATACACCGTTTGGTAAAGATATATATACTATATGGTTAAGTCGCATTAGCTCATGCAATAATTCTTTTCTAAACTTATACAAACCCACATCATTATTAGCTAACACCAAGATTTTAGTCACTTTTTATAGCCTCCTCACCGGCACTCCAATATAAGTTCCACCTTCTACAATATCACCTACAACTACAGCCCCTGCACCAACAATACAGTTTTCAATAATAGTTATATTATTGCTTACTGTAGCACCTATACCTATCCAAGACTTTTTACCAATCTCTACTGTTCCAGCTAGATGAACTCCTGGTGATATATGTACAAAGTCTTTTATTATATTATCATGGTCTATTGAAGAACTCGTATTAATAATACAACCTCTACCAATTCTAGTACAACAGTTAATTACTACCCCTGCCATGATCACTGTTCCCTTACCAACTTCAACATCTTCTCCAATAATCGCACTGGGATGTATCAGTACTGGTATACTTGCTCCTTCAGATTCAAGGCTTGTCTGAATTTTCTCTCTTACCATGTTGTTACCAATTGCTACGATTATATCATAATCATCAATATATTTTATGGCCTCACTTGACTTGTCAATGACATGACAATTCATAAAAGGCTTAATATTATCATTATTATCTAGGAAGCTTACTTCCTTCCATATATTCATCTTTAAAGCAATATCTGCAACTACTCTTCCATGTCCACCTGCTCCAATAATGAGAAGTTTATTTTTTTTTACCATTAATTATTCATCTCCTCTTGATGATTCCCAGTAAAAGCTTCCATGGTTGCAACGTTTTCAGAACTTATTCCTTCTCTAATAAATACCTTCTTAATAGTTTGAAACATAATCTTCCAATCCGTTAAGAATCTTATATTATCAACATATTTT
>JAAYPX010000213.1 GCA_012519565.1 Clostridiales bacterium | reverse complement strand
TACTATCTACTATGCATCAAAATGACTATAGTATACTTGAGAAGATGAATATACAATCAGATGCCATAATAGTTAATCAATGTGATAGAAATGAGATAGAGAAGCTCATTTATAAAGGTAATATAATAAAATTTCTATCATTCTCAGAGAGAGGAGTAGGATTAAGTAGAAATACGGCCTTAATGAGAGCTACAGCCGACATTTGCTTATTCGCAGATGATGATGTTAAGTATGTCAACGGATATAAAAAAATAATCTGTAATGCTTTTAAAAAAAATCCTAAGGCAGATATTATAATCTTTAATGTTCTTAGTACCAATAAGAGAAGAGGGCAGCATATTATTACAGAGAATAAGAGGCTCTTTTTTCATAATTGCTTTAAATTTGGTACATACCAGATAGCTGTAAGATTATCTTCCATTAGAAGAGCCAATGTTTATTTTTCTCTGTTATTTGGTGGTGGTGCTAAATACAGCGCTGGGGAAGACAGTTTGTTTCTAGGCGAATGTCTAAAAAAAGGGCTAAAAGTCTATTCATCTACTAAAACAATTGGTGTAGTATCTCATAAAGGATCTACATGGTTTAGAGGGTTTACAGATAAGTTTTTTATAGATAAAGGTGTTTTCTACGCCTTACTAACTCAAAGATTAGCAATAATTCTTTGCTTAAGATATGCGATAAAGCATAGAAGGATGTTTGAAAAAGATAAAAGTTGCTTCGAAGCATTTAGATTAATGCTTAAGGGGATTAGAGAAATAAAGCAGTGAATTGTTATCATTAAGAAAATATTAAAAATAATCAAAATTTATTAAAAAAATTTAAATATATGTCACAATTGATCCCGTTAATTCGTTTATATAGTGTAAAGGAATTAACGGGATTTGCAATTACACTATTATTAATAGTGTAATTCAGATAATAAGAATATCATAAACCCAGCATGCGGGAATAAAAAGGAGGGATACCATTGTACATATAGCCGATTACATAGTGAAATTGGCTTATAATTATACTAACCATAAGAATTAAAAGAAGGGAGAGATTTATTTAAAAGAGTATAAATTTTAGTTAAAGTTGAAGAATTTTATTAATAGGAATATATCTGTTCTAGCCCCCCAGCTTTAACAGATATGTTAATTCCAGCTAATGTAGAATTATTGTTAATATTTAATTATTTAATATTATAAGGATTTAGTATTACTTTTCAAGATTAATGGATTAATAATTGCTTTTATGATTTCTGTTCCCAATAGTGAAAGAGATAGGACAACTCATTCTAACAATACGCCTATCTCTTTTGCCCATTAATTAAAAGATTTACATAAAATTACAAATATTAAAGTTAAATAAAAAAATATTTTTTTGTGTCACAACTTGCTTATTTGATTCGTTTATATAGTATAACAAATGAAGGGAAGGGATTTATTTGAAAATGAAAAAATTGTTACCAGTTATTTTAGGTCTAGCTATTCTGTTTACAGGATACACACCAGGATATGTAAATGCTAAGCAAATTAGCATTGTTGAAAGTCCTTCCAATGTTATTAGACCTATGATGACTTATATTGCAACTGCATCTTGTGCACTGTATGTTGATTCTGACGGAAATGCTACAGTAGATGCCTATGTCTATGGCTATCAAGATACAGTTACTAAGACAACTATTACTTCATACTTGCAACAATATAAGAATGGTAGTTGGGTAACTATTAAATCTTGGTCTACTTCTGCCGATTTTAATTATGTGTCCTTATATAAGACAACTCCTTTAGCAAAGGGCTATAAATATAGGGCCAAAGCAACAGTTAAAGCTTATAGCGGCTCTAGTGTCGAAACTAGAGAAATTATTACCAGTGAAGCTACATATTAATATCGCTTATTAATTTGGCCAAAAGAATGGGTACTTTTGTCAAATTTATATAATCAAGAAATCAGCCTTTTATGGCTGATTTTTTGATTTAGAACATTTTTATCTATATTTGCTAAATAATTAGTTTACACTTGTAGAAAAACAGAACACATTGTAAAATATTATATGGATTACCATAATATTGTAATTGACAAAATACCAGAAATGATCGGAGTTGTATATATGCTTATATATTTAGCAATGATAGATAATGAAGAGGACAAAAGCAAGTTCGAACAGATATATAATACATATAAGCAAACTATGTTTTATGCTGCCAACAGAATATTAAAGGACGAATATATGTCTGAGGATGCTGTTCATCTGGCATTTTTACGAATAATTAATCATTTGGATAAAATTGTTGATATTAACAGTCACAAAACCAAAGGTTTCATCGTTATAATAGTAGAGAACATTGCTATAGATATTTATCGCAAAAGAAAACGGGAAAATAATATATCCTATGATGAAGTTGAGATCTATTTAACAGATCCAAAAGATTTTACCATTTCCATTGAAAATGAAGTAGAAGAGGCTATCATGAAACTACCAGTTATATATTCAACTGTCTTAAGATTAAAATATTCACAGGGATACAATGATAGAGAAATAGCAAAGATACTAAATATAACAGAAGCCAATGTCCGCCAAAGAATAGTACGAGGGAAAAAAAGATTAGCTGAAATATTACAGAATGCAGGTGATTAATTGAGTAAAAAGTTTATTATTAATGACGATTTATTATATCAACATATGGGAAAGGCAGAATTAAAGATGCTTAACAGTATTCCTAGGGAAGATGAGTTAAATCATCAATTCTCCAAGAGATTCCAAAGAAAAATGAATAAATTAATTATATATGAGAAGAAATCTCCTTTACACAGAACAATCATATACTATGGTAAAAAAGTAGCAGTAATTTTTCTAATTCTTTTTTCTATAACTTTTGCATCCACTATGAGCATTAAAGCGAATAGGGTACGATTTTTTGAATTTGTAACAGAGATATGGGAAGAATTTACATCCTTTATCTGTAAGAGTGAAGATAATATTGAAGATGATAAATTAATACCTATTAGCCCTAGTTATATCCCAGATGATTACACGATACTACATGAAGAAGCAAG
>JAAYPX010000212.1 GCA_012519565.1 Clostridiales bacterium | reverse complement strand
TGGTTAAGCTTATTCATTTTCAAAGTGCAATCTACGGAAACTCAAGGTTTTTCTCTATTCTCAAGATCCTTCTTTAGCATCTCTAAATAATGAACACAGATACTATTATGTACAGGGATCTGATATGATGGATCTAGTTCATCAAACCGAAAACTCTTCCTTCCACCATTCTTTGCCCTATTCCAGAACTTTATTAACTCCTTAAAAGTAAGATAATAATATACATATTGATTTTTATAGTAAATCAAAAGAAAGGCAATCCCCCCTTGCTCTTCAAATTCACTCATAAATTCAATCTGATGTTCATGGATGTTTTTAATATAGAAAGTAGCAACTGCACATTCTTTAGCATCAAAACATACAGGTATTCCTTGAACTGCACCAATATAGTCTACAGTACTTTTTTGTTCAAAATACGCCAGTGTTATATGGCGACTTTCCTTATCTATATTAATTGGTGTTATGGGAGTAGGCACCTTCTGGATTAGGGCTAATTTTTTCTCTCGGTATTTCATATTGGTTATATTTATCATTTCCTCCAGCATGGAGCCCCTAAGCCCCCTGGATTTCCATGATGCCATAATATGTCACCTCACTTATGTTTCCTAATTTACTTCTTATGATCCTCCCTAATTACTGGCTTTGGATAAACCCCTTACGGAAAGACAGGTCATTAATATACTAGTCAAATAATTCTTTCTCTATAGATTTGAACAGGTCTGGCACTTGAGCTGTAAATTCTTTTCCTGATAAATATGAAAATTCACCTTCCAAATTAGGAAATACTAATCTATGGGAATGTAGTAATTGATGGGATAGGCCGAAGCTTTTTTTCATATTATGATTAATCTTAGGATCTCCATACTTAAAATCCCCGATTATAGGATGACCGATACTGGCCAGATGGGCCCTGATCTGGTGGGAGCGTCCTGTAACTAATTTAACCTGGAGCATTGTATATTGACCATCCTGGGAATATTGTAGGGGTTCATATTCTGTACAGATATACTCTGCTCCTTCTCTTTCTTTAGGATAAACATGAACCCGATTTCTCTCTTTATCTTTAATTAAGTACCCTTCTATACGTTTCTTACTGTCTAATTTACCCTTAATAATTGATAAGTAATATTTGTCTAGTTCTCTCTCTTTTAATATTCTAGACATTTCCTGGAGCCCCAATAGGGATTTACCAGCAATTAAAAGTCCACTGGTGTTGCGATCCAGTCTATTACATATACCTGGTTTAAAACTTTGTAATTGCTGCTCATCCATATATTTGGTAGATAATAGATAGGAAATCAGATACTCAACCATAGAAATATCATTCTTATCAGCCTTCTGGGATAATAAACCTAGGGGTTTATTAATAACTACAATATGAGAATCCTCATAAATAATATCTAGAGCTTTTTCTACTGCTGTAGTATCAGCTAATAAATTAGTTTCTTTAGTAAATTTGGCTATGGTTTCCTCTGATAAAAACAATTTTATCTCATCATTTAAAGCCACTCTTTCTGAACCATCAGCTTTCTTACCATTAAGTACAATATTTTTCTTCCTTAGCATCTTATAGATAAAGCTCTTAGGGGCATTGTTTAAGATTTTGGCAAGTAATTTATCCAATCTCTGTCCTGCTTCATTTTGACCCGCTACTATAAGTTTCACTGTTTAAATCACTCCCATAAATCATCATTTATCGTCTATACTTGCCAGAACTTCATCCATGGTATAAATATAATAGTCGGCCAATCTCCTGATTTGCTTTTCATCCTTTTTCGAATACTCATCATATACAGCGCAAACCTTCATATTGGCATTTTTACCAGCCATTACTCCCTGGATTACATCTTCAAAAACTAAACATCTGCTAGGCTCTGCTTTTAAGTCTTCCGCTACCAATAAATAAATATCGGGGGATGGTTTTCCCTTAGCCACCTCACAGGATGTACGAATAGAGTTAAAATATTGCTTAAGTTTTAATCTATCCAGTACCATATCTGTTAGAACCCTCGAATTACTGGTAGCTATCCCTGTAGGTATATCTTTCTCCTTTAAATACTCAAGAAATTCAACTACTCCCTGCTTAACTGTTACATCCTTTTCATAGTAGTCCCAAGCCATCTGTATCCAATCACTTTTTATCTTATCCAAGCTATCTTCCAGCTTAAATCTCTCTTTAAAATAAATTGCTGTTTCACCGAAACTCATTCCCTCGATCTCATCTTGCAAATCCACTGGAAATTCTATAGCAAACCTCTTAAGATATTCTATATCAATATCTCTCCACATCCACATGGAATCAATCAAAGTGCCATCCATATCAAATATTACTGCATCTATATTATTTAACATTATTTATCCTCCACTAAAGCTCTTTTAATAGTTCTACTTCTTCCTCAGTAAGCTCTCTATACTCCCCTGGATGAAGCAGTGGATCCAGGGATAATCCCCCCATAGATAGCCTTTTTAAATAAATAACTTCCTTTCCCAGGGCAGCAAACATCCGCTTAACCTGATGAAATTTACCTTCATGGATTGTAACCTCAACTTCTGATATATCACCTGCATGCAGTATGCTTAATTTAGCAGGCATGGTAATATAATCAGCCTCAATAGATACCCCCTCTGCAAAGGCTTTAACATCAGTAACATCCACCTTTCCCTTAACCTTAGCGTAATAGATCTTATCTACTAAATTCTTTGGCGACAGCAGTCTATGGGCTAGGGGGCCATCATCGGTAATTAGTAGAAAGCCTTCGGTATCTTTATCCAATCTACCTACCGGGAATAAATCCCTTCCGTTTTTATCTTTAATTAGATCAATTACTGTTTTATTCACCTTATCAGTGGTTGCAGAGACCACTCCAGCTGGTTTATGAAGCATAATATATCTATATTGCTGGTAGCTTATCAAACCATCATCAAAGTATATTTCATCCTTATTTACCTTAACCTTATGTTCAGGTTTTATAATAATTTCACCATTTACCTTGACTCTACCCTTCCGAATCCATGTTTTCAATTCACTTCTCGTACCTATCCCCATATCGGAAAGGTATTTATCTAAACGCAATAGTTTCATCCATTGTCTCCTTACTAAACCCATCTCCAACCGGGTAGATATTTATTTTTAAGACTACCCTTGACCATCTTAGACCAACCTAAGGGATAACCATCTACGGATATCAGATACCATCCATCCTGTAAGTCCCTATCAATTTGAATTGTTTCACATTTAAGATATTTAATAACCCTAACATCATCACTACTTAGATTAATAATATGGTCATATTCATCTCTCTTAAGGGCATTGGCCAAGGCCTGGGAGGGCTCAAATCTTTGCTTTTTTATTTCCCCTAAAAGAAGTCCCTGACGCAGTATCCTAAGGCCAGTTAAGTCAGGTAGTCCCGGTGGTACAAGATAAACCCTATTGTCCCTGACAATAAGTTGCTGTTCATCAATAGGAAACTTTAATTGTTTTATAAATTCTTTAGCTTCCTCAGATAGGGTATTCTTCCCCTTAATTGCTTTGGTATTATTATAAGTTTCCTCGGCTTTATTAACATCCGCTGATTTATGCAATAATGCAATAAAATGCCCTTCACCATCTAGGCGATGGGGCCATAGTCTAATACAATGTTTTAATTCTTCCCTGCCATTTACCCATTCTGGTTTCCCATACTCAAACCCTTCATAGGATAAGCCCAGCTTCTCTTGTGTTTTGTTATCTGGTATTGCACTTACAACCTTAAATTCCGGACAATTATCCAATAGATAAGATATGGTACCCTCATTTTCCTCCGGTGAAAAGGTACAGGTTGAGTATAACATATATCCCCCTGGCTTAAGCATTTTAGCTGCAAAAAGTATTATCTCTTTCTGCAATTTATTGTAGTAGTCTACACCATACTGCTCCCAGTTCTTCATAATTGATGGACTTTTTCTAAACATACCTTCACCAGAACAGGGGGCATCTATTAATATTTTATCAAAATATTCTGGAAAATAATTGGCCAATTTGTTAGGAGCTTCACTGACTACCAGTGAATTACGGATGCCAAAAACTTCAATATTTTTTAGTAGAGCTTTTGCCCTAGAATTACTGATATCATTGGCCACTAGAAGTCCTTCTCCTCCCAGTTTTGCTCCTAACTCCGTACTTTTTCCTCCTGGAGCTGCACAAATATCCAGTACCCTATCCCCTTTATTAACAGGCAATAAGCTGGCGGGTGTCATGGCACTGGGCTCTTGGATATAATATAAGCCAGCATAGTAATAGGGATGCCTAGCCGGCTGATATCCACTGTCATAATAATAACCATTATGAATCCAAGGGATTCGTTTTATAGGAAAAGGACAGATTTCTTCCAGTTCTTCTGAACTTACTTTTAAGGAATTAGCCCTAATGCCTCCGAAATTAGGCTTGGAATAGCATCCAGCAAACTCATCATATTCATCCTCTAGAAGATTTCTCATTCTGTCCTCAAATAGTTTAGGTAATTTCATTATCTCACTCCAAATTTATTATTAATGACTATTGTCATAGTCCCTACTCTTAAGCATAAATCATTTTATTTTAAACTTTGGGCTCCGTAACGCTCGGCAATTTTATCTAGATGCATGCTGAATTTCTCCAATTCATCTTTGTCCCCGTTTTGATATATACGGAAGAATTCATCCTGTATATTTATAACCTCTTGTTTATTGGCTACCCGATATAGATTTTGTATGTTGGTAAGAATATCTGCTACCGTATTAGCTTTTATATTAAATGAATTTTGCGCATCCATAATTTCATCACGGACAGCCGACATCTCTTGGTCAAGAATTAATATGGCTTCTGCTGCTGACGATAACCTCTGCCTAATATGCGCAGGCATGTTCTTATTATATTTATATTGTAAGGAATGTTCTATAGTCGCCCAAAAATTCATAGCCAAGGTGCGTATCTGTATCTCCACTTGTATTTCTTTGGTTCCTTTCATGGTTTCCACATTGTAGTAGACAATAATATGGTATGAGCGGTAACCACTTTCTTTCATATTATTAATATAATCTTTTTCACTTTTGATTCTCATATCTGATCTTCTTTTAATAATATCTACTACTTTATAGATATCTTCTACAAACTGACATATTATTCGTATACCGGCAATATCCTCAATCTTTTCTTGAAAATGTTCCAGATCTATACCTTTTTTCTGGGCCTTTTCTAAGATACTGGATATGGTCTTTAATCTTCCAGTAACCAATTCAATAGGTGAGTATTCACCTGCCTCTTTATATTCGTCAATTATATGATTAAACTTAACAACAAGCTCATTGACAGCTAACTCATAAGGACCTAATATCTCTCTCCAAAGTTGTATTTTCATCCATTCAATCCCTCCCACTCTTATTATATTGCTACGATTTTTATATTCTTTTAACTGTCTAAAAAAAGAGTTATCATAGATAAGATAGCAAGTCCTGCGGTTTCTGTCCGTAAGATTCTCTTACCTAAAGTAATTGGTATAACCCCATTTTTTTCTGCCATATCTATCTCAGCCTTATCAAAGCCCCCCTCTGGACCTATAAAAATCCCTATAGAAGATTTACCAGTAAGGCTTCCTATAATACTTCTTGTATCTTCCATATCTTTAGCATTTTCATAGGGTATTAGGCCTATATCCATTTTTTTAACATGATTTATTGCTTCCTCAAAGGTCTGAACTGATTTAATCTGTGGTATTATTCCCCTGCCAGATTGCTTAGCAGCACTTTCAGCAATGGCCTGCCATCTCTCTAATTTCCTTGCCTCTTTCTTCCTATCCTCTAGCTTAACTATAACCCGCTTTGTCATAACAGGAACTATCTCAGCTACCCCTAATTCTACGGCTTTCTGGATAATTAACTCCATCTTATCTTTCTTAGGTATCCCCTGAAATAAGATAATTTTAGCTGGTAGTTCAGTTCCTGTTTCTTTAATCTCTTTTATTTCTGTAATAATTTCTCGGTCAGACACCATAGTTATTATACAATAGCAATCTTTTCCTTGTCCATCGCAAATTATAAGCTCATCACCTGAGTCCATCCTCAATACATTCCTGATATGATTGACATCAGCCCCTCTTATGATTATATTATTTTCTTGAATTTGGTCTGCTTTTACATAAAAACGATGCATTGATATCTCCTTATCATAGTTATCTTGCTTTTGATATTGTAAATATAGTTTTTGTCACTTTTGCCATCTTTTATTATATACCAATTAGAACGTTTGTTCAATGTTAAAAATATTTATATACAAATTATAAGGTACCTATCTGCTCAATGTAAGTTTTATTTTAAAAATTAAATGGGCCTTTGCAATATATAAGGGTATGCAGGTATAGTCATCACATGTTATGTGAGGCTATATCTGAATACCCTTATTTTGCAACTGCCCATTTTAATAATAATCTTAAGTTTATAGGTGTTGTGCTACAAAAGATACCCAATCACCCATTTTATTTACCTCTATAATATCAAAATTATTTTTAAGAAGGGCCCTTCTGACCTCTTCTTCTTTTGTATTAATTATACCTGAAACAATAAAAATGCCGCCAGATTTTAGATTTTCTCCAATGACATCAGATAGGGGAATTATTACATCAGCTAAAATATTGGCTACAACTATATCATATTTTCCTTGACCAACATTTTCCCTGACTCCACCATCTTCAATAATGTTACCATGTATAAAATCCAGATTGCCTTCTGATATATTTAAACCATTTACCTTGGCATTCTCCATAGCTGTCTCTACTGCCATAGGATCAATATCAATACCTAAAACCTCATGGGCTGATAATTTTTTTGCAATAATTGAGAGAATACCGCTTCCACATCCTGCATCCAGAACCACAGAATCTGCTTTAACATATTTTTTTAAAGCTATTATACATAGTTTGGTAGTCTCATGGGAACCGGTTCCAAAGGATATTCCAGGATCAATCTCAATAACAATATCCTGATCCCTAAGCTCCTCTAGTTCTACCCAGGTGGGTTTTATTATAATATCATCATCTATACGAAAAGGTTTGAAAAACTGTTTCCAATTATTAAGCCAATCCTCATCTTCTGTTTCATCAATAGATATTTGACCCGAACCTAGGGGGACAAATCGACCTATTTCTTTAAGGCCAGTCTGAACCTTATTAATAGTATCATCAATATCACTGTCTCCTTCTAGGTAGAAGCTAATTTTAGCAGTTCCATCATCCTCAGCCAGTTCTGGCAGAATATCTACAAATAGCTTTTGTTTATCCACTTCAGAGAGGGGTACATTATCGTGAATTTCCACGCCTTCTATCCCCATCTCATGTAGCATATGGCTAACCAAATCTACCGCATCGGTTGTAGTAGTTAATGTTAATTTAGTCCACTTCATCTTTTTCTCCGTTCTCTTCATTTCCAGAACTTCTTTTTACTTTTTTCTTTTTCATTCTCACTGCCATTATTGCCATGCTTTTTACCAGTCATAGCATCATCAAACCTACGTAATGCTTCCTTTTGCTCTTCGTTCAAATTAGTTGGTACTTGAACAACTAAGGTTACATAATGGTCACCTCTTACATTTCTGTTCCGCAGTGTAGGTACTCCTTTTTCCCTTAAGCGTACTTTTGTATCTGTCTGAGTACCTGGTTTTACAGTATAGATTACATCCCCGTCTATTGTACTGATTCTTACATCTCCACCTAAGGCTGCCGTAGCAAAAGAAATTGGTGCTGTGGAATATATATCGTAGTCTTTCCGCTGGAAAATCGGATGTCTACTAACGGATACCTCCACCAATAAATCCCCTCTACTACCACCGTTAATTCCGGGTTCTCCCTTATCACGGATTCTAACACTTTGACCATTATCAATACCAGGAGGTATAATAACTTTTATCTTCTTTCTACTGCTTACATAACCACTACCATAGCAATCCGGACACTTAGATTTAACTACCTTACCTGCACCCTTACAATCTGGGCAGGTCTGAACATTACGAATCATACCAAATAGAGACTGCTGAGTATATACTACCTGACCTTTACCGCCACATTTTGAACATGTTTCTGGATGGGTCCCAGGTTTTGCTCCAGAACCGTGACAGGAAGAGCATTCGTCCTTTAGAGTTAAATCCAGTTCTTTTTCCACACCAAAGACAGCTTCCTCAAAAGTAATCCTAACGGCAGTACGGATATTAGCCCCCTGTATGGGCCCATTATTAGCTCCTCTGCTTCGTCTACCAAAGAAGTCTCCGAAAAGATCTCCAAAAATATCATCCATATCCATACCGCCGAAATCGAAGCCCCCTGCACCAGCACCGCCACTGGCTTCAAATGCTGCATGACCAAACTGATCATACTGTCTTCTCTTATCTGGATCACTTAGGACTTTATAAGCTTCTGTAGCTTCCTTAAATTTTTCCTCTGCGGTTTTGTCCCCAGGGTTGGTATCCGGGTGATATTGCTTGGCAAGTTTTCTATATGCTTTTTTTAATTCATCATCTGTTGCAGTCTTACTGACTCCTAAGACTTCATAATAATCTCGTTTATTTGCCATCTCTTCCTTCCCTTTCATAGCCACAAAAATTACCCTTTTGCTTAATCAAGCCAAATAGGCAGCCTCTATGACCGCCTATTTATTCATCTAACCTATAATTTGCCCAGCCAAACCTCTATACTTAGTATGCAGTTTTAGCCAGGCAAAATACTTTATCATAATTAAGGCTATTCTACACCTCTTTATAGTCTCCGTCAACTACATCGTCATCATAGGATTGAGATGTTTCAGCATCTGTGCCAGCTGCCTCTGCTCCAGCAGCACTTTGCTCATATAATTTTGCAAATAAGGCCTGTGAACTATTCATTAATTTTTCTTTTGCAGCTTTAATATCTGCCACTTCGCCCTCAGACATAACCTCTGGATTAGCCTTCTCTACTAATTCCTTAAGATGTGCCAGATCAGCTTCTACGGTTGCCTTATCGCTATCGCTGAGCTTATCGCCTACTTCGCTTAAAGCTTTCTCTGTCTGGAAGACTAGGGAATCAGCATCATTTCTAGTATCAACGGCTTCTTTACGTGCCTTATCTTGAGCTTCGTATTCAGCAGCTTCCTTAATAGCTTTCTCGATTTCATCATCTGATAAATTGGTGCTGGCTGTGATGGTAATGTGCTGCTCTCTACCAGTTCCCAGATCTTTAGCTGAGACATTAACAATACCATTGGCATCTATATCGAAAGTAACCTCGATTTGAGGAACACCTCTTCTTGCTGGTGGAATACCATCTAATCTAAATTGTCCTAGGCTCTTATTATCCTTGGCAAATTGTCTCTCACCCTGTACAACATGGATATCAACTGCAGTCTGATTATCTGCTGCTGTAGAGAATATCTGACTCTTTCTAGTAGGAATAGTTGTATTCTTCTCGATTAATTTTGTTGCTACCCCTCCTAAGGTTTCTATAGATAAGGATAGAGGAGTAACGTCCAGTAGTAAAATATCTCCAGCCCCTGCATCTCCAGCTAATTTACCACCTTGAATAGCTGCTCCTAGGGCCACACATTCGTCAGGATTAAGGGACTTGGATGGCTCCTGACCTGTAATTTGTTTAACTTTATCCTGTACCGCTGGTATACGGGTAGATCCACCAACTAATAATACCTTATTTAATTCATTAGGTGCTAAACCTGCATCCTTTAAGGCTGTTTGAACAGGAATGGCTGTTCTTTCAACTAAGTCATGGGTCAACTCATCGAATTTAGCACGGCTTAAGTTCATATCAAAATGCTTTGGACCATCAGCTGTAGCAGTAATAAATGGTAAGTTGATATTGGTTGTTGTAGCAGAAGATAATTCCTTCTTCGCCTTTTCAGCTGCTTCTCTTAATCTTTGCATGGCCATCTTATCAGTAGATAGATCCACACCATCTGATTTCTTAAATTCGTCTATCATATAGCGGGTAATTCTTTCATCAAAGTCATCGCCACCCAGCTTATTATCTCCTGATGTAGCCAAAACTTCGATAACACCATCACCGATTTCAATAATGGAAACGTCAAAGGTACCTCCACCTAAGTCATATACCATTATTTTTTGCTCTTTTTCATTATCCAGACCATATGCTAAAGCTGCAGCAGTAGGCTCATTGATAATTCTCTTAACATCAAGACCAGCAATCTTACCAGCATCTTTGGTCGCCTGTCTCTGGGAGTCATTAAAGTAAGCTGGAACAGTAATTACAGCTTCTGTTACTGTTTCACCTAAATATGCTTCTGCATCAGCCTTTAGTTTCTGTAATACCATGGCAGAAATCTCCTGAGGAGAGAACTTCTTATCATCGATTTTAACCCTATAATCAGTACCCATATGTCTCTTAATGGATGAAATTGTTTTATCAGCATTGGTAACTGCCTGACGTTTTGCAGGCTCGCCCACTAATCTTTCTCCTGTTTTTGTGAAAGCTACAACGGATGGAGTAGTTCTTGCCCCTTCAGTGTTGGCAATAACAACTGGTTTACCACCCTCCATAACAGCTGCACATGAGTTTGTTGTACCTAAGTCTATACCTATTATTTTTCCCATATTATTCCTCCTAATATTATATGAAATAAATTAAAATGCTAAATTATTAATTAACAACTTTAACCATACTGTGACGTACAACAGTATCCCGGTACATATATCCTTTTTGGAACTCATCGGATATAATATTTTCTCCTAAATTCTCATCTTCTCCATGCATCACCGCATTATGAAGATTTGGATCAAATTCTTTACCTACAGCTTCAATCGGTTTTACTCCAATCTCCTCTAAATTAGTTAATAACTGCTTATAAATCTTCTCTATTCCCTGGGCAAATGCACTTTCTCTTTCTTTCTCTGAAATAGCATTTAATCCCCTTTCAAAATTGTCTATTACTGGAAGCAGTTTTTCTATAACGCTTTTAGCACCAATATCAAACATTTGTGCCTTTTCTTTTTCACTTCTTTTTCTAAAGTTTTCAAACTCAGCCATGGTTCTTATTAAACGATCATTTAGCTCCTCAATCTTTTGATCCTTGGCTGCCAGTTCTTTAGATTTAGAACCCTTAAAGAAAGATTTGCCCTTTCCTTGTTTACCTTCTTCACCCTTATTTTGGCTCTCGTCAGTGCTTTCATCATCACTTGTATCATCTTTATCCCTATTATCTTCTGCACTGTCTTTTTCTTGCTTCTCGTCTTCTATCTTACTTTCATTGGCAGTATCTTCATTAACCACATCAGTCTCTGAAGTGTTATTTGTCTGATTTGTTTCTTCAGCAACATTGTCTATGGTATCACCATTTTTCTCAATTTCTGTATCTGTAATCTCATCCTGCAATGTTGCATCTTTTTTCTCTTTCATCGCCTTCTCCCTTTCCATGGCCTTTTTCATTATATCGATAATATTATCTGAATCCCGATTATTACCTTGCAAAACGAATTAACCACCTTTCTATGCTATGTTTTCTTCTTAAAGATCTCATCCAATTGCATCATCAAGGATTGAAGTGTACTGACCACTTTTTCATAATCCATTCGCTTAGGACCGATAATACCAACCTTACCATATACACCTTCTTCTATTTCGTATGTTGCAGTAACTACTGAACAATCTTTCATGGTCTCTATAGGGGTCTCATCTCCTATATAAACCTGTATTCCCCTATTTTCATCATCATCCATATTATCTTGCAGGATGCCAGTTAATAGTTTTTTCTCTTCTATAGTATATAAAAGCTCAGTTGCTTTATCGTTATCCCTTAATTCTGGATACTTTAATATGTTGGTGGTTCCTGAGGTAAATATCTTCATATCATCTTCCTCAGACACTGACTTCATAATTGCATCAAGGATATCATTTATAATAATTTGATATTCGCCGGCCTGCTCTCTCATTTGTGTTATAACAGGAAGATTTATTTCTTCTAAATCTAATCCTTGTAAATATGTGTTTAATACAAAATTTAATTTAAAGACCATTTCCTTATTTAAGGATGCCGTAACATTTACAATCTTATTCCTTACTATATTACCTTCAAATACAATTACCACTAATAGCTGATTATCTTCAATCTCAGTTAATTGTATAAATTTGACCTTCTTCTTAAACTGTGGTGCTGTTACCATAGTGGTATAATTGGTGTTGACAGCCAATAACTTTGCCACCTGCTGCAAAAGATTCTCCAATTTGTCAGCCTTTTCCAGTAGGATGTTTTTCATATCATCTACTTCTTTAACCTTATCTTCCATTAGCATATCAACATAGAAACGATATCCTTTATCAGATGGGATACGGCCTGCGGAAGTGTGAGGTTGAATAATATACCCCATCTCCTCCAAGTCAGCCATTTCATTTCTAATAGTGGCTGAACTAAGATTTATATCGGTATATTTAGATATAGTTCTGGAACCGACAGGCTCTCCAGTCTCCAAATAATTTTGGATAATAGCTTTTAAAATCTTCACTTTTCTCTCATCAAGATCCAGCAACTAATCACCTCACATCCTAATACTAGCATCACCACTTATTAATTAAGTTGCCATTTTATAATTTATAGTTCTTCTTTTATATTGTTAGCACTCTTTCGCAGAGAGTGCTAACATCTAATAATAAAATATCACTATCATATCTATTTGTCAAGAAATTTTTTCATAATCTTGATTTTTGTTGCTAATCTAGAAGAAATCTGGACAAAACCATATTACTTACATCCACACCATAATCGGTTAGACATATATAATCTCCCACTTCTTTAATTACTCCATCTTTTATAGCTTCTTTAATTATTTTGCCATATATACTATCCATGGTTTGACCAAACCTTTTTATAAATTCTGATTTACATATACCCTGTCTCATTCTTAGGCCAAGAAACATAAATTCCTCCATCTGCTCCCTTATATTAAGATGATTTATATTTCTTCTTATATCGAGCAAACTACCGGCCTGCATATATTCGTCAAAACTATCTGTATTACTAAATCTCATATTCTTCCATAGGGATGCTGCTCCTAGTCCCAAGCCCAGATATTCTCTACCAGTCCAGTATGAAATATTATGATTACATTCATAGCCTTCCTTGGCATAATTGGATATCTCATATTTCTTATAGCCCTTTAAAGCCATAATCTCCTTTGTTCTACTATAGATAAGCCGTTCCGTTTCCTCATCAGGTAGTTGTTCCTTAGCACCAGCCCTACTTTCACTGCCATATCGTTCATAGAAGGGGGTCCCCTCTTCTATGATTAAGGAATAGGCAGATATATGTTCTGGCTCCAAGGCCAAAACCTTACTTAGGGTTTCTTCCCAAGAAGCCACTGTTTGTCCTGGAAGGGCAGACATCAAATCAATATTTATGTTGGCAAATCCCAAGTCCCTGGCTAATTTATAATTGTTTTCAAATTCCTCATAGGTATGAATTCTACCTAATAATCTTAATTCTTTATTATTAGCCGACTGCAGGCCAAAACTAAGGCGGTTTATTCCAGCCTCCTTATATATGGTCAGCTTGTCCTTATCCACAGTACCTGGATTGACTTCAATGGAAAGCTCAGGCCTATTTACTGCAAAAACCTCCCTAATGGTATCCAATATAGACCTAATAGAAGCACCATCAATGGTAGAGGGGGTTCCACCACCGATAAAGATAGTTTCAACCGTATATCCCTCCACCTGCCCCTTATATCTTCTAATTTCATCCAGTAGTTTTGCCACATATTCTTGCTTTGTCCTATCATTGGCCGGAGCAGATAGAAAATCACAATAGTCACATTTTTTTACACAAAAGGGGATATGGATATATAGTCCTAATTTTTTCTTCAAATTTTCACCTCAATTATCTTATAAGGGCTTAACCTATATTCAGATATTAAATCCTTCTCCTATATACAAGCTAATATCCTCTAGCTTCTTTTATAGTTTTATATATATATAATGGGCAGCCGCAATAAATATTATAAATTTATTGCGACAGCCCATTTAAGATGGCAAGATGTCCTTCTTACTCATCATCTAATTTTAAAACGCTCATAAATGCATTTTGTGGTATCTCAACACTACCTATTTGACGCATTCTCTTCTTACCTTCTTTTTGCTTCTCCAGAAGTTTTCTCTTTCTTGATATATCACCGCCATAACATTTTGCCAAAACATCTTTGCGGACAGCTTTTACAGTTTCTCTAGCTATAATCTTACTTCCTATAGCAGCCTGTATAGGAACCTCAAATAAATGGCGGGGTATCTCTTCTTTTAATTTTTCACACATTTTCCTGCCCCGTTCATAAGCACTTTCTCCATGAACAATAAAGGTAAGGGCATCAACCTGCTCTCTATTAATAAGTATATCTAATTTAACCAGTTCAGATTGAACATAGCCTTTGAATTCATAATCAAAGGAAGCATAGCCCCTTGAACGGGATTTTAATGCATCAAAGAAATAGTATATAATCTCATTTAGAGGCAGATCATATTTAAGTAGTACTCTAGTTTCTTCTAAGTACTCCATACCATGATAAATACCTCTTCGCTCTTGACAAAGAGTCATGATTGCTCCTACAAATTCTGTTGTTACCATAATTTCAGCAGAAACTATAGGTTCTTCCATATAATTAATTAGGGAAGGATCTGGCAGATTAGTGGGATTAGTAATGTCAATAACCTCACCATCAGTTTTATGAACCTTATATATAACGCTGGGAGCAGTGGTTATAAGATCTAGATTATATTCTCTTTCCAGTCTTTCTTGAATTACTTCCAGATGTAATAATCCAAGAAAACCACATCTAAAACCAAAGCCCAATGCCACTGATGTTTCTGGTTCAAATTGTAGGGCAGCGTCATTTAATTGTAATTTCTCTAAGGCATCCCGCAGTTCAGGATATTTAGCCCCATCCGTTGGATATAAACCACAGTAAACCATAGGTTGTACTTTTTTATATCCTGGTAAAGCTTCTTTACAAGGGTTCTTAGCATCAGTAACCGTATCCCCTACCCTTGTATCCTTAACATTCTTAAGACTGGCTGTTATATAACCTACCATCCCTGCTGTTAATTCTGTACTGGGGATAAATTGTCCTGCTCCAAAGGTACCCAGTTCAACTACTTCAGCCTTGCTTCCAGTAGCCATCATCTGTATCTCTGTTCCCTTGCGAACAGAACCATCTATGATTCTACAGAAAATTATAACTCCTTTGTATGGATCGTATATGGAGTCAAAGATAAGCGCCTTTAAAGGCCCGTTAACATCACCGGTAGGGGCAGGGATTTTATCTACAATCTGCTCCAATACCTGATCAATATTTAGTCCTTGCTTAGCTGAAACAAGCGGAGCATCAGAGGCATCAAGACCTATGATGTCTTCAATCTCCTCCTTCACCCTGTCAGGATCTGCACTGGGTAGATCAATCTTATTTATAACTGGTATAATCTCTAAATTGTGCTCCAGTGCCAGGTATACATTAGCTAGGGTCTGGGCTTCTATACCTTGTGCAGCATCTACCACCAGTATTGCACCATCACAGGCAGCAAGACTTCGAGAAACTTCGTAATTAAAGTCAACGTGACCTGGGGTATCAATTAAATTAAAAATGTATTCTTCCCCGTCACTGGCCTTATAAACAGTACGTACTGTCTGAGCCTTAATTGTAATTCCTCTTTCTCTCTCTAAATCCATATTATCTAGGACCTGAGATTGCATTTCTCTACTGGTTAACAGCCCAGTTTTTTCAATAATTCGATCTGCCAAAGTTGATTTACCATGATCTATATGGGCAATAATACAAAAATTTCTTATTTTACTTTGATCTATGGACATTCTAACTCCTCCTACATATATCTTAAGTATATCTCTAGTCTTTCCATAGGTAAATGATACAATTACCGTATTTTCCATAATTTATTCTTAAGTATTATATCACACCATAATTAATTCCACAAATAGAAGATAAGCAAAGTTATAGCTAATTATATACTAAAATCCATTTAATTATAAGATATATTATCTTCCCTGTAAAACTGCATCTAATACCTTTGCAAAAGGTTCCACAGCATTCTTAGCTGACTGCAGTGTATTCATATGGGTTCCCCATTCCACAAGCATGCTTTTTTCCCTTACATGCAAATTATACCTATAACAATGTAGATAGTTCTTAAAGAAAAAGCCAGGATATAACTCCAAGGATTTTAACTGTAGTTTAAGGCTAAATGCCAGATTATCTTCTAAATTGGGATTATCTAAACGGGTAATTGGTCCATATGTATCCCTACTTAAACCATTTAAGAGCATTACTTGAGCTGTTTCTTTTCCATCTAGCATGATTGCTCTTTCGGCCGCTCCGTCCCTATGTAAGTCTATTACCACCTCTATAGAAGGATACTTTTCTAAGATTTTATCAATCCCTTTCTTAGCAAGATTATAGGCATAGCTACGGTCTAGTTTCCCATCTACCATATCATAAACAGATTTATCATGGATCACATTGTAACCATATTTTTTTTCTAAAACTTCCTTAAGTAAACTACCTATGCCTACCACTGTATCTTCCACTACCCCCTCCCGGCTGTCTATGTATGCTTCCTGGGAATGGGTATGATAGATTAAAATCTGGGGTTTATCACTACTTTGCTTTATAGTCATATCTTTTTGTAATAGTTTTTCTGAGTCAAACAAACTTTGATTAATACTTGCATCTGCATCTACAATATAAAAGTTTCTAATAAGGAAATTAACATCCTTTAATTGATCTAAGGTGAATTCAACTCCTTTGTTGGTCTTCATAGTTTCCATAGATTGATTAAATTCAGAACTCTTTTCATCTGTTTCCTTTAAGAAAACATTACCTTTCTCAACCAATATATTTAATTGGCTATGATATATATTATCCCTTATAGAATCATTACCGTTAATTTTAGCGAACACAGCCCCATTGGACAAGACATACTCTTTTTCTAAATGGCCTTCGGTTAAATCCCTAAATATAAGGCCCTTATTATACCCTTTATTTTCTATATTCTTATAGGTTGCAGTATCAAAACTATAATTAACTGCCGCTTTTGAATATGTATGTTTGTTATATGCGTGTAAGGAAAGCCCATCCATTATCTTAATAATTGGAAATGAGAAATCCTCAGGCTCTTCTACCATTGAATAGGAAATATATGAGGAGCTTGTTTCTATAAGCTTAATACAAACATTGGATATCAGATTAGAACCTAGGCTTTCCTTAGCTTGACCAACTTTACCAGACCCTGATAAAATGGCAAACTTAATGAGTATAAATCCGGAAGCCAGTAAGATAAGAGTCCAAATCAAAGGATATATACTCCCCCAAGCTTTCCACCTTCTTTTATTCATCGCTGCCTCCATATAAATGATAAACTATAAGTATCAACTGATTCATTATATTCAAAAAGCTTGCCATTATTACCTTTCCAGCTAAACTAAGTAACTGATTTTTTGGGCAAAACAGGAGTTTAATGCCTCCGATATAGTATAACTTATACGTTTTACGGATTCATCGATGTTCTTAGGTGTAACAAACATATTATACATTTGCTGCCCATTTACTTCTGAAATAAAGTTAAAAATATCCTCTTCACCAAAACCATTTCGCTGCATATACTCAGTCAAGGTATCGGCTACTATAGTAGCAGCGTCAACAACCGTAGGCACACCAAGAGCAACTACTTTAGTACCAAGGTTCTCCATATTTAATGCCTTACGATTATTACCTACCCCTGAACCAGGGCTTATCCCTGTATCAGTTAATTGAACTGTGGTATTTAAGCGATTGATACTTCTGGATGCCAGGGCATCTATTACAATTAGTAATTTAGGTTTAGTTTCTTGAATTACACCTTTTATTATCTCTAATGTCTCCATACCAGTCTGAGCCATAACCCCTGGGGATATAGCACTGACACTTCCTAAATTGTTTCTCTCTTTAAATTCCTTACCAAACTCTCTTATAAGATGCCTAGTAACAAAAAGATTATCCACCACTTGTGGACCTAAGGCGTCTGGAGTTACATCCCTATTACCTAGACCTACTACTAAGACATCATCATAGTTATGTTCCCCTGCTATTTTCCTAAGTTGCTCTGCTATAGCTTCAGAAACTGGTTTGTTATAATCTTCACTGGAATTCTCAAGTTCAGGCGCTTCTATGGTAATATAGGTCCCTATTGGCTTTCCCATAGCTTTAGCACCTTTTTCATCTTTTATAACAACAGTGGAAATACGAATTTTATTTTCTTCGTCATATTCTTCCGTTAATATGACTCCCCTTATCTCCACATCATCTTCTGGAAAGCTCTCCCTTACTTCCAAGGCCAAGTCAGTTCTTATTTTCCCTTCCATAACCGAAACCTCCATTATAATCTTTTCATAATTAGTTTTTGTCAAATTAAAAATAAATATGTATTGACAGAATTAAAAGGATACACTAAAATATAATAGTATGTTTACATTAGAACGTCCGTGTCCGAATTTAATGAAACAATGAATAATTAGAATCAACCAACTTATCCAAGTATAGATCACACTCTCGTCTATATTAGCCTTGGCGAGGCGGTTGATAATATTATTATTAATTGGAGGTGTACTGTTTGGCTAATATCAAATCTGCTAAGAAGAGAATTTTAGTTATCAAAACCAAGACTGCTAGAAACAAAGCGATTAAGTCTAAGGTTAAAACTATGATAAAGAAAGTGGAGGCTGCAATTGCTGCTAACGATAAGGAACTTGCTAAGAAGTGTTTAATTGATGCTATTTCTGAAATCGATAAAGCACGTTCTAAAGGTGTTTTCCACAAAAATACCGCTGCTAGAAAAGTTTCCCAAATTACAAAAGCTGTTAATAGCATCCAATAATTATATATAAGTTAACATAATGAAGTGGCTGTCGCAATAGATATATCAGGGTAGACTGGTATAATACATTGGGACAGCCACTTTTATAATATATTTTATTGGCTGGCAAAATTTATGCTGTTGAAAAATTAAGGTCTTGTGTCCCTTATATTTTTCAACAGCATTACTATATACTAATAATATCTCTCTTTATAAGCTTTCATATAATTCATAATTAGATCAATCGCTTCTTCTCTTGTTAGATCCTTCTTAGGATTGAATTTGTTTTCTGCCTCCGCTTCCATTAAGCCAATTCCTTTAGCTAAAGCAACATAACCTAGGTTAGTTTTAGATATTTTACCTTCATCCTCATATCCTGTGGTAAATATACCAGTAAGCTTAGCTACATCACCTAAACCTAAATTATCGATTAATAATTTGGCAGCTTCTTCCCTGGTTAATGTAAAATTCAAGTTATATTCTTCTTCATAATAATTATAGCCCACTTGCTTAATCAAATCTAATAACTCTTTTTTAGTCACAGATTTAGCTGGCTCAAAGTAATCTCCTTCAAATCCTATATTCATATCAGAAAGCAATAATATGTCCCTATTGTCCTGGATTTCAGAAATATCTAGATAGGTATAAGGAGCTTTTTTCTCATATACCTGACCATCATAATCCAGTTGCTGGCCAGTAAATGGTGAAATAAAATACGGTTCAACATCAGGACGATAAACCAATCTTACTTCATAAGCTACAGAATATGCTTCATTATAGTCATAATATTTCTCTGGAGAGCTGTAGTTTGAATCATAGATATTAATTCTATTTACTTCATAGATTAACCTATAGCCCTCATTATTTAAATAATATTCCATAGCTTTTTCCGGAGACATAGCCTTCTTAGGAGATTCAAATTTAACATTGTCATCCCAACTATAATTAAAGGAGTAAATCTTTCCATTGGTACCTGCAACAGAACCAGTGATACTATTATATGGGAATAGTACCCCTTCATTGACCCTCTGGTATTGATAAGTGTATCCGCCATAGATTGGCTTATCTTCCTTGTAGGAAATTATATAACTATCATTGCTATCCACTAATTTAGAATTATCAAAGTAATCCTTAACCTGATTCTTAAGGAATTTCTCTAAAACTTCTTGAGAAGCCTTCCTGTCATATGGTACATCTACCTGGTTCCACTTGCCTGTGCTACTGTCATAATTACTAGGTAGGCTGGCATAAAAACTAATTATATTACCGGTCTTGGCATCTACTGTGGCATATGCGTAGGCCCGATAAGTATCACCACTTAGTCTATCAATTACCCTTGGATCTTCTAAGGTAATTTCCCACACATACTGATCCTTATGCTTCCAATTATAAATGCCATAGTTTGACTTAACTAAATTAGCTGAATAGGCTTTTAAATTCTTATCGATATACAGATACTTATTTTCAGTAACAGCCTTAATCGCCTCATCCTTAGAAATCAACTGATTTAGTTCCTCAAGTTTGGCAATCTCTTCATCAGTTAATGTAATAGAACTAGCCGCTGAGCTATCTGCTTGTTTACTTGAAGTATTCGCCTCTGCATATCCTGTATCATATTCCCCTTTATCTACCCATTGATCCCTAGAGAAATATACTTCTCCTGTCTTAGCATCAACGGAGATATAATTCTTACTGGGTTCATATACTAAATATGCCTTAATCTCACTATTAGCACTGCTATCATAGATACGGTTATAATTAATTCGATATACTAAATTCATATCCATATTGTCACTGATTAATTTGCCTGCCTTCTCCTTTGATATTTTAGTGTCGGCTGAAGGTACTTTACTATTATATAGCCAATTGATATATATAGATGTAATTTCACCAGTTACATTACTTACAGATACACTGACAGTATTATCAGGAAAACTTATCCCATTTTCAACTCTTTGATAATGATAGACATAGTTCCCACTATAGATACCATCATATCTGGCCTCTATAAACTCTAACTTATCAGAAACCTCAGGAGCAATCTTCTTGATAAATTGCTCTGCATCAGCCTTTAATTCCTTTTTTAGATATTTTGCTATACCGCTGTTTTTATTTGTTGCATCATAATGCCTATAACTAATGATATTACCACTATTGTCACAAGCCACACGAACATAACTACCATTATCAGGATTTCTCCAGGATAGATTCCATATAGTTCCTTCATAAGAATTAGATACATTAAAATAATAATCAAACTCTGAATAAGTCTTTGGCACCGATATCTTGGATCTAACTGCTTTGATTGCCTCTTCCAAGCTTTTATCACTAGCTTCTCCTTTAACTGCCTGGGCTTCTCCTACACTTCCTAAAACAACACTTGAATTGTCATAGGCCAGGGTCCTTGCCTCATTTAATCCTATTGCGGTGTCATATACCACACTGTCCTTGGTAATAGCTGCTGCGCTAACCGGAAGCGGAATGGATGTTATCAGTAATGCACCGGACATGGCTAAAGATAGTATTCGTTTCATTTTATAAACTCCTTTCATTATAGTCTAATTATGATTTTTTGGTATAAAATATATTATTTACCAATTAGACGATGCAACTTATTCCAAGGTTGCATTTTAATAAAAGCACTGACTTTATACTTGTCAGTGCTTAAACTTAAGACTATAAATTCTCATTTTTTAGAGCATCTAAAATATTTTCATTTCGTATCTTTCTCATGGAATACATCATAGATATAAACACCACTAAAAATACAGATAATACGCTTATTAATATACTTTTAATAGGTAGATAGAAATTCATATCCACACCTTCCATTACACCTAAATAAATCAAGTAGGTAACCACAATAGAGGCAGGTAGCCCATAGAATAAAGCCTTAAGCCCATAGAATATACATTCATAATTTAGCATTTTATTGAAACCACTATTGGTTATACCTACAGATTTTAACATGGCAAATTCCCGTCTTCTTAAATTAATATTGGTACTTATGGTATTAAATACATTAGCTATGGTTATTAAGGACATCAGCACAATAAATCCATAGGCAAAAACATTTAAAATGGTGATGATATTCCTATTATCTTCAACCCGTTCAGCTATATTAAAGATAGCTCCAGTATCAAGACCAGCATCAACTAAAATCTTCTTTATATCCTCTACCGCTTCATCAGGATTATTTGATTTAAAGAACATTTGGTATTGATTATCCCATACCATATCTTTGATTTTGCTTTGGGTATCATTAACAACTTCCTCGTCTACAATTAATACAATACTATTGCCATAAGAATATTCCTTAAGCCCAAGTGGGGGAAGCTCTGTAAAGGCTCCTATTACTAGAGATGCTCTATTAGGGCTTTCATCATTGTCGGAAACAGTTATTTTTGTTTCTGAATGTTCTTTAATTATACTAGTATTAATATAACGCTCTTCATCCGCATTAAAATAGTGCTGTCTATCTATTGCAATGGCAGTTAGCTCTTCAGGGTTTTGATACTTTTCTTTATCCAAACCTAACTTATTTATATAATTTAAGAAGCCTGTATGGTCTACACTATAGACAAAGACATTAACAGTTAAAGACTCTCCATCTTCACTTAGGTAACCATAATCAAGCATTTTAGTATAATAAGAAGGTATTATCTGCTCCTTTGAAAGAATAGTTTCCCAGTAACCAGCCCTTATAATAGCTCCATCATCTATACCATCTAATTTACAAATGTCTTCAAATGCTTGTTTATGTTCCTGGCTTAAGTTATCACTTTCATATACGAAATAAGCCAATTCAAAGTTATAATCCTCATAAACATTTTCCACACTATCTGTTAAATACATGGAAAATGAAGATGCACTGATAAACAATAAAACACTGATAAATAGAGAAAACACCGTACTCCGATAACGCCTCTTATTTCTTTTTAAATTCTTAAGGGCAATATCTCCCTCTATACCAAATAATTTTCTAGTTAAAACCGATGTTTTAACAGTTCTGGCTGTTAATTTAATATCAGAAGTCTGCCTTACAGCATCCATGGCGGATATTTTCTTAGCCCGTCTGGCAGGGATGTAAGCAGATATCAATATGGTAATTATACTAACAATTATTGCTGCTATTACTGAGGGTAGAGAGACGGAAAGTGTTAGTTCTACAGGCAACCTCTCTCCAATCATTCTTACGAAATTATCCTTAAGCAGATATAAAGTTACCCCAATGCCTAGAATACCAGATCCAATTCCAAGAGGAATACCTATAAGCCCAATAACTAAAGCTTCGTAAAACACAGAGTTTATTAATTGTTTTCTGGTAGCACCAACACTGGATAGTAGTCCAAATTGCTTCTTCCTCTCACTTACAGAAATAGAGAAGGAGTTATAGATCAAAGATATGGATCCTACCATAATAAGTATCATTACAATGGTGGCCAAACTATATATGACCCTATTGAAGCCACCTATATTACTTATTCCCTGATATCTAAGGACTTCACTGTTATAGGTAAAATTATTGGCTCCGTATTTTTCATGTAGATCCTTGGCCAGTTCATAAACCTTCCTGGGCTTATTAAGCTTTAGATAGACAGATAGACTATCATGCTCATTAGCTGTTACACTTTCATCCATTTTTGTTATTACGCTATAACCAGGAGCAGAATAATCTTCTAGTTCATATGAAAAACGTTGACAGATTCCCACAACAGTAAATGCTCTAGAGCCTATAATTCTTAATTCCTCTGTCTTCTCATCCTCTTCATAGGTTATGGGATTGTTTTGATTTAAGACAAAATCACCAACATATCGCTGGCCCACTTCTAGTTCAAGCTGGTCACCAATTTTAAATTCAACACCGCCATTAGTTGAGATATGTTCAGGAATAACTATCTCCTGACTATTCTCAGGTAATCTTCCCTGAGTTAAATAAATAGGTAAAGTATCTAATCCTTGGCTATCCAGCTCCATAATATAAAGATAAGGTTTATATTGATTTGTTCCTCCTTCTAGAAGTGAGTAGCCCCCTTCATGAACTAAAGAAATATGCTCTACCCTATTATCCTCTTTAATATCATGATAGTCTTCAATATTCTCTATATCGAACTTTAAATGCCAATCACCTGTTTTACTAATAGTATAATTTACTATATAGGTTTGTATACTGGAAGCAAAGGTGGTAACAGCAGTAATCATGGCCGCTGATAAAATAATTCCTATTATAGTAACAATAGTCCTTGTTTTATTTTTCTTTAACCCTTTCAAGGTAATCTGATTCATTATATTCATGACCTGATCACCTCGTCTTTGGCAATCTCCCCATCTTCTATACTGATAATTCTATTAGCCTGAAGAGCAATTTTCTCATCATGGGTAATCAGAATTAAAGTCTGATTATACATTTGATTATATAATTTTAATAAATTCACTATTTCCCCACTATTCTTACTATCAAGATTACCAGTAGGCTCATCAGCAAGAACAATGGCAGGATTATTGATAAGTGCCCTCCCTATAGATACTCTCTGCTGCTGGCCACCGGATAACTGATTAGGTAGATGTCTTAGCCGCCCCTCCAATCCCAGGATGGATATTAATTCATCCAGATGCTTTTTATCTACGGCTCTTTCGTCTAACAGTAGGGGCAATGTCATATTTTCTTCAACATTTAAAATAGGTATCAGATTATAAAATTGATATATTAACCCTATTTGCCTCCGTCTAAATATTGCCAATTGGGTATCACTTAAATTATAGATATCTGTTCCATCTATAAAGACTTTACCTGAGGTAGGAGTATCTACTCCCCCAATAATATGCAGCAGGGTAGATTTACCCGAACCAGAAGGTCCGATTACTGCAACAAATTCTCCCTTTTTAACAGAAAAGGATACATTATTAAGGGCTGCAACTGCAGTATTGCCCTTACCATATGTTTTCGTAAGATTTTCTACTCTAAGAATTTCCATTAGCAAACTTCCTTTCATTACAAACTGTAGATTTAACCAAATAATTGACTCTATTCATTGGCTATCTTTAATTTAATGTAATTCTACTATTACAAGATGACTTTACAGTGACAGGAATTATTACAATATTGTCACATTACTCCTTAAAGGTAATTATTAATAAATAAAAACCCACCACCATCTTGTGGGGACGATAGTTAGACTTATTCCTCTAACATACCAGTCAGTTTATCTTAGATGAAGATAGTGTGGGTTTTTGATGGATATTAAAACTGATCCTTGTAAATTTATAACAATGTAAATAATTCATATTAGATGACTTCTAGACCTAAGGATTTAATTGATAATTGTTCCAATTAGATGACTGATTTATATAATCTTATAACAAAAGTACTGCCTACCCCCATCTCACTTTTTACTAATATGTCCCCTCCCTGGATACTTATAATGCTTCTTGACATTGACAAGCCAATACCCACACTATCCGATGATGAATTCTTCCCTCGATAAAAGCGGGTAAAGATATAAGGCAAATCTTCCCTGGCAATACCAATACCTGTATCCCTTATTATAATCTCTGAATACAGGGGATTATTACTTACGGTGATCTCCAGCTCTCCCCCTGGCCTTGTATGTTCTATACAATTTTTTAATATATTTAGCAAAGCTTCCCTTGTCCAATGGGCATCGCAGTTTAATATGTTATGGCCCCCACTAAGACTAAAAGATATTTCTTTAATCTCCAAGGGTATTAAGATAGGTTCAATAGCAGCTTGTATTAAATCTTCTGCTTTTATTTTCATAGGCTTCATCTCTATAACGCCTGCATCTAGTTTTGAAATCGTTAAAAGAGAGGTAACCAACCATTCAATCCGCTCTAATTGGGAATATATTTTGGAGGTAAATTGCTTTCTCTTATCAGGAGGTAGATTATCAGCTTTTAATAAATCCACCATTACCATCATAGATGTTAACGGAGTCTTTAATTGATGGGATATATCTGCCATATGATCCGCAAGAAGAAGTTTATCACTTTTTAGTTTCTCATTATATTCCGATAACATACTGGTCACCTTATAAATCTCACTTTTTAGAATACTCAGTTCTCCCTCTTGGTTATCTCTTATATCTAATGAGTTCTCTCCTTGTTGAATTCTTCTTAAATATGTAGATAATTTTCGAATTTGACTATAACGATAAATAGTAAGGGATAAGAAATATACGCTTAATAATATACCTTGGGATAATAACAGAAGGGCCACTACTCCTCCAATCCATAATCCTATTAAGGAGAATATAAGTATAGTGATTACGATTAATAAGAATACTCTTCTAACTTCTTTGTTTCTAAAAGAAAACATATCTGCAACCATGCCTTTCATTTAAAGACTTATAGTATTAATTCGATATCCTAAACCCCTTACTGCTAAAATTATAGTTGGGTTTTGGGGATCATCTTCTATCTTTTCCCTTAACCTTTTGATATAAACAGTTAATGTGTTATCATTAACAAAATCCCCTGAAACATCCCAGATATATTCCAGTAACTGACTTCTGGTTAAGACTCTACCCGCATTCTGTACCAAGGTAAGAAATAAGCGATATTCTAAAGCTGTTAAAAATATATTATTCCCATTTTTTATTACCTTCCCTTCCCTAAGGTTCACAGTAATATTACTAATTGTTATAATATCTTCGCTATTACTATCATGGACTTTACCTGCTCTTCTTAAAACACTTTTTATTCTAGAATGCAGTTCCCTAATTCTAAAGGGTTTAGTTATATAATCATCAGCTCCCATATCAAGGCCCATAACAATACTTCCTTCATCATCCCTAGCTGTTAAAAATATTACAGGGGTATCTCCTAGGCTCTTTATTCTTCTACATAAATCATAACCATTACCATCGGGCAAAGATACATCAAGAATAGCTAGGTCAAATTGACGTTCACCTAGCATGTCTAAAGCGGACTTTAAATCATAGCAAGAAGAGACCTGAAATCCTTCTTGGATTAAATAGTATTCCAGCCCCTCTACTATGGCTTTATCATCTTCAACTAGCAAAAGTTTATAACTATGAATTGACATTGAATTACGAGAATCTATATGCATATAATCACCATACTCCTTTTTATTTTCTAAATACCATTTTCAGCATATTTAATAGTACAGTTATAGCTATAGTATTCTAATTCTATAAAACAATCAATATGTAATGGTATATAAAAAAATAACTGGAGGCTGTCGCAATAGATACATATTGTAACATCCCCTTGTAAGGAAGTAGCTTATACCTTCCTCCTCCTTTTCTTTAATAAAACACACCTTAATAAAAACAAGAGAATTATCCAAGCAAAAGGCAGAATAAGAGCCAATATAGATGATAAAAATATTATAAAGATAATAGAGAGAAGAACAATAGCTAGTAGCAGGAAAAAACATTTCAAATCTGTATTCCCATATACTAGATTCATTATAATAAGAATACCTGTTATCACAGGAGCTGTTATTAAAAATAAAAGCACAGACTTAATATGAATAGAGCTATTATTAGAGTATCACATCTGTTCAAAATAATAGTAGATACCTCTTTGATAATCTTTAGTAAAAGTAATAGCAAAAATATATTATTAAATATGAAAATTGAGTATAAGCATTATAAATACTTAATAAGCTTTGCTGTGGCAAAACTTCATCCTAACTACAAGATTGCTAGACAAAAACAGGCGTATCTTCATATAGAAAATACGCCTGCCTCATAATCAAATTAACTCTATTAAATTACATCCATTCCCCATATTTGCGAATATATATCCTCTTAATTACATGTACACATAATAGGTAGCCAGCCAATATCAATATTAACCAGAGAAAATATATTGGTGGTAGCTTATACATATCAAGGCCAATTGCAAAATCTGAAAATCCTGTTATTAGTACAACAATTGCTACTATTAGAGTAGAAAGAAAAAGAGGTAATGAGGGCTTACTTTGTAAAAATGGTATCTTTGATGTCCGGATCATATGAATTACCAATACCTGTGACACTGTACCAAATACAAACCATCCACCTTGGAATAAGGGTGCTAAATCTACTGTGTTGGCTCCAATAACCCACCACATAATGGCAAAACACAAAATATCAAATACAGAACCAACCGGTCCTAAAAAGGCCATAAAGGACTTAATAGATCCTGTCTCCCATTTCCGAGGCTTTTGTATATACTCCTTATCTACACTGTCAAAAGGCATACCCATTTGTGAAAAATCACATAATAAGTTTTGCGTCAGTAATTGTACTGGTAGCATTGGTAAAAAGGGTAGAAAGATACTGGCAAATATTACCGATATCATATTACTTATATTACCACTGGCAGCCATTTTAATATATTTAACAATATTTCCAAAGGTTTTGCGGCCTTCAATAACCCCTTCTTCAAGAACCATTAAATCCTTTTCCAGCAGAATTATGTCAGCTGTTTCCTTAGCTATATCTACAGCACTGTCTACAGATATTCCAACATCCGCCTGGCGCAGTGCTGGCGCATCATTGATTCCATCTCCCATATAACCAACTGTATGACCTGCCGCTTGAAAAGCTTTTACTACCCGCTCTTTTTGAGATGGAGATAATTTAGCAAACAAATCACAGGTTTTTACTGCCTCCAATAAGTCTCCATCATCCATCCCTTCTACGTCAACACCTGTTAAGAAGTATGATGTATTCACACCGACCTTACCGCAAACCTTAACAGCTACTCCTTCACTATCTCCTGTAAGTACAACGGTTCTTACCCCATGGTCCTTAAGGGCAGTTATGGCGGCTTTAGCACTCTCTTTAGGGGGATCAAGAAAACCAACAAAACCTATTAAAACCATATCCTTTTCATCTGCAACGCCAAATGAGCCACTGTCGGGAACTTCGTTTTTTTGCGCTACAGCAACCATCCGTAAACCTTCGGTGTTATGCTTTTTATAGGTTTCTAAAGCAATACGCTTGGTCTCTTCATCCATTGGCATAACACGGCCATTTACCTCTACAAAAGACGAAATGGCTAACATCTCCTCTACTGCTCCCTTGGTGATTAACTGCCGTTTACCAGCTTGGTCCACCAGAACTACGCTCATTCGCCTACGGGAAAAATCAAAGGGTATTTCATCTACACATCTATAATTCTTTAAAATTGTCTCTAACTCATATTGTTCTGCCCGGCTTATTATGGCCAGATCAATAAGATTTTTAAGTCCAGTTTGAAAATAACTATTAAGGTATGCATGGCGTAGTATACGAAGATCATCACTACCATGAACATTCATATACTTTTCCAGTACAATTTTATCTTCTGTCAGTGTACCAGTTTTATCGGTACAAAGTACATCCATTTCTCCAAAAGTCTGTATAGCACTGAGAGTTCGTACAATTACTTTATGCTTAGACATGGTAACTGCACCTTTTGCCAATGTTGTGGTAATAATAACTGGTAACATCTCAGGAGTAAGTCCAACTGCTATACTAATCGAGAAAAACAAAGCTTCAATCCAGTTTCCCTTAGCAAATCCGTTAATTACAAGTACAAGAGGAATCATTACTAGCATCATTCGTATCAAGAGATTACTAACCGAATCTACCCCCCGTTCAAAACTATTTTTCGATCTATCTCCGGACAAGGATTTTGCCATTGAGCCAAAATACGTATCGTTACCGATGGCCAGAACCACAGCCGTAGCACTACCACTGACTATATTGGATCCCATAAAACCTAAATTTGATAAATCAGTCAGCCCATCCTTATTATTGTTATGCACATTACTGAACTTCTCTACGGGATTGGATTCTCCTGTTAAGGCAGCCTGTGCTACGAAGGTATCCTTAGTGGATATAAAACGTACATCTGCTGGCAGCATATCCCCTGCCGAAAGCTTAATTATATCACCAGGAACAACTTCATCTATTGGAATTTCTGTCAATTTTCCATCCCGCCATACATCTGCCTTATTGGATATTAATTTTGATAATTTTTCTGCAGCAGAATTGGAACGTTCACTTTGTACAAATGCAACTAAGCCTGATATAAACACCAGCGATAGTATTATTACTACAGTAAGATAATCAGGTTTAGAACATGCGACAACATCTGTAAAATAAGTAATTACAGCTATAACAAGCAAAATCATGTTAAAGGGGTTAATAACTGCCTCCTTCAACCTATGCCATACTGTATTTTTATTGCCAATAGTTATTATGTTTTTCCCATACTCATGCTGCTTGCTTACAGCTTCATCTTGGGTAAGACCCGCCTGTGTTGTGCTTAGTCTTTCAAATAATTCATTTAGATTTAAAAAAGCCAAGTAACGTAGCTTTGCATCCATATCCTGTTTACTTTTTTGAATCTTCTTGTTAATAACTTCTTTCTTAAATAGTTTCACTGGTATCATTCCTTTCCTTTTTTAATTCCAGTGAAAATACAAAAGGACAAAAAAAACTGCCTAAATAGACAGCACTAAATACGCAGGTCGTTTTCTATCACCATAAAAGCATGACGGACTCCAACCCACGACAAATGCCGGCTATTTGATTCGTATTTTCACTCATAGTCTTTAAGTTTGTTATTTGTTCTCGAGGGTATTCGTCCATGATTTCACTTCCTTTTATTTAATCTTATTCTATTATATCACTTTATTATATAAAATACAAATGCCATGTGATTTTGAAACCATGACATCTATACTTTTTCAATAGCAAAAAACTTTTTAAGATAGTTTTCGCCTATCTTAGCATCTT
>JAAYPX010000211.1 GCA_012519565.1 Clostridiales bacterium | reverse complement strand
GCATCTGAGGAGCTTCTTGTTGTGAATAACCTTGCTGTAGATGTGGCTGTTGCATAGTTGAATGATCTACTGGTTGGCTTTGCTGATTATTAATATTTTGTTCAGCTGTATTTTCTTTCATAGGCTCTTCCTCTTCAGCTACTCCTGTAAACTTTTCATATAGTGCTCTAGCAAAATCAAAAGGATATAACTGCATAAGTACACTATCAACCAAATCTCCGATTTCCATACGGAAGGAAACCATAACAAAGGTTCCTCTTAAAAATTCAGGAAAATTATCTGAATACAGTGCTGTTTCATCCATAGCAACAACAGACGCATCAGGAGGACTTATACTTATTCTAGCTTTTTACATAGATGACATTGATGTTGCTGCTGAACCCATCATCTGATTCATAGCTTCACCAATAGCACTTAAATGTAAATCTGTTAACTCTTGGTCAACATTAAGACCATCGCCACCCATCATTAAATCAGCTATTATTTTAACATCATTTTCTTTGAGCATTAAAATATTGTTACCATCAATACCCTCGTCATAATATATCTGTAAAAATACACAAGGTCTGTCATTAATATCAATAATATCATTCCATGTCGCATATTCTACAACTGGAGTCGTAATAACAACTCTTTGATTAACCAATGATGACAAGGTTGTAGCTGCGGTACCCATACTAATATTGGATATCTCACCTATAGCATCCTTTTCTTCTAATGTCAACTCTTCCCCTGAACTTTTATTTGATGCTTCATCATCTAGATTAATTCCACTTAATAAAGCATTAATCTCATCCTGAGATAGCATTCCATCCATAATCTTTTACTCCTCTCCACTAATTATTGATGTAATTTTTACCGCATAGGAGCCTGAGGAGGCACCTGGAAGTGCAGCGAATTTATGTAATTTCCCTACAAATATCTGCAGGTCATCATCCACCTTCGTATTTAGTTTAATGATATCCCCTCTCTGTAAATTAGTAAAATCATGGACGGAAATAGTACTTCTACCTAAAACTGCCCTGATTGGTATTTGAGCCTTAGATATAGCAACTTCAATCACGTCTTGATAAGACTTATTATCATTTAACTTCATTGTAGAATACCAATATTTTGTATTAAGCTTATCAATAACTTTTTCTAAGGTTACATAAGGAAGACAAATATTCATCATTCCTTCAATATTACCTATTTTAATATTAAGAGTTACTATGGATATCATCTCACTGGGAGATATTATTTGAGCGAATTGAGAATTTGTTTCTATCTTGGTCAATCTTGGATTAATTTTTATCACATTTTGCCAAGGATCTCGTAATAAATTGGTACATATATTTAAAATTCGCTCAATAATTGTTAATTCAATCTCTGAAAAATCCCTAGCTTTATCTAGGGGATATCCTTCTCCCCCTAACATTCGATCAACAATTGCATATCCTAACTTATCAGCTAATTCAATTATAATATTGCCTTGCAAAGGCGTAAAATCAACTATGCCCAATAGAACAGGATTTGATAAAGCATTGGTGAACTCTGAGTAGGTAACTGCTTCAGAATTAATAACCTCTACCTGAACATTTTTTCGAAGATATGCTGGTAAATTGGTGGAAAGCAGTCTAGCATAATGCTCAAATATAATGTTCAATGTCCTAAGATGTTCTTTAGAGAACTTGGAAGGCCTGGCAAAGTCATAATTCTTTATCTGTTTCTCTTTAGTATCCTTAATTTCTTCTGCATCTAATTCACCGCTACTTAAGGCAGCCAGAAGATTATCTATCTCGCTTTGGGATAGGACGTCACTCATTGTCATTCCTCCTAATGTTCTTTCCTTATATTATCACAAAATTCGAAATATATCATCTATTTTCTCTTATTGTGAAATCAGGTTACCAAAAGAAACATTGATAACAAAATCTGATTGGAAATAATCCTGAACTCTTTCTAAAACCCTGTCTTTTATTATTTGCTGATTATCTTTTACATCATCTATGGTGTACTCAGAGAATTCCTCTGTTACAAATCCCTTTATAATATTTTCATTTTCTGCAATTAAGGGTTGTAACTTCTCAGTATCCGGATGTTTCCTATTAATAGACAAGGATAAGAACAAAGAAGCATAATGCCTTCCATATTCACTGTCCTTTAATCTTACAGTTATTTTGTCTTCGATATCATAAACAGCAATATCAGAAACAGGAATTTGCTTTTTAGAACCGTCTGGTGATTCTAGTTCTAAGTCTATAATAGAAGCTACTCTATTAACAAGATTATTGGTTTTATTTGCAGTGGGCACAATTGCAAAAATAATTATCGCTGATAGTACGACATTTATTATAGATAGAGCCAAAATAAAAATCGTTAAAATATTCTTTCTCATTTATATAATCCCTCTCATTTCCCGCTTAATTCATTATATATCTTTATCTCTATTCTTCTGTTTTTCGCCTTACCATCTTGTGTGTCATTACTAGCCACAGGATCATATTCTCCTCTTCCAGAATACTTTAACCTAGAAGGATCCATACCTTTGTTATTAATAAGATACTCAGCTGCATTTAACGCCCTTGCTGATGATAGCCATAAATTGTTTTTATATCTACCGCTGGTCATAGGTACATTATCAGTATGCCCTTCTATCTCTATGGTGTAATCCTTAAACTTACTAAGTACATCTCCTACTTTTGAGAGAATTGGTATGGCTTCCTCTTTTATATCTGCTTTACCAGAATCAAATAGTACTGATCCCCTAAGGGATAGTTGCACAAAACGATAATCCGGGTCAATACTTAGTTCAATCAAATCGGCTATTTCGTATTGGTCTGCTAAATCAGACAGATTATCATACATCCCTGCAGAAACATTGGCCATCTCTTCTTTAATCTGATCCATAGCTTCCTGAACATTTCCCTTATTTCCAGAAGAGCTTCCTGTATCATTATCTTTACCACTGTCTTGACCTACATTATTGTAAAATTCGCCTAGATCATTTAGCTGATACATTCCTGAGGAGATTAATTCTCCTTCCAGTATGGAATGCCCTCCTCCATCAAATATGCCAAAGGAGCTGGATAAAGATAAAGAAAGCTGTTCAAACTTTTCTGCATCTACTTCAGACATTGCAAAGAGCATAACGAAAAAACAAAGTAATAGGTTCATTAGGTCAGCAAAGGTAGCTAGCCAAGGAGAACTGCCACCGGATGGCTCTTCCACCTTCCTTTTTCTAGCCAATCTCCTCACCGCCTTCTTGCATTGCATATCTTTGAGCAGGAGATAAGAACGATTTCAGCTTCTCTTCAATAACTCTAGGGTTTTCACCTGCCTGTATAGATAATAGTCCTTCCACCATTACCTCTTTAACTCGCATTTCTTGGCCACTGTTGGCTTTTAATTTAGTCGATACAGGTATACATATCCAGTTAGCTAGAATAGAACCGTAAAAAGTTGTAATTAATGCTACTGCCATGGCAGGTCCTATTGCCTTAGGGTCGTCCATAACCTTAAGCATATTAATCAGTCCTATTAAGGTACCAATCATACCCCAGGCAGGTCCCATGGAAGCTAAGTTATCCCAGAAACCTATTACTTGAGAGTGTCTTTCCTCAATTGCATTTAGTTCTGTTTCCATTATATTTCTAACCAATTCTGGATCTGTACCATCTACAATCAAAAGTACACCTTTTTTAAGGAATTCGTCATCTACATTATTGGCAGTCTCCTCCAGTGCCAATAACCCTTCCTTTCTGGCTATATTTGAAAGCTCAATAATTGTACGAATAGTGCTTTCTTCGTCAGATGGTACTCTTTTAAATATTAGAGCAAAACTTTTTATATATCTAAGATAAGTTTTCATATCTGGCGCCATAATCAATAAACAACAAAAAGCACCACCAAATGTAATTAATATAGATGGTAAATCATAGAAGTTCAAAAGAACGGAAAACCCATCTTGACCTACTAAAATACCATAAATAACAACTATTAAACATAATACTAGTCCCAAAATGGACGCTATATCCACAGTAGTCACCTTCCATCCTTGCAAATTTATATGTGCTCGATTCGCACTTTCTCATTTATGTAGATGAAGTATAGTTATACTTCTTCAATAATCTCAATTTATCAACATCAAACCATTATCCCTAAATACATAACTAAGAACATTACAAATCTCTATTAAAAATTTTCTTTTTATATTCTATTATTAGTTTTTTTATTTCCTGTCTACTTTCTTTGACTATTATTTTCTTTCCGGATGTAAGGGTGATTACAGTATCCGGCAATTCTTCTATACGTTCAATTAATTCAGCATTAATTGTATAGTTAACATCATTCAACCCTGTGACATCTATCATTTCTACCTCCACTGCCCTATAGTAACAATATGAATACCTATTTTAGCTCACATACTTTTATACTGTTATACTTTTTATTTACTTTGGCTAAATGCTCTTCTCATATCAGTGATGCATCTAGCCAAAGTAAGTTAACTAATATTATCTCTTCAGATTAATCAGTTCATCAAGCATCGTATCTGATGTAGTTATAATTCTTGAATTTGCTTGAAAACCTCTTTGAGTAGTTATCATCTCAGTAAACTGTGCAGCTAGGTCAACGTTAGACATCTCCAGAACACCTGTGGTTAGCCCACCACCACCTAATGTGGGATCTTCTCCTATTCCATTGAAGTCACCAGAGTTTTGAGTTGCAGCATACATATTATTACCTACAGCCTCAAGACCAGTGGGATTAGCAAAGCTAGCAACTGCTATCTGTCCCAGTAATCTACGATCACCATTGTCATAGCTTCCGTAGATTTTACCTGCTAAATCAATACTAATTCCTGATAAATTACCAGCTCTTTTTCCAGCATTATTATTATTTAAGTCTCCCTTGTAGGCTTCCAGATGGGATGAACCACCTGACGAGAACATGGTAATGGTTGAAAAGTCTATCTCTAATTCTCTAAAAGCACTTGGTTCAGGCCCATTAACCTTAAAGGATATTGTTTTCTGGTCAGTGGTTGAAGTAGCAGCACCTATACTTTTAAAAGTTCCTTCTCCAGCATCGAAGGTTAATTTTATATTTTGACCAGTAATATCACCTGAATCTGCATCGACAGATGCTAAACTAGTACCATCAATACTAACGCTCATACCTGTTTTTATACCATATTTTACAGAACCATCAGCCTCGACTGTTTCATCAATTAATATTGACTTCCCGTCCTCACCTTTTACATCCCTTAATACAACTGAATATTCATTGCTATTGGTTTCATCTTGTATAATCTTAAAGTCAGCAGTATAGCTGTGTCCTAAAGCATCATAGAACTCAATATTTATTATTCTTCCTTCTGTCAATTGAAGGTCCTTACTGTCAAGGTTACCAGTTACATAAGCAGCCCTTGTTGCCTCAGGAGGGGTCATCATGTTTTCAGCTGACATTATCCTAAGGGGTTTGACAGCATCTACCACTATTTCTTCTGTAGCTCTATCCACATGCCATCCCATTACCAGAGCCCCAGATGGAGTACATAGATTACCACCGCCATCAACATCAAAAGAACCTGCTTTGGTAAAATAATTGGTTCCACCACTGTTAACGATAAAGAAGCCATCTCCTTCAATCATTAGATCAAATGGATTATCAGTTCTTTGAGAAGCTCCAGTTTGATTCATAGCAGCCTTAATTGATGCCACATTGGCACCTAGACCAATTTGCATTGCATTTCGACCGGCAGACCCTGTTAAAGCGTTAGGACCAGTGGCACTTTGTGTGGTTTGATAAAGTATATCTGAAAATGTTACTGAACTTGCTTTAAAACCTACTGTGTTTACGTTGGCTATATTGTTACCTATAACATCCATTTTTGTCTGGTGTACTTTTAAACCTGAAACCCCAGACCATAATGATCTCATCATAATTAAACACCATGCCTTTCTTTACAACCTGTCATTTATCCCTTGGCTAAGCCACTAGGACATTCTATTTTCTATATCTTTATTCTTATATAATCACAAATTATAATCATAGATGTATCCAATCTGTCAGTCATGGATACCAAGCCTCCCTAAGGTCCGGCTTACATGATTACAGCACCATCAATATTAGTAAAAATCTTATCATCTCCGTCATTTACCGCAGTAATAACTGTTCTGTTTTTTATATTGACGATAAAGGCAAGATTATCTACCATTACCAATGACTCTTGTATTCCTTTCTCATTGGCCATTTTTGCCCCGTTTTCCAGTTTTTCTAATTGCTCTTTTGAAAGAGTAATTTGCCTACTGGCTAATCGTTCGTTGGCATGTCTGGAAAACTTAAGCTGACTACCCTCTTGTACAGCTTGTGTCTCTTTTAAAATCTCTTCAAAAGGGGTATTATTCAGTATCTTTTTATCAGCTACTTTGATTCTACTAGTATTTAGCTGATTTGCCATCTGCTCAATGGAATGGAATTGTTTAACTGATATACCCATATTATCATCTCCTATTCCTATCTACACGGTCAACGGCTCACTTGCTTTTACCTTAAGGGTTATTTTATCACCAATAATAGTCTTATATGGATCGTTGAATGCTATAATTATTGGGTAGTCCCCTTCTTCAAAATCAGCAAATGCTTCCTTACTTATGGTCAACTTGCCGTCTTTTATATTAACGAACTTAGAATCAATTATGGCTTCATCTAGTATAATAGCAACTGCGCTAGCGGCAAATTCACCTTCACCCATGAATATTTCAAAACTTAAATCCTGTGGTTTAGCAGGATCATATGTCAACTCTACATCCTTCTCAATCCTTGGTAATCCCTTCTCTATTATGTAGATTTCGTCAATCACGCTATCTAGTTGATCAACATTGTATAATTTACCGTTAATTGATAAGTTGGTTTTTCCACCTTGTAAGGTTACGTAGTCAACCTTACCACTGACATAATCAATTTCCCCATTCTTGCCCTCTGTTCTTACAATTACATTTTTACCAACCAAGTTAAGGGCTTGGGATTTTGAGGTTAGTTCACCAATATTCTGTAATTGCTCCAGTTGTGAGAATGTGGCCAACTGTGCTATATACTCTGTGTCTGTATTAGGATTTAGTGGATCCTGATACTTCATCTGAGTAACAAGCAGTTGTAAAAATGCATCCTTACCTAAGGAGCCTCCAACCGGTGTTTCTTGCTTAACACTCTTTCTTTGCTCTAATATACCATCTGTAACTGCTCGTATTAAATCACTCACTTGAATCCTCCTTTCATTAAGATCTCCCCTACCTGTCCAAGCTTTAATCAAGCCTACCTATTAGGGAGCCCAACACCTTATGCTATATAATCCACTTGATTGCCGCGAAGTTCGGCCATTTGATCCACAGAATCTACATTATCATCATCTGCATCATCCATGGCAATAGCTTCTTCTAATGTTATCTTGTTTCTAATAGATATATTGTTTCTATTGCCACTACTTTGCTCCTGCATATGTCCTTCTGAATTGGCTTGATTATTCTGGGTAAAAGAGAATTCTGAAACTGTAACCTCTATTACTTCTACCTTAATTCCCTGTTGATCAAGAGCATCCCGTAAAATAGTCAGATGACTTTCGATAGCTTCCTTAGTCAAGTGATTTTCTACTATAAATTGAGCAGACATAACCCCATTTTTAGCTTGTACGGAGAAGTTTACTTTCCCCAAACTCTCAGGATTTAATTGCATCTCCATAGAGGTCTGCCCAGGTTTTACAGTAAACTTTATACTCTCTATGATCTGATTGGCAATATCTCTTATTTCACTAGTTTGAACCAATGAACCATCAAAGTCCACAGAATATCTCTCCACTGTATTCACCAATTGATCAGTAAAAGCCTGAAATCCTTGGGATAAGTCCATATCAGTAGTTTCCTTCTTATCATTAGAATTTCCATCTAGTAAATCACTATTTGCAGTAGCAAGATTGGAGTAATTACTTTCAGATAAGTTCTCATCAACATAGGATGACTTTTCATTGATTACTATGATTTCCTTGTTAGCATCACTACTTCCTGTTGCCAAATCATCCTTCTTATCATTTTGAACATCATCTTTCTGCAGATTCAAGGCTTTATTAATCAATTCAGTAAGTTTTTGAGCAAACTCCTGATCCTCTTCTGCTGATAACTTAAGTCTATCAATGGGAAGTTCACTGCTTTCCTTCATCTGCTGAACACTTTGCAGTAGATCCTCCATCTGCTTTGCCAAATTTTCATTAGTCAATACAGAAGCTATATCACTTTCCTGATTAATAGATAAAACCGTTTCCTTTAATGTCTCTGTATCCAATAGATCAAATATAGTTTTACCTTGGGCCTCTAGGATACCTTCCAACTCTTCTGGGGATAAGTCTAAACTCTCTGCTACAACCATTTGAACTTGTTGTAACCAGGGAAGGATTTCGGCTATAATAGATGACATTTCCTCTTCATCTATGCCCTTATCCATGGTTTTCATCTTAACCTTGCTCTCTAATCTTCCATAATCCTCTTTATCCTTTACCCTACCAGTTTGGTTATTCATAGCTGGGGATTTTTTAATAGTTTCTGGCTTTTTGACAGATTTTACATCTGATTTGCCATTGGGTTGATTATTAGAGTTATCTTGAACATTTTTACTGGATAACTTGTCCCCTAAACTATCATTCATCATCATTTCAAAAGTATCATCTTTTTTACTAGTAACACTGGAGTTGACTATTCCATTGCTAGGGGTAAATAGACTTTGCGCCATTATGTTTTGAGCTTTCATTCCCTTTCCCTCCTTTCCTTAAATTTTGTCTAACTATCTATTACAACAAGAACTCCAAATATATTTAGCTAATATCTTTGAATGTATCTTGATTGTAATCACCTATTAACTACCTAATCTTTCTTCATCCATATCTAACATCTTTTTGGTAATCTTGGCGGCAACTACATTGTTCATCTCAGCCAATATCTTAACACTCTCCTTAGGTTTCATACTAAGTAGTATCTGAGCAACTGCTTCTATATCCGCAGTCATGGTCTCTAATATCTTGGCTGCCTCATCAGGTTTCATATTTTTATAGATGTTGGCATACTCTGTTATAGCATTGGAAAACTTCAATTGTTCAGTAACCTGACGATAAATTGCCTCTGCATTGGCAGGATTAATTTGTTCGTAAAACTTTCTATATTCATCAATATCAGGAGCTTTATCTGCAAATACCACTTTTTCATCAAACTCTTTTTGTCTTTTTTCAAACTCTTCTTGTCTTTCCTCAAAAACTTTTAAACGGCTGTTCTCTTGCTGTAATTCAGCTATCAGCTCCTTGTTTTCTTCATTTTCTTGAAGAAGTTTTGCGTTATTTGCTTCTAACTCCTTAATCATAGCAATTGCTTCCGGTAACGTCGAATAACCATATTCATTATCACCTACAATCTGATCATCCATTATATTTGGTAAAATCATATTAATAATGGGTACATCTTTTAAAATCGGTCTTAATACCCCAGAGCCAAAGCCTCCAATATCTAATTTAACAAAGATACCAAAGATAGCTAGCCAGATAATAACAATTACAAGTGCTATCAATATAGTAAGAAAATTGTTATTCTTTGTTTCTGTTTGGACAGATTCCTTCTTTTTAGCCATTATCCGTTCTCCTCATCGATCGCAGGTTTACCATAGCGAAAACTTATTAATTCATCTACTTCTTTTCTTTCTTCTAAATCTAATTCGATTAAATATTCTTGAAATGCTTTCTCTTTAAGATTTTCTTGGGTTTTACGCTCCACCATGGCATCATTTAATTTTACTCTGGCAGCTTCAACCCTCGCTTCTGCATTCTTAACTACAATTCTTTGTTGCCTTATCTTGCTCTCCATCACTTCTATGGCTTCTCGGCAAAGTTTTATCTTTTTGATATCTAATTTAGAATTGGTTAAGTTACGCAATTCACTTTCATATTTCATTTTTCTTTTTATATATTCTTCAAGTTTTTCCTCTTCCCTGTTTAAGATCATTCTTGCATTGCTATAGGCAATTTTAGCCTGATCTTCCAGTTTGATATTAACTTGTAGTATATTCTCCATGGAATACTTGAATTTTTTCATAGGCTAAAGATCCCCTTTATTTGCTACAATCCAATTATTCCTCAAACATTCCCATTAACATTGAGATTTCATCATTAAATTCAAACTTATCATTTACATCCTGTCTAAGAAATTGATTTACTTGTTTGATTTTTGATATGGCATAATCAATATCTTCATTGGAGCCTTTCTTATAAGCACCAATATTAATTAAATCTTCAGCCTCTTGGTATGTAGCCAGTACATTTTTTAATTTACCTGCAGCTATTTTGTGTTCCTTACTTACTATGGAACTCATACAACGGGATATACTCTGCAAGACATCAATGGCGGGATAATGATTTTTATGCCCTAACTTACGGGAAAGCATAATATGACCATCTAAAATACTTCTGGCTGTATCTGTAATCGGTTCATTAAAGTCATCACCATCCACCAGGACAGTATATAGACCAGTGATGGAACCTTTATCAGAATTACCTGCCCTCTCCAGTAATTTAGG
>JAAYPX010000210.1 GCA_012519565.1 Clostridiales bacterium | reverse complement strand
TTATATCACCGTGAATAATTCAGGTTCCATATAGATTCAAAGATATAATTACTAAATCTTATGACCATAATATTTTGTATCATTTCTTTTCCTAGATAATGGTCGATTCGATATATATCCCTTTCTTCAAATACTTCTAGTAGTTTATTATTCAGCTTCCTGGCAGTAACTAAATCCTTACCAAAGGGCTTCTCAATAACCAATCTACTCCAAGCTCCCCCTTCTTTAGCCATATTACTGATATGCAATCCATGGACTATAGTTTCAAAATATCCAGGGGCTACTGCCAGATAAAAGATCCGATTTCCCTTAGTATCTACTTGCTTATCCAATTCACCTAAAAATTCTTTAAGACCAGCATAACCTTCCATATTGGTAAAATCCAAATGATAATAAAATATAATTTTCTCCAGTCGTTTCCACTGTTCATCTACTGTCTTATTTCTTGAATATTTATTTAAGGAAGCATATACTTCCTGTCTATATTCCTCAGTGGTTTTATTCCTTCTACCAATTGACACTATGGCAAAGTTATTGGGTAACATGCCGTCAAGTACTAAATTATATAAGGCAGGCATTAACTTTCTATGAGTTAAATCGCCGGTCCCACCAAAAATAACAAATATAGCCGATAAATTCTTATCTATACTTTCATTTAGCTTCATTCCTCCCCTCCTTTTTAATCCATTACCACTGGGTGTGGAAAATACCATCTTTATCAATCCTTTGATAAGTATGGGCACCAAAATAATCTCTCTGAGCCTGTAATAAGTTCATTGGAAGATTTTCACTTCTATAACTATCATAGTAAGAGATGGCGCTACTAAATCCTGGCACAGGTATTCCCACTGTGATTGCTGTTACTATTACATCTCTCCAATCCTGTTGATATTCTTCCAATATATCCTTAAAATAATCTTCTATTAGTAGATTAACCAATTCTGGATTCCCTTCATATGCCTGGCTGATTTTATTTAAAAACTGCGCCCTTATAATGCAACCTCCGCGAAAAATCTTTGCAATATTACCTAATTGTAAATTCCATCGATACTCTTTAGAAGCTTCGCCCATCATACCAAAACCTTGGGCATAAGAACATATTTTACAGGCATATAAGGCCCTTCTAACAGATTCAATAAAGTCCTTATTCTTACTTACCCTTGTTCCCGGCCCCTTTAGAAGCTTACTAGCCTTAACCCTTTGGTCCTTCATGGAGGATAAGTATCTTTCATATACAGCAGTGGTAATGGTCGGTGTTGGAACCCCTAGATCCAAGGATATTTGCCCAGTCCATTTCCCTGTACCCTTCTGTTCTGCAACATCTAAGATTAAATCTACCAGATACTCTCCTGTCTCTGAATCAATCTTGGTAAAAATATCAGCCGTAATATCTATTAGGTAGCTGTTTAGTTCCCCTTCATTCCACTGGCTAAATATCTGGTGAAACTCTGGAGCCGTTAGATTAAGGGTTTTCTTTAGAATTAGATATGCCTCACAGATCAACTGCATATCTGCATATTCGATTCCATTATGAACCATCTTTACAAAATGGCCAGCTCCGTCACCTCCGATATAGCTACAGCAAGGTTCATTATCTACTTTAGCCGAAATTGCAGTTAATATATTCTCCATTAAATGGTAGGCTTCTTCCTTACCACCTGGCATTATGGCAGGACCTTTTCTAGCCCCTTCTTCTCCACCAGATATTCCTGTACCTAGATAATGATATCCCTTTTCTTCTAAGTCTTTAGATCTTCTAATAGTATCCATATAGTAGGAGTTACCACCATCCATTATTATATCTCCCTCAGAAATCAAGGGTAATAATTGAGAAATCATATCGTCAACTGGCTTACCTGCTTTAACCATTAATATAATTTTTCTTGGCTTCTCTAAAGATACTACAAACTTTTCTAAGCTATAGGTAGCTATTATATTTTTTCCTTGGGCCTCCTCCAATAGCTCTTTAGTTTTTTCAGGGGTTCTATTATATACAGATACTGAAAAACCATTGTCCACAATATTTAGTGCTAAATTTTTGCCCATAACAGCTAACCCTATCACTCCAACCTCTTGCTTTGCCATATATATACCTCCATTCTATACTCATTTATATTATATTTATAAATCACAAGTATATTTATACTCTATAACATATAGTGTATTTATTAAAGTATAAGCCAGTTGAATAGTCAAGATTATTTTGTTATTTTTTCTAAATTTACTAATTTTATCCCTTATAATTTTGTATTTGTCAGTAAACATTTAAGTTAATATTTTAACATTAAAATATTAACTCATTAAAGATTTCTTTTACCCTTGTTATTTTATTTAGACGGTCTACATTATCACCGCAGAAGATTAACCCCTCATCAACATTTCCTTTTACTGCATTGATTAATGCCGAAGTAATACAATAGGGTATCTCTTTAGGGTTACACTTTTCTAAACAGTTAAAGCACTTTGTGATTTTTTCCCTTTCCATGGCTATTTTCTTCAAAAACTTATTATCTATGGCTCTTCCTGGCATGCCCACAGGGCTAACTACAATTTTAATGTCTTCTTTAGTTGCCTTAAGATAAGCTTCCTTAAATGCCTGGCTGGCATCACATTCTTCAGTAGCAACAAACCTTGTAGCTATCTGTACTCCATCAGCTCCCAGTTCCATTGCCTTTATTATATCCTGTTTATCATAGATACCACCGGCTATTATAGCAGGTATTTTTATCCTATATTTTGCTTCATACTCCCTAATCACATCTATAATGGCTTTAATTTCAGTATCATATTCCATCTGGTCAATATCCTCTAAATCTTCTTTGCTAAATGCCAGATGCCCCCCTGCCCTAGGTCCTTCAATTACCACTAAATCTGCTGTTCTTTGGTACTTTCTATCCCACATCTTAAGGATTACCGATATAGCCCTGACACTGGAGACTATTGGGGCTATCTTGGTCTTATACCCAAATACCATCTTGGGTAAAGTTAACGGTAGTCCAGCACCTGAGATAATAAGATCCGCTCCAGCGGCGCAAGCAGCTTCAACATATCTTTCGTATTGCTTGGTTGCCACCATTATATTGACACCTATTATTCCCCCGTCAGCTGAAGCCCTAGCTAAATCTATATGCTTTTTAATGGCATGTAGATTAGCTTCTATCTGATTTTTATTAAAATCCCTCTCATCATATCCAATCTGTGCAGTAGATATAATACCTATTCCCCCTTCTCTTGCCACTGCTCCTGCCAATCTGTATCTACTAACTCCAACTCCCATTCCCCCTTGGATAATGGGAACTCTCGCAATTAAATCTCCTATAACTAAAGGTTTCATCCTCATAAACACCGCTCCTATATTAAATTCTCT
>JAAYPX010000209.1 GCA_012519565.1 Clostridiales bacterium | reverse complement strand
TTAAATTCTTATATAATATTACAAATATAATAATCTAATTTAAAGGTACAAAAAAATAAGAGGCTTTTGTAATTGCTAGTTCCCCCCTTCTCTAATGCTTGCTTTTACAAAAGCCCTTAATATATAGAAAGGACATTATTAAATGAGCGCATTTTTAGGACCCATCCATTATTGGCTTTATAATAAAATTAGTCTACAGCAAGCTATTGTTGATAAATTATATACTTTAGGGAAAGAATATTCCTTAACATTGGAAGATGATTGCAATAATTTGTATGGCACCTTTGCCAACAAACCTTTAGAAGAAATGATTGACCACGGTAATATCCATGGCTGGCTTCAAGATAGGGTATCACAGGTGGAATATAAGTATGCCTACTCTGTCACAAAATTAATAGCTAAAAGTCCAGAAGCACTGAAAGAAATAAAAAATATTCTCTTTGAAGCTGGTAAGGAAATCGGCTCCTCTATAGATAATAATACTGCTTCCATGGCAGATATATATAAATTAATTACAGATAACCTTTTAGACGGCATGCCCTGTGACCATGCTAATTCTGTGATAGAACAAAAAGACCAGGAGATAATCTGGAAGAGAAATATATGTGTTCATAAAAACTATTGGGATGAAGTCAGTGGAGATATTAATATCTATTATGCATTAAGAGATGCTTGGCTAGAAGGATTTGTAGCTGCCAGCAGTCTAACTTATAATAGGCTTGATCCAATAACCTATTCCATCAGTAAAGGAGAATAAGATGAATAGTATAGAACTTATGATAGCCGAACACAGTAATATAAGTAGAATGTTAACTGTTGTTCGCAAAGCCTGCTATGGTATCTTAAATGGGGATCCAATCAATTATGATGACTTTGATCAAATGATTGACTTTATTAAAAATTATGCTGATATCCATCACCATGGCAAAGAAGAAAAGTTTCTTTTTAAGGAAATGGTTGATAATCTTGGACCACTGGGCAATAAACTGGTTACCCATGGCATGCTTGTAGAGCATGATTTTGGTAGATTATTTATTTCAGAATTGACTAATGCTTTACAAAAGGTTAAGGCTGGAGATGATATTAGCAAAATAGATGTAATAGCCAATGCAGTAGGTTATGCCAACCATTTGCAAAGACATATTGATAAGGAAAATACAGTAGTATTTCCTTTTGCACAGAAGAAGCTGTCTAAGGAAATTATGGATAAGGTTGAGCAAGATTCCATTAACTTTGAAAATGAAGCCAAAGAAAAAGGTATTCAAGAACACTACATCCAATTATTAGAAGCCTTAGAAGTTAAGTATAATGCTTAATAAATGATATTAACACTTCGCTCTATGTCAAATAGTGTAAGGCCTTCACAATAGTGCCAGCAGAGGATACAGGTAGTATCCTCTATTGACTATTAAAAAAGCCCCATATCATACCAGTAACCCTAAAATTCTTGTGAAGGTTACTGGTTTTTTATTGTGAATACCTTGATACGAAAATTTGTTCACTTTTAAGGTTGGACCTTTTTCAAATTCATGCTATAATAAATACAATAGCAGATTGTTGCTTTCAAGCTCTTAATCTGATAGTATCTTTTTATGTACACAATATTGATGGAGAAGTTTTATGACTATAGAAAAAGAAAATTTAATTAAGCAAATTGTTGATACCCATATGAGGCAATTTGTTGATGGCCTAAAATCTAGATATGCTTTGGAAGTCAATGATCCCTTAGGTGTAATAAATGCAAAGAAAAATAATGCCTTTATTTCTCAGTTAGGAGAGGAGTTTATGTTCTACTCTGCTTTTGTTCGCTCCTTCGATAGTTCCTTTGGGAAGGTACTGGAGAATATGGGTAATGCTATAGCCAAGATTTCCTACACGGTCAGGGGAAGAATTGAATCCTACTTACTTCCACAGCAGACGCAACATATAGATTATCTAATGACCGCATATGAAAAAAGGGATGCCAGACCCCAGGTGTCAGACTATGTTAATTTTAACTGTTTAAGACCTTCTAATATAACCAGTTTTATAAAATCCCATGAAACAGATAATTATTTTTATGATGAAGAGAAAGGTTGCCATTATCTAATTGAGCTAAAGGCTGGTGGGGATTTAGATAATAAAAAAGCAAAATCTGAAAAGATAGCTCTTTTAAATGAATTTTTTATATTGAAAAACTCTTTGCAAAATGATGAAGAAATAAAAATATTTTTTGCAACAGCGTATAATAAATTCGGAGAAGGTGCCCCTTGGCATCAAGAACGGGTACAAACATTTTTCGCCCAAGATGAATTATTAATAGGAAAAGATTATTGGAACTTTGTATGTAATGACCCTGAGGGTTTTAGGGTTATCTTTGAACAATACCAAATAAGTTCTCAGTATATGAAGGAAGCTTTAGATGACATAAAACAGCTATACTTTAATTAAGTGCCAACCTACATATACTACATTGATACAGTTACTTTATTATTATGCCCTTGAGAGGAGTCTTACCCCTTATGATAGATGTTAATTCCATAGACAGTTACCATTTAATACACGGCGATTGCATGGAGAAGTTAAAGGATATACCCGATGGAAGTATCGACCTTATTCTCTGTGACCCGCCTTATAATCTTGCCAAATACTCTACTGGCAATATGAAATTCGATTGGCGCAGTGAGATTAATAATGATGTAGCCAAGTGGGACCTAATAGAATTGGCTCCTACAGATTTTATTGATGAGTTTAAGAGGGTTCTCTCCCCAACCGGCAATATTTTTGTTTTTACCAGTTATAACTTAATTGGGAAATGGCATGAAGCCTTTGATAGCGAGTTTGATACCTTTCAGTTTATGGTATGGCATAAAACTAACCCCATTCCCAATATACGAAAATCGTCCTTTTTAAATAGCTGTGAATTAATTGTATGTATGTGGAATAAAGGCCATACATGGAACTTCACTAAGCAGAATGAAATGCACAACTTTATTGAGAGCCCTATCTGTATGGGAAGTGAACGACTAAAATCACCAAAACATCCAACCCAGAAACCTCTTAAGGTATTAAAACATATTATTAACATTGCTAGTAATGAAAATGATCTAGTACTTGATATGTTTATGGGTGTTGCCTCTACTGGTGTTGCTGCCAGAGAATTAGGCCGCAGATTTATCGGAATTGAAATAGATGATGAATATTTTAAGGCTTGTGAAAAACGTATGAGAGAAACCGAAGAGGCCCTTAAAAATAAGAAACCTTAAAAATTGAGCTTGGGTTTGCCATAATTAACCTTTCTGTTTTTGGCAAGCCCAAGCTCATATTATTAAATTTTAAAAGACTTATATATTGATACTTACTTCCCTATAAGCTCATGCTTCTTAATGTTCTGTTAATGATGTTCTATTACCCACTGATGTTCCCTGATATGATATTTAATCTTTATCATTTGCATACAATCTCCCCGCAGAATATTACAGCAAAAAAGCAAAACTGGTATCCCTGCATATTTTTCTTCCTTGGTAAATACAACGTTTTCTATTTTGTAGGTATGCAGAGTGTGATTCTCATCTTCTAAACGAATATAATTCGGTTTAATCTTACCCTCCACATTAAATGTTGCAATAACATCTACAGGCATATAATACATCTTTAAATCCTTTCTTAATAGTTTGGTTTTCGTTTCTCAGGTGAAATACCTCCAGCCATATGGTATATAGGGCTCTTTAGAAATACTGCACGCATAATGGAATCTGAGCCATACCTTTCTCTAACCACATCCACTGCCGTATCCATCTTAGCCATCTTCTCATAGCAATTCATATCAAATAGATTCATCTGCCTAACTTGATTATTGCTGACAATTTTACTGGTATGAATCCCTAGCTTCCGTATTGGTGTGCCGTCCCATAATTCATCAAAAAGCTGACAGGCCTTTTGATGGATTTCATTGGTTATATCTGTAGCTGTAAGTAAAGTCATCTGGTGGGAGACATGGTGAAACTCATAATCCACAATACTGACAGCCGCCACCGTAGCCATTACCTTATCCGCCCTTAGTCTGGAGCAAACGGTTTCTGCCAAAGACAGCAGGACTATCTTTGCCACATTAGGGTCTTCTACATCAAAGGCTATGGTTGTGGAGTTGCCATAACCTTTATTGGGCGGCACCTCATCAGATACAGGGGAGAGATCTATCCCATTGGCAAAGGCATAAATAACTTCACCATGTTTTTTAAAATGGGCCCTTAGAATATCTAGATCAGTTCTAGCCAGCTCTCCTATGGTATGAATGCCCAGAGTATGGAGCTTTCTCTTGGTTGCACTACCCACATAAAATAACTCCTCCACTGGCAATCTCCACATCTTTCTCTCTATCTCTTCGGGAAATAGTGTATGGACCATATTGGGTTTCTTAAAGTCTGAAGCCATCTTGGCCAATAATTTATTATTAGACACACCGATATTAACAGTGAAACCCAATTCCCCATAAACCTTATCCTTAATTAAATTAGCTGCCACCACTGCAGAACCATACAGTTCTATGGTTCCAGTCATATCACAGTAGGCCTCATCCACTGAGTACTGCTCCACCTTGGGTGAAAACTCCCTTAATATCTCCATTAAGGCCTTAGAATTAATATCATACAGATCATAATGGGGTGGGACTAGCACTAATTCGGGACAGCGTTTTATAGCATCACTAATGGTATCACCGGTTCTAATTCCGTATTTCTTAGCAGGGATAGACTTAGCTAGAATAATCCCGTGGCGTTTATTGATATCTCCACCTACGGCTGAGGGTATCTCCCTAAGGTCTGTGGTCTCACCACGGATGCGAAGTCTGTAAACGGCCTCCCAACTAAGGAAAGCCGAATTAACGTCAATATGAAAAACTATATTATCCATACATATGTTCACCCCTTGCATCAATTATATCAGAACTTATGTTCGATGTAAAGAGTGATTGATATATTGCTTGTGAATTAATAGAGATAATAAATTTGAATTACTAAAATATTCATTTAAAGTATTTCTGTAAAAGGTATATACTAATTAAAATATCAAGGCTATAAATATTCTCAATGTAATAAAGGCATTATTCGAAAATCTCACTTCTGGTGTATATTTCTATGTTCCTATTCCTTACAGAAATCGTTCAACAGATTTAAACGGTGTTATTATAGTTTACATTCTAACATCCATTATCTTAATGTATGAGCTTATGCAACAACAAATTTTATTAAAACAAAATCCATATTATTCTATTTATTGACATATTAGTTATTATATATTAGAATATGATTATAGCCTACATCTGGTAATATTTTGAAGCGTGTATTTCACTTAAAATTATAAGTTAGAAAGAAAGGAATAATATAACATGAACGAGCTTCATAATAATGAAAGAAAAAAAATTCTAAGCATTACCAACAACAACATATTAAGAACATGGCCAGAAGATTGCTTTTTAATTTCAATTATTCAAAACAATCCTAAATCTTATGATTGGATTATGAACTCATTTGTTCAAATATGTACTTACAAATCTACTCATGATAATAATTCATTTCGTATTAATTTTCTGCCTTCTGGTAAACACCATTATCCTATAAATTTATATGATTATTGTCCATTTATAGATAAACCTGAATTATTCACGGTGATATAAAACTAAAGGTTTACTCACCATATTGTTGCAAACAGTTCATTTTTGTGGATTAATCATTATAATCTTACTTAAAAAAGAGCATAAAATCCCTGTTTAT